>JAQTZQ010000037.1 GCA_028687645.1 Rhodocyclaceae bacterium
ATCACTTCCAGCGTCGCATCCTGCGCGATACTGCCACGAGTCACCGCCGCGAAGCAAAACTTCAGCGCCTCCGGCTCGACCGCTGAAAGGCGACCAATTTCCAGCACAATGGTCTTCACCGTTTTGGCCTGTTCACGCCGCGCCGTGTCCTCGACCAGTTGCAAAATTCCTTCGGCCAGCGACATTTCATGCATGACTCATCTCCACTTCAAAAGGCAGGCAGGGATCCAGCGCCAGCACCGCCAGCCGCAAGCCGCGCCGCGCTGCTTCAATATCCGGCCATTCGTCTGCGGCCAACAAAGCCGTTAGCGCCTCGGCATTGGCAAAGTAACGATCGGTCGGCGCCCACACCTGGTATTTTGCCACCCGCTCATCGAGCACATGCACCGCATGCGTCAGCACCCCGCGCGCCGTCAAACATTGGCCTACGCCCCAACCCTCGCTGCCGGCAGCATCCAGCGGAAAACGCTGCTCGCCCAGCAAACCAGCCAGCGCCCATTGCAATTCACTGACGCGCCGCGCAAAAGCTGCCGCCACGCTCTCTGGATACTGCAAGTCCGGCAGACTATCCGCTTCACCGCGCCAAAATGATAAAAATTTGGCCGCATTCATACTTGGCGGCAAGCCAGACGGCAAATCATTACGGTCAACCAGCTTTTCGCGGCATTTTTTGATCACCCCGCCATTCAAAGCCTTGTCGACCACCGCACTGCTCAGCGCCAACAAACCCTCCTGCTGCCGCCCATTACGCCAAGCGACAAAATCCTCCCGCGCATCGGCCAGCCCCAGCGCCTGCGGCCAATCGATCAGCAAGCGCCACAAATGCTCATGCAAACACTCCAGCCATAGCGCGCGATCATCCACCACCCGCGCCTCAAGCGCTCCAGCCGCCACCAGCGCAGCCTCAGCCGCCGCCCGCTGCGCTTCGGCACAGAGGGCATAAAAATAGGGAATCATCTTGCATGCGGCCTCCGGCAACTGGCCAACAAATACCCGAGCCACCGGTGGCCGTTGCAAACACAGCGCGACTTGCTCAAGGCGCGGCGCCACAAAATGGGCAGAAATTACCAAGCTTCCAATATCGGCCATCCCCAGCACTATCCCCCTATAATTCAGATTGTGACAAAACGTTAAATTCTGGCTGGCGATACGGGTCTTTAATCATCATCGCCCCCGGTCAATCCCCACCCCCACCGCTTAAGACTAAAGTAACATCCGCGCATGCCCACTGTCGCCCAACTCATATCTCATCGCGCGGATCGCCTTACGCCTTCTGCCACTCTGGCCGAAGCGGCGCAGTTGATGGTCGATGCAAAAATTTCGTCCGTTATCGTCGTTGACCGCAACAAAGTACTCGGTATTGTGACCGAAGGCGACATGATGCACGCCATGCGCCAGCATAGCGCCCATGCCCTGCCGATTACCAGCATCATGACCACACCGGTGCATACCGTCAGCGCCGATTGCGATTTTCGTGAAGCTTACCGCGACGCGGCCCGTCACGGCATCCGCCATCTGGTCGTCACCGACGATGAGGGCCGCGCGCTCGGCATCGTCGCCGAGAGCGACATTCGCCGCCACCTCGGCCTTGATTTTTTTCGTCAGCTCAACAATGTGGACGCGCTCATGGAGCGCAACTTTCCCCGCCTGCCGGCCTCCGCCACGCTGGAAGAAGCACTGACCGCAATGGAGGCGGTGCGCCTCACCTGCTGCGTGATCGTTGATGGCAAGCGCCCGATTGGCATTGTTACCGAAGGCGATGTCGTTCGCCTCTACCTCGCCGCGCCGGGCAACCCGCGACTCGGTGAAGTCATGTCCGCCCCCGTCACCACCATCGCTGGCGACAGCTCCCTGACCGATGCTGCCCTGCGCATGCTCGACGCCGGTTTTCGCCACCTGGTCGTGGTCGACCACAACCATCATCTGCTTGGCCTGCTCACCGAACATTGCCTGATGCGGCTGCTCGAAATTGATCTGCTTGACGACGCACTCAGCGACCGTGTTACCCAGCAAACCACACTGACGCAAAATGAGTATTACCAGCGCGCTTTGCTTGACAACTTTCCCTACCTGGTCTGGCTCAAAGATACCGAGTCGCGCTACCTCGCGGTCAACCGCCATTTTTCTGCGGCCGTCAACGCCCCCGACAACCAATCCTTGATCGGCAAAACTGATCTCGACTACTTCACCCCGGAACTTGCCGCCCATTACCGAGCTGACGACCGCGCCGTCATGGCCAGTGGCAAAAACAACGTTTTCATCGAACAAATCACCCTCCACGGCCAGCGTGTCTGGCACGAAACCTACAAGGCCCCGGTATGCTCAGCCGATGGCCAGATCATGGGCACCGTTGGTTTTGCCCGCGACATCTCGCACAGCAAGCGCGCCGAAGAAGCCACGCTGATGCGCAATGCCGCTTTTGCCGGACTGATCCGTGGCGAGCGGCTGGAAAACCTGCTCGAACTGATTGTCCTCTCGGCAGAAGCCGAGCTCCCCGGCATGTTGTGCTCCATTCTGCTGGTGTCGGACGACGGCACCCAGCTTCGCCTTGGTGCCGCCCCCAACCTCTCGGAAGCGGCCCAGGCGGCACTCGACGGACTACCGATTGCCGACAACGCCGGCGCCTCTGGCACCGCCGCTTTCCGCCAGACACGAGTGCAAATCAAGGATATTTTCACCGACCCAAACAGCGTCACTTTCAGGGAAATCGGTGAAGATATCGGCATCTCAGCGTGCTGGGCCGAACCGATTTTCGGGCCGCAAGGCGAAGTCATTGGTACCTTCGCCACCTATCAGGCCCAAGCCAGTCTTCCCACCGAAGAACAGCAAAACCAGCTCAACCTCGCCAGCCAGATGGCCGCCATGGTCATTTTGCACCAGCGCAATACCCAACAAATTGAAGCCAGCCTGACCACCTTTCAAGGCATTTTCAACAGCACCAGCGAAGCAATTTTTGTCATCAACGCCGATGGCATTGCACTTGATGTCAATCGCGGTGCCGAGAGGATCGCCGGCTACGCACGCGATGCCCTGATCGGCAAACGCTATACCGCGATGGCCGCCCCCGAATTAAACGACCTGACCGCGATAGAGCGCATATTGGCGCAAACCATCGCCGGCCAACCCGCCAACCTCGAATTTTGGGGGCGTAACGCCCAGGGCATGGTCTTTCCGTTTTGTGTGCGGCTCCACCCCGGTACCTATTTTGGCCAAGCGGTAGCCATTGTTACGGTCATCGACATCAGCAAAGCCAAGGCAGCTGCCCAACGCCTTGAAATCGAGAACGAACTGGGCCGGGCGATGGCCGCCGGCGTGCCGCGCGATACCCTGCTCGCCAGCATGCTGGAAATGGCGCTCAGGGCACCCGAGCTCGACTGCGGCGGCATTTATACCTGCGACGCTATCGCTGGCGGCTTCCACCTGGTTGCTCATCAAGGACTTTCAGCCAGTTTTGTCGAGGCCGTCCGCCACTATCCAGCAGACTCCGAACATGCCCGGGCAATCCAGCGGGGCGAGCAGATTTGCGGCTGCATCAATGCCAACGAACGCTGCTCTGACCTGCATTTCATCGCCCAGGAGCACTTGAAAAGCGAAGGCATTCAGTGTCTGGTCATCCTGCCGATCGTGCTGGCCGGAAAAGCGATCGCCTGCATCAATCTCGCCAGCAAACGGGCACATGCGATTTCACCCACCACCTCTATCGCCACGCAGGCGCTGGCCCACTTGTTCGGCCAGACACTGGCCCGCCTGAAGGCGCAAGAAGAAGCCCAACGCCAGCAGGAAAACCTGAGCGGGCTGTTCAACAGCCTGCGCGATTTCTTTTTTGTCCTCGACCAACAGGGCAACATCCTGCATCACAACAATGCCGTTACCGACATACTCGGTTATGCGCCGCAAACCCTGATTGGCCAGCCGATTGTTACGCTCCACCCGCCAGAAAGCCATGAACTTGCGCTACAGGTGGTCAGCGAAATGATTGCCGGCAAGCGCACCACCTGCCCACTCTCCCTGCTGCACGCCGATGGTCACCAGCTGCCGGTGGAAACCCGCATCGTCATGGGGCACTGGAATGGCGAACCGGCTCTCTTCGGCGTCTCGCAGGACATTTCCCAGCGCTTGCTGGCGGAGGAACGGCAGCGCCTGGCGGCCAGCGTTTTCGACAATGCCCACGAAGGGATCATGATCACTGATGCCAAGGGGATTATCGTCGAAGTGAATTCCACCTTCAGTGAGCTGACAGGTTACCCGCGCGAAGAGGCCGTTGGCCGGGCCGCCGACCTGCTCAAATCCGGCCACCACGACGCCGAGTTTTACAAAACCATGTGGAGCACCATTCGCAGCGTTGGCTTCTGGCGGGGTGAGGTATGGAACCGCAAAAAATCCGGCGAAATTTTTGTCGAACAACTCACCATCTCCACGGTGCACGACCACAGCGACCAGATCAGCCATTTTGTCGCCATCTTTTCCGACATCACACTGATCAAGCAGCACCAGCAGCGCCTCGAACACCTGGCGCATTTTGATCCGCTGACCCAGTTGCCCAACCGCATGCTACTCGCCGACCGCTTGCAACTGGCGATGGTCAAGACCGAGCGTGACCGCAAAATTCTTGCCGTCTGCTACCTCGATCTCGATGGCTTCAAGCCAGTCAACGACGAGCATGGTCATAGCGCCGGCGACCGACTGCTGATCGAAGTGGCGCAACGGCTGCGCCAATGTGTGCGGGCGGGCGATACGGTATCGCGCCTGGGCGGTGACGAGTTCGTCCTGCTATTTTCCGAAATCGACGACGTGCATGAGTGTGATCATGCAGTAAGCCGCGTGCTCACTGTGCTGGCGACCGCCTTTGCGGTGAATGGCACCAGCATCCATATCTCGGCCAGCATTGGCGTTACGCTCTACCCGATTGACGCCTCCGACGCCGACACGCTGCTGCGCCATGCCGACCAGGCGATGTACGTTGCCAAACAGGCCGGGCGCAATCGTTACCACCTGTTCGACCCCGAGAGCGACCGCCGCGCCCGCGCGCGGCGTGACGAAGTCAGCCGCATTGACCAGGCGCTGAGCAATAACGAATTTGTGCTGCATTACCAGCCCAAGGTCAATATGCGCGAAGGCCGCGTCATCGGCGCCGAGGCGCTGATCCGCTGGCAACACCCGGAGCAGGGCCTGCTCGCCCCCGGGCTTTTTCTGCCAGCGATCGAAGGCAGCGAGATGGATATCAAGGTGGGAGAATGGGTGGTGGAGGCGGCCCTCAAGCAACTCGAAGCCTGGCAGGCCGGCGGTCTCAAGACCGTCCTGAGCGTCAATATTTCAGGCGCCCACCTGCAATCCAGCGATTTTGTCCCCAAACTCGCCCAATTGCTTGCCGCCTATCCCTTGGTCGCGCCCCATTGCCTGGAGTTGGAGATTCTCGAAACAGCTGCGCTCGACGACATGGCCATGGCTGCCGATATTTTCGCCGCCTGCCGCGCCTTGGGGGTCAGCTTTGCCCTCGACGACTTCGGCACGGGCTACTCGTCGCTCACCTATTTCCGCCGCCTGCCCGCCGATACGCTCAAAATTGATCAATCTTTCGTCCGTGACATGCTCGACGATCCCGACGACATGGCTATTGTCGAAGGTGTCATCGGTCTGACCAAGGCCTTTGACCGCCACGTTATTGCCGAAGGTGTTGAAACACCGGAGCACGGCATGGTTCTGCTGCAACTTGGTTGCGACCTGGCGCAGGGCTTCGGCATTGCCCGCCCGATGCCCGGCGCTGACCTGCCGCTATGGATCAAAAACTTCATCCCGCCACCGCTATGGAGTTCAATCGCCGCCTTCAAGTGGGCGCGCGAAGACCTGCCGATGCTGGTTGCCGAAATTGACCACCAGCGCTGGATGAGCAAATTTGAAGCTTTTCTGACCGATGCCAGTGGTCTGCTCAGCGCCCCTACCGACAGCCACCGCAGTTGCCGTTTCGGCGCCTGGTACTACGGCCCCAACGGCCAGCGCCACAAGCACCTGGATAGCTTTGCGGCCATTGAGCCGGTACACGCGCACATTCATCAACTGGCAAACGAACTGGTTATCCTGAAAGATACGGGCGACGCCACACGACTAGCGCAACAACTCGACGCCATTCACTGCGCCAGCCACGTACTGATCGAGCATCTCCAGATCATCCAGGCCGACGTGCTGCTCTCGCAGCAAATGCAGCGACATTAAAAATCGGGCGCTTTTGGCCGTTGACCGCAAGCATTCTGCGAGCGTGAAAATCCTTCGGGCGCACGCTGCCTTGACGCTGGGCACCGGGTTTACACGGCTAATTGAGGTTCTGGAATACTGATAGTATGCTTCCCCCTCCTGGCCCGACCAAATGCCAAGGGATCCTCGTGCTTCAGTCAATCTTGGGACAAGTCTCCATGCCGCCGGAACAGCCGTCAGAACCATCCTGCCGTCCACTTATCCTGAAGATCGTTGCCGGCTACGCCGGTTTGCTACTGCTCTGGGTGCTGCTTTCCGACTGGGCGCCCAAGTTTCTGCTGAGTGACGAGGCAATCGGCAACCTGACCACCCAACTCCACCAGTGGTTTCTCGCCATCGAACTGGAACAGCCGGCGGTCTTTGCTGAATTCCTGCGGACCAGCTTCTGGATCGCACTGGACATTATGGTGCTGTTGCTGATCACCGTTGGCGCCCTGCTCATTCGCTGGCAACGCGCACAGCCAAAGTTGCGCGAAGAACAAAAGCTGTTGGCGCAATACAAGACCATTTTCAACAATGCGATGGTGGGCATCGTTTATCTCAAGCATCGACGTGTCGTTTCCTGCAACCGGCGCTTTGAAGAAATTTTTGGCTACGGCCCCGGTGAATTAATCGGCGCATCCTCCGCCAGATTTTACAAATCGCATGAGAGCTTTGAGTTAATCGGCAGAGAAGCCTATCGCGCGCTCGGTGGCAACCGCAACTATGGCACCGAAACCATTTTCAAGCACAAAGATGGCAGCCCCTTCCCCGGTGCCCTCAACGGCTGCGTCATTGACCCTGATCAGCCTCACGAAGGCAGCATCTGGATTTATGCCGACATCTCCGAGCGTTACAACGCCGAACAAAAGGCCAACAAGCTTTTGCAGGCCGTCGAACAAAGCCCCTTGCCCATCATCATCACCAACCGGGAAGGCATCATTGAGTACGTCAATCCGCGCTTTTCCACCATCACCGGCTACAGTTTTGATGAGGTAATTGGTCAGCACCCGCGCCTTTTAAAGGCCGATGAAAGCACTGCCGATATTTATAACGAGCTGTGGGCAACCATTCTCGCCGGTCACGAGTGGCGGGGAGAAAAGCGCAGTCGGCGCAAGAACGGCGACCTGTTCTGGGAAGAAACCACGATCGGCCCGGTTTTTGATGCCAAGGGGAATACCTCGCACTTTGTCGCGATCATGGAAGACATTACCGTGCGCAAGGCAATCAAGCAGCAACTTGAGGATCAAAGAGAGAATCTGGAGGCACTGGTGAGCCAACGTACCGGCGAACTTTCCGCCGCGCTGGAAGCCGCTCGCCAGGCAGATCAGAGCAAAGATGCGTTTCTCGCCAACATGAGTCATGAACTGCGGACACCACTCAACGCTGTCATCGGCATGGCCAACCTGGCGCGCGGAATGAGCAAGGAAGCCCTGCAGCAAAACTATCTGGACAAGATCATTACCTCGGGCAAGCACCTGAATCGTATTATCAACGACCTGCTGGATCTCTCAAAAATTGCGGCGGGTCACCTTGAGTTTGAACACATCGACTTCCGCCTGAGCGAACTGATTGCCCGCTGTAACTCCATCATGGCCCATCGCGCTGCCAGCAAGGGACTCAAACTCAGTGACTGGATTGACCCGGTTGTCCCTGATCACTTGCTCGGCGACCCGGCACGGATCGAACAGATTCTCCTGAACTTGATCAGCAATGCGATCAAATTTACCCAACAGGGCGGCATCAAGGTTCACGTCAAATTGATTGCCTGCAACGCTGACAGACTCTGCCTTGAGTTCAGCGTCGAAGACAGCGGGATTGGCATGCGCCCGGAAGACATGGCCCATTTATTTGAGCCCTTCGCCCAGGCAGATGCCTCAACCAGCCGCAAATATGGCGGCACGGGGCTGGGGCTGGCCATTAGCCGGCGCCTGGCCAGAATGATGGGCGGCGATATCTGCATCACCAGTCAGCTCGGCGTTGGCTCCACCTTCAACGTCACACTCTGGCTTGCCGAAGGTCAAACTCAGGATCTGCAGGCCATGGATACGATGAACAAATTAGCCGCCACGGAAGCCTTGCCGGACGCCTATGAAAACGCTCGTCTCCTCGTGGTCGAGGATCAGGCGCTAAACCGCGAAATTGTCGAGGCACTGCTCGCCGCCGTTGGCATCACCCCGACGATGGCAGAAAACGGCCAGGAGGCCATTGACATTCTGAATGCCTCCGGCCCGGACGCCTTCGATTTGGTCCTGATGGACGTTCAAATGCCCGTCATGGATGGCCTGACGGCAACCCGGATCCTGCGTGGCACGCCAGCCTTCGGCAAGCTGCCGATCATCGGCCTGACCGCCCACACCATGGAGCATGAAAAGAAAATCAGCGCTGAAGCGGGGATGAATGACCACATCGGCAAGCCCTTCGACAACCCTGGTTTTTACCGCACACTCGCCCGATGGATGCCGGTCGTCAAGCAAAAAACAGCCAGCCTGGCAGCGCCGGCAAGCTCGGTGCCGGCTGCCAGCCCGCAAGCACCGGCTGAGGCAGAGGGCAATTTGAATTCACTGACCGGTATCGATACCGTCAATGCACTTGCCCGCTTCAAAGGCAAAGAAGACCGCTATCGATTTTGGCTAACTGACTTCATCAACACTGCGAACAAAATCCCTGACGAAATTCGCGGCGAAATTGCCAACCATCATCTCGACCTTGCGGAAAAACTCGCCCATTCTTTCAAGGGACGCGTCGGCATGCTGGGCATGACGGACATTCATGCGCTCGTATCAACGCTGGAGCAGCGCTTGCGCGATGGCTCGGCAACAGCCGAGCTTGTCGATGCACTTCAACAATCGATTGAGCAAATGCGCAACCAACTACTCAAAGTACTTGCCTCACAAAACCAGACGGCGGCGCCAGCCGGCGAAGTAGTAGTCAATACGGAGACCAATACAGTGAACAATGCGGTAACCAACGTAGCGAGCCATGCTGTGACCGATCCAGTAGCGCTTGAAAACGTCAGCTGGTCTGAAAGCTATAGTGTTGGCATGCCGAAGATGGACGCCCAGCACAAGAAATTGATCGGCATCATCAATCATTTGGCAGATTGCCAGCGTCGCAGTATCAATGCGCAAACTGCTACCCAGACGCTTGAGGCAAAAAACGCGTTTCACCAGGCGCTGGGCGAAATGTTTGACTACACCCAATACCACTTCAAAGCCGAAGAATTGTATTTGCGAGAAATTGGCTACCCGCTAATCCAGGCGCACGAAAGAGAGCATGCGACTTTTATTGAAAAACTGGCGGAGCTCAGCATGTCGGCCATTGATGGCGATCTGGATATGTACGGTGTCCATCAATATCTGAAGAACTGGCTCTTTGGGCATATTCTCAAATCAGACATGAGTTACCGCCAATTTGCTGAAGCATCCGGCCATGCTTCTGTAAACCATCCCGCTATCTAGTAGGTCATTCACGGAGGATTCAATGAGCAATCCATTTAAAGTTTTTGTCGTAGACGACGACCCGATGATTCTTGATGTACTGCAGTCGATTCTTGAAGCGGATTGCGCCGTCGAAACCTTTACCAGCGCCGAAGCATGCCAGACGCGGCTGGCGAACGAAAAACCCGACATGTTCCTGCTCGATGTCAGCCTGCCCGGCATGGACGGTTACACTTTCTGCCGACTACTCAAGGACGACCCGGCCTACAGCCGGATTCCCCTGACCTTCATCTCCAGCCACGACACAATTGATGCGCGAGTGTCTGGCTACGACGCTGGCGGCGAGGATTTCATCGTCAAGCCTTTCGAGCCGGAAGAAGTACTGCGCAAACTTAAAGTGGCGCAGCACATTGTGCAACAACAGGCATCGCTGGCTGAGCAGGTCGAGGCCGCCGAGTATCTCTCCTCGCTGGTAATGGCCAGCATGGATGAAACAGGCATTCTGCTGCAATTTATGAGCAAGCTGATCGCCTGGGACACGACGCGGGAAGTCGCCGAGGGTTTGCTTGAACTACTACAGCGTTACCGCCTCGACGGTGTGGTGCAAACGCGGATGGCGCAGGGCACGCAAACGCTCAGTGCCACGGGCGTCGACTTGCCGCTTGAGGTTTCAGTGATTAATCATGCGCGAGATCTGGGACGGATTTTCGAGTTCAAGAAACGCGGTGTGCATAATTTCGAACGGGTCACACTGATGATCAATAACCTGCCGGTTCATGATCCTGACTATTGCGGCCGCCTCAGAGATCATCTCTCGGTGGCGGCGCAGAGCGTCGATTCGCGGCTCAAGGCCATCGAAACCGATGAGGCCAACCGGCGCAGTCAGGCGGGGATTTTACTGGCGCTGGAAAGCGTCTCCGACACCCTGATGATTTTGCGTGATGCTCATGAGCAGGATAGTGCAGAAAGCGCCGCCCTCATGCTTGCCTTGCAGGAAACCCTGGCCAATTCGTTTTTCCGCCTTGGTTTGAGCGAAACTCAGGAGCACTTTATCCAGAATCTGATTGGTGACTTTATGAACAGCATGGCGGAATTGCAAAATCGCGGCGTTGAAACCCAGGCAACACTCAAAAAACTGAACGACAAGCTCGGCAAGCTGGGCAGCCAGTAGAAGGTTCACCGAACGCCCCGCGCCAGGTCGCCACAACGGGAGCAATTGCTCCCGTTTTGTTGCCGGCGTTTATTTGACGCCTATCAATCCACCGGTACACTTGCGGCCTCATAATTTGCTCCTGATTTATTTCGGTTTTCTACCTAATGCTCGAAGCTGACAATCTGGAATGCGTGCGCGGCGATCGCCGCCTGTTCGCCGGCCTCGGCTTTCGTCTGGGCGCCGGGGAACTGCTCTATCTGCAAGGCAAGAACGGCTCCGGTAAAACCAGTTTGCTGCGCATGCTGATCGGCCTGCTGCCGCCAGAAGCCGGCGAAATTCGCTGGAAAGGCGCCACCATAAAATCCGACGAATTCCGCGCCGATCTTTGTTATCTCGGCCATTTGAACGCCATCAAGGAAGAATTGACCCCGCTGGAAAACCTGCTCGCCGCCGCTCACCTCGCCGATGAAGTCCTCAGCGAAGACGAGGCGATGGACGCGCTGGAACAAGTCGGCCTCGCCGGGCGCGAAGACCTCGCCTGCAAATATCTCTCGCAAGGGCAAAAGCGGCGCGTCGCACTAGCCCGGCTGGTCAAGGAAAAGCGTCCGTTGTGGATTCTCGATGAACCCTTTGTGGCGCTTGATGTTGCTGCGGTCAACTGGCTTTCCGGCATCATTTCCGGCCACCTGCAACGCGGCGGTCTGGCGGTGATGACCACGCATCAGCTCGTCGATATTCCGGCTGGCACGGTGCGCGAATTGCGGCTTTCGTAAATGCTGAAAATCATCACAGCGGTCATCAGCCGCGATCTCAAACTCGCCATGCGTCGGCAGGCCGATATCGTCTCGGCGCTGTTCTTTTTCATCATCGTCGTCAGCCTATTCCCGCTCGGTATCGGCCCGGAACCCGATTTATTGCGCAAGCTCGCCCCCGGCGTTTTGTGGGTCGCCGCGCTGCTCGCCACCATGCTGTCGCTCCCTCGCCTGTTTGCCGACGACCACCGCGACGGCACGCTGGAGCAACTGGCGCTGGCGCCGCACCCCCTTGGCCTGGTCGTTACCGGAAAAGTGATCGCTCACTGGCTGGTTTCCGGCCTGCCATTGGCCCTGATCGCTCCGATACTCGGGATTCAGTTCGATCTATCGACCGAAGGTCTGGTCGCCATCACCCTGGCGATTCTGATCGGCACCCCGGCGCTGTCCGGCATCGGTGCCATTGGTGCCGCCCTGACCCTCGGTTTGCGCGGTGGCGGCGTACTGATTTCACTACTGGTTCTACCACTCTACATCCCGGTGTTAATATTCGGCGCTGGCGCAGTTGATGCCACGGTGACCGGTCTCGGGGGGGAAGGTCATTTGTCCTTGTTAGCCGCACTTACTTTTGCCTCACTTGGCTTCGCCCCCTGGGCGGCAGCCGCTGCCCTGAAGATTGCCCTCGAATGAAAGATCGCTTTAACCTCTACCGCTTTGCCTCGCCCGCTGTGTTTTATCCGCTGGCCGGCGCAATGACTCCCTACTTTGTGGCTGTTTCCATCGTCTTCGGCATCGCCGGCCTGTGGCTCGGCATGTTGGTCGCACCGACGGATTTTCAACAGGGCGAGGGCTACCGGATTATTTTCATCCACGTTCCTGCCTCCTGGATGTCGATGTTCATCTATCTGGTCATGGCCTTCTGGGCGGCTATCGGTCTGGCCTTCAACACCCGGCTGTCAGGCATGATGGCGCAGGCTCTGGCACCGACCGGTGCGCTGATGGCCTTTCTCTCGCTGCTGACTGGCGCGCTGTGGGGCAAGCCAATGTGGGGCGCCTGGTGGGTCTGGGATGCGCGCCTGACCTCCGAACTGATCCTGCTCTTCCTCTACATCGGCTACATGGCGCTGACTGCCGCGATTGATGATCCGCGCCGCTCAGACAAAGCCGGCGGCCTGTTGCTGCTGGTCGGCGTCGTCAATATCCCGATCATTTATTTTTCGGTGAAGTGGTGGAATACCCTGCATCAAGGCTCCAGCATCAATCTGGCCAAGTCGTCGATGGCCACCACCATGCTCTGGGGCATGCTGCTGATGGCCATGTGCTTCTGGATGTATTCAATCGCCATCGCCCTGATGCGCGTGCGCACCATCATCCTGGAGCGCGAACGGCATTCCGACTGGGTTAAAACCCTGCTGCTGGCCGGAGACCCAAAATGATCCACTGGAACAGTTTTTCCGACTTTATCGCCATGGGCGGCTACGGTTTATACGTCTGGGGCTCATTTGGCGCCACCGCACTCGTCATGGCGATTGAACCGATTGTCGTCCTGCGCAATCGAAGCAGCACCATTTCACGCTTGAAGCGCCAAATCCGCGCTGAAAACAGGAACACCTCCGAATGAAATCCCGTCACAAGAAACTCGCCCTGATAGTCGGCGCACTAGCCATCGTCGGCATCATCGCCGCTCTGGTTTTGAACGCCCTGAACAGCAATATTGCGCTCTACATCACCCCCACCGACGTCGCCGCCGGCAAGGCACCCAAAGACAAACTGTTCCGTATCGGCGGGCTGGTCAAGGAAGGCAGTATCAAGCGCCAAGCGGATGGCGTGACCATCGCCTTCATCATCACCGATACTGAAAAAGATATTCCAGTCAATTACAAAGGCATCCTCCCTGACCTTTTCAAGGAAGGCAAAGGCGCCGTCGCCCAAGGCAAGCTGACCGCCGAAGGCAGCTTCAACGCCACCGAAGTACTGGCCAAGCACGACGAAAACTACATGCCACCCGAAGCCGCCCAGGCGGTTGATGATGCGCAGGAGAGAGCGGCGAGCAAGCATGTTTCGCCCTCATCCGCAGGTGAAACCCCGAAAGCGAGCAACTAAGCATGATCCCCGAACTCGGTAATTTCGCCCTCATTCTCGCCGCCGTCATCGCGCTGCTGCTCGGTACGCTGCCGCTGATCGGTGCCCACAACAACCGGCTGGCCTGGGTTGCGGTGGCCCGCCCGGCGACCTCGGCAATGGCCTTGCTGATCACCTTTTCCTTTGCCTGCCTGGTCCACGCTTTCGTTAATAACGACTTTTCCGTGGTTTATGTCACGCAGCACTCCAATTCGCTGCTACCCCTGCAATACCGGGTTGCCGCCGTCTGGGGCGGACACGAAGGCTCGCTGCTGCTATGGATTTTGATGCTCGCCTGGTGGGCTTTTGCCGTCCGCATGCTGTCCGGTCAACTGCCTGAAATCATGGTGGCACGCGTGCTTGGTACGCTGGGGTTGGTGGCTTTTGGCTTTCTGCTCTTTGTGCTGCTCACCTCCAACCCGTTTGACCGCCTGTTACCTGGCGCAGCAGAAGGCCGCGACTTGAATCCGCTGCTGCAGGATTTCGGGCTGATCATTCACCCGCCTTTGCTTTACATGGGCTACGTTGGCTTCTCAGTCGCCTTCGCCTTCGCTATCGCCGCTCTGCTTTCCGGCCAGCTTGACGCCGCCTGGGCGCGCTGGTCACGGCCCTGGACGACCGCCGCCTGGGTCTTCCTGACCCTCGGTATCGCCATGGGCTCGTGGTGGGCCTATTACGAACTGGGCTGGGGCGGCTGGTGGTTCTGGGACCCGGTGGAAAACGCCTCGTTCTTGCCCTGGCTGGTCGGCACGGCGCTGGTTCATTCGCTGGCGGTCACGGAAAAGCGCGGCAGTTTTAAAAACTGGACGGTGTTGTTGGCGATTTCAGCTTTCTCGCTCTCACTGCTCGGCACCTTCCTCGTTCGCTCAGGGGTATTGACCTCGGTTCACGCCTTCGCCACCGACCCGACACGTGGTATTTTTATCCTGATTTTCCTGGTCGCTGTGATCGGCAGCTCGCTCGCGCTGTTCGCCTGGCGCGCCCCGAAAGTCGGCCTGGGCGGACGTTTCTCGCTAGTTTCGCGGGAATCGATGCTGCTCACCAACAACGTGCTGCTCGTTGTCGCTTGCGCCACGGTATTGCTCGGCACGCTGTACCCGCTGCTGATTGATGCGCTGGCCCTCGGTAAAATTTCCGTTGGGCCGCCGTATTTCAATGCCGTCTTTGTTCCAGTCATGACGCCGCTGCTCTTTCTGATGGGCATTGGCCCCTTTGCCCAATGGAAAGACGCCTCGATTGGCGAAATTCTGCGTACTGTGCGCTGGGCTTTTGCTGCCGCTATCGTCGTCGCCATTGTCGTACCGCTGATTTATGGCAGTTGGCACCCGATGACTGCGCTCGGCCTGTTACTGGCCGCCTGGATTGTGTTCTCTGGTGCGCTCAATTTTACGGCGCGGGTACAAAAAACCCGTGGCGGCCAGTCGTTCATTGCCGCAGCACTCAAACAGCCGCGCAGCTTTTTCGGTATGCACGTCGCGCACATCGGCATTGCGGTTTTTGTTGTCGGCGTCACCATGGTCAGCAGTTATCAGGATGAAAAGGACGTCAAGATGGCGCCCGGCGATAGTGTCGACGTTGCCGGCTATCACTTCACCTTCAATGGCGTGAAAGCAGTCGAAGGGCCTAATTATTCGGCAGCTCAGGGTGACTTCGATCTTTCGGTCGACGGCAAATTTCAGCTGAAAATGAATCCGGAAAAACGCAGCTATCACTCATCTTCGATGCCGATGACTGAAGCCGCCATTGACGCCGGCCTGCTGCGTGACGTTTATGTTTCGCTCGGCGAACCGATCGACCGCGACAAGCCGGAAGGCGAATGGGCCGTGCGCGTTTATTACAAGCCCTTCGTCGACTGGATCTGGGGCGGCTGCGTACTGATGGCGCTGGGTGGCCTGCTGGCCATGCTGGATCGCCGTTACCGTATCAAATCCCGCGCCGCTTCGACCGTCACCATTCCCGCTGGAAGCCAAAAAGCATGAACCGTTACTACTGGATTCTCGGCGCTTTCGCCGCTCTCGTTGTCCTGCTCTCCGTCGGCCTTGGCCTCAATCCGCGCGAGGTGCCTTCGCCGCTGGTCGGCAAGCCAGCCCCGGCCTTTAGCCTGAATATCCTCGACACGCCAGAAAAGACGATGAGCCCGAAGGATATGCAGGGCAAGGTCTGGCTGCTCAATGTCTGGTCATCCTGGTGCGTTTCCTGCCGGGCCGAGCATCCGGTACTGGTCGAGTTTTCCAAAAAAGTGGATGTGCCGCTGATCGGCCTAAACTACAAGGAAGTTCGTGGTGACGGCGGTTTTGACATGAGCAAGATGCCCGCCGATGAAGAAAAGACGCTGGCTTTCCAGCGCGCCAACAAATGGCTGAGCGACCATGGCAACCCGTACAAACTGACGGTGATGGATCTCGATGGCCGCGTTGGCATCGACTACGGCGTCTATGGCGTGCCGGAAACCTACGTCATCGACAAAGCCGGCATCATTCGCATGAAACACACCGGGCCGATTTCACCGGAAATTCTCGGCAAAAAAATCCTGCCGCTACTTGCCGAGCTGAACAAATGATCCTGCGCATCCTGTTTTTTGCCCTGTTTTTGACGTCGACCGCAACATTTGCCTCCAGCGCCACCGAAGCCGCGTTGGCCGAAGACCCGGTGGCCGAAAAGCGCCTGCAAAAGCTCTCCGAAGAGTTGCGTTGCCTGGTTTGCCAAAACCAGACCATCGCCGACTCCAATGCCGAACTGGCGCAAGACTTGCGCCGCGAAGTACGCACCATGATCAAGGATGGCAAGACCGACAACGAAATCGTCGATTTCATGGTCACCCGTTACGGGGATTTCGTGCTTTACCGTCCGCCGGTCAAAGGCATTACCCTGCTGCTCTGGGGCGGCCCGATTGCACTGCTGCTGATCGGACTATTTGCCCTGCAACGCTATTTGCGCCAGCGTGCCAAACGCGTGAATGAAGCCGAACACCAGTTATCCACCGAGGATACCCGCCGCGCCGAGGCGCTGTTCAAGGAAATCAGCCAGAAATGACCCAGTTTGCCCTATTCGCCACCCTGATGATTGTGGTCACCGCTGCCTTTGTTTTACCGCCGCTCTGGCTCGGCCTGCGCGCCCCCAAAGTAAAAGTCGACCGCAAGGCGATGAATCTCGATATTTTCCGCGATCAGGTCAGCGATCTCGAACGCGAAAAAGCCGATGGCACGATTTCAGGCGCGGAGTTTGATCAAGCCAAAAACGAAATCCAGCGCCGTCTGCTCGAAGAAATCGAGCCCGAATCTACCGCCCCACAGGGTGATCATGCCAGCAGCCGCAAAATCGCATTCGCTTTGCTGCTCCTCATCCCCATTCTGGCCACCCTCGGCTACGCCAAACTCGGCAACCCCAAAGCGCTTGACCCAGCGCAGACTGCCGCTCCGCAAAAAATGACGCCGGAGCAAATTGACGGCATGGTTGCCAAACTTGCCGAGCGCCTCGCCGCCAATCCGGAAGACCTCGACGGCTGGCTGATGCTGGCACGCTCTTACAAAAACCTTGGCCGCTATGCCGAAGCTGCCGGCGCTTACGAAAAGGCCGAGAAAAAGGTCAATGAAAACCCCGACCTGCTCGCCAGCTACGCCGAAACCCTGGCCATGTCGGGCACGACCGGGCTCAAAGGCAAGCCGGCCATCCTCATTGAACGTGCGCTCAAGCTCGACCCCAATCACGCCCACACCCTCTTCCTCGCCGGAGCATCCGCCATGGAAGCCGGCGACAACCAAAAGGGTATTGCCTACTGGGAAGCCCTGTTGCCGCAAGTTGAACCGGGTTCGGAAATCGACCAGATGCTGCGCAGCGGTATCGACAAAATGAAATCGGGCAAATAACTCATGGTGGACGCGAGTCGGCGCGGCTTCTTTCGCGGTCGACCGCGTATTCAGGCCCAAATTCGTCCGCCCTGGGCGCTCGCTGAAGCGGATTTCATCGCTGCCTGCACACGCTGCAATGACTGCCAGAGCGCCTGCCCGGAGCAGATTATTGTTGCTGGCGACGGTGGATTTCCGACCATCGATTTTGCCCGAGGCGAATGCACCTTTTGCGCCGAATGCCTGAGCGCCTGCAAACCACTGGCCTTGCAGCGCAGCAATAACGAGCAAGCGCCGTGGTCTTACAAAGCCCTGGTCGGCCCGACCTGCCTGCCGAGCAAAGGCGTCGAATGCCGGGTTTGCGGCGACTTTTGCGACGCCCGCGCCATCCGCTTTACGCCACGCTTGGGCGGCAGCCCGCTACCCGAGATTGATCCTGAAAAATGTACTGGCTGCGGCGCCTGCATCGCCCCCTGCCCGGTCAGCGCACTGGCGATCCGCCCGAGTGCCGATTCGTAAGAAACAGCCGTGGGCGTGCAGCACAACGTGAAGCACGTCCGCGAACAAACCCGCGCCAACAACTGGATTGTTGCAACAATATGCCGACGATGGCAGCGCAATGCGCTGTTTGATATGCTTTAATTGTTGACACATTGATATTGGAGACAAGTCTCATGAGTCAGGAAAAATACCGCCTTGTTACCCGCAGCGATTTTGACGGTTTAGTCTGTGCAGTGCTGCTCAACGAACTGAACCTGATCGACGACATCAAGTTCGTTCACCCCAAAGACATGCAGGATGGCAAGATCGAGATCAATGCTCGCGACATCACCACCAACCTGCCTTATGTTGCCGGCGCCTTCCTCGCTTTCGATCATCACTTGTCGGAGACCATCCGCAACACAGGTGAGCGCAAAAATCACATCATCGACCCGGACGCCCCCTCGGCGGCGCGTGTGGTTTATGACTATTACGGTGGCAAAGCGGTTTTCCCGACCATTGCCGACGACATGATGGAGGCGGTCGATAAAGCCGATTCGGCACAGTTCAGCAGCGACGAGATCATCAATCCGACGGGCTGGGTGCTCCTCAATTATTTGATGGATGCCCGTACTGGCCTGGGTCGCTTCCGGGAATTCCGTATCAGCAACTACACGCTGATGATGGATCTGATCAAATACTGTCGCAATCACAATATTGACGAAATCCTCGCCCTGCCGGACGTCAAGGAACGGGTTGATCTCTATCTGGAGCAGAAGCAAAAGGCCGAGGAACAGATTCGGCGCTGCGCCCAGGTTCATAAAAATCTGGTGGTTCTCGATTTGCGCAATGAAGAAACCATCTGGGCGGCCAATCGTTTCCTGGTTTATGCCCTGTTCCCGACAACCAATATCTCGATTCACGTCATGTGGGGCGTACAAAAGCAGAACACGGTGATGGCCACCGGAAAATCAATTCTTGATCGCAGCAGCAAAACCAATGTCGGCGAGTTGATGCTGAAGTATGGCGGTGGTGGTCATCAGGCGGCCGGCACCTGTCAGATTGCCAACGATCAGGCCGATACCACTTTGCAAGCGCTGATCGCCCAGATCAACACGGATGGCTGATTAATCCGCTAGCGGGACAAGCGAGGGCGGCACCATGCCCTCGCCCAGCATTTCCGACTCCAGCTTAATGCGCAAGATCAGCAAGCCATGCAAATTCTCACGCGCCTTGTCACCGGCCCAAGTGTCGTGATGTGCCATAAAGCAAGCCTCAATCTCGCCCCTGTTAGCCAGATCAACGCCGCAGACTGCCGCGTAATGACGAATCTCATGATCCAGATTCGCCAGTTCTTCTCGATAATTTTCAAATCCACTCATCCGCGAAGCATACCCCGAAAGGCAGGCCAATGCACTGGCTAGAGCTCCCGACTACGCCCCAGGATCACCCCTTGGCATTCAATCATCTGGACGCGGCCGAAACCTGGCTGGCCAGCCAACCCCAGGCGTCTCCGCTGCCGATGCAAGGCGCGCTGTTGCAGCAGCTTGAAGCCCTGGACGCCAGCAAGCTTGACGCCAACGAGCGCTTGCCTCTGCTCGAATTTCTGCGCGGCGTCGTGGCGCCCATCCAGGAGGCGCTCGCCCCGCGATTCCTGCGCAAGCCGCTGCCAATGAGTGCCGGCGACCAGCAGATATTCACCATGACACATCGGTTATGGACTCAATTGGGCATTGCCTATTTGCGTATCACCCCGCACTTCGCACCAGTAGATCGCCTGTTACCTCTGCATCGTGCGGCTTCAGCGCTGCGTCTGGCCGAATACTGCCACCTGCAAGCGGCTCAGGAATGTCCGCCACTACTAGACCGCCTGTTACTAAGCACGCTGGCTCAAGCCGAGCAGGTAAATTTGCAGCGTCAACCAATCATAGACCCGGAATTTCGTCATCTTGGTGAATCCAACATTGCCGGCCATGTTGCCTGGGCTTTCTTGCTACGCCTGATTGATCCCTATCGCCTCAGCGCTCACCAATTAGCCGTCGCCAACCGCGCCATCAGCCGCTGGCGCGAACTTGCCGGCTTTCAGGCGATACCCGATAACGATTCGAAAGCCAGAGGAATTTCTCTCGATGCGCTGTTCGGCGACACCATTCCTGAGGGGCTGCCACGCTGGCTGGATGTGCGGACCATTGACCGGAAAATCCGTCACCGTATCGAGTCGCTACAAGGCGGTGAATCGCCGGAGTCACTCAAACTGGGCCTTGAGCTTTCCAGCGCTGCATGCATCCGCCTGCTGAATGATATGCGTCTCTCGCTCAGCGAGCGCACAGCAACCCCGGCAACCGAGGTTGGCGAGCTGGCAATCTCCTTCGGCACCGAAGATGCTTATACGCTGCTGGCCGGAAAGCCACTCAACACTCAGGGCTTGGACGAAAAGAGTGCCACCATCGCTCATCAACGGGTGGCCATGTTTGGTTTTGACCGCCGCTCCCAACTTCCCAATGCGGTACCCAGCCTGAATGTTCCGCATGAGTGCTGGACGGTAGTGGATGGCTTTGCCGTGCGCCCTGCCGGCGAAGGTCAGCGCCGCATTTCACCTTGCCTGATTGCCACGCGAGACGACAAGGTAGCGCGACTCGGTGTCATGCTTGGTTTGCGAACAACTCAAGATGGCAGCTTACGGGCTCAGTTGAGTTGGTATCCGAATCAGATCAGCCCGGGTTTTATCCAGCGCATCGTAGGTACGCCCGGCAAAATTCCGGTCTTCATCCTGAGTAGCGCTGGAAACACATACCTGATTGCCCCGGCAAACGCTGGCATCAAACTGGATGTCGGCCTGACCATTGATCAACCCACACCCAAGCACCTGACGCCGAGCGAGGTTAGCGAACGTGGCGCCGATTTTGTACGCTACCTTTGCCATAAGACCTGAGCCCAACAAAAAGCCCATCCGAAGATGGGCTTTTTGTTGGTTCTTACGGTCAACCGCCAAAATTGGCTAAAATTTCAGCCGCTGGAGGCAGCAACTCACTCAAACTCGATGATGATCTGATCAACCATCAAGCTCTCACCCGCTGCAGCAGAAATTTTCTTGACCTTGCAATCCTGATCAGCCTTGAGAATATTTTCCATTTTCATGGCCTCGATCACCGCCAGTTTCTCGCCTGCTTTAACCTCCTGGCCAACCTTAACTGCTACCTCGCGGAGCAAGCCGGGCATCGGCGACATCAAGAATTTTGAAAGATCTGGGGCTTGCTTTTCGGGCATCAGGGCCAGCAGCTCGGCGGCGCGAGCGCTCATCACCATAAAGTCAGCACGCGTGCCCCAATGAAACAGGCTGTACTTTGTCTTATGGCGCTCGACCTGCAAAGTAAATTCCAGACCATTGCAGGTGCCGACGAACAGCGATTCACCGAGTTTCCAGTTTGAGCGCAACTCGTAATGCTTGCCGTGGTACTCAATATCGTAGCCACCGGCAACCAGACGGGCAGTCACCGGATGATGCTGGTTACCCGCTGCGTCGAGACGAACGACCATCCAGCGGTCACTGACCAGCCGCTCGTGACCATGCAACTGGCCGGTAATCGAGGCAGAACGGTCAGTAAAAGAGCGATAGACATAGGCGGCGACGGAAACCAGTAGCGCCGGATCATCGTGCGGCACCATCGAAGCGTCAAAGCCAGTCGGGTACTCCTCGGCAATAAAACCAGTGTTGAAATTGCCAGACTGGAAGCGCTTGTGCTGCATCAGCGCGGCTTGGAACGGAATATTCGAGGAAATGCCACGAATCACAAACCCGTTCAATGCATCACGCATGCGCTCGATGGCAGCGTTACGATCCTTGGCGTGCACGATCAGCTTGGCGATCATCGAATCGTAGAACATCGAAATTTCGCCACCGTCGTAAACACCGGTATCAACGCGGGTCGTGCCGTTGGCGTCGGTGGTTTCCATCGGTGGCTGGAATTTGACCAGACGACCAGTGGAAGGCAGGAAGCCACGGAACGGGTCTTCGGCGTTGATTCGGCATTCCATCGACCAGCCATTGAGTTGAACATCAGCCTGCGTAATTGGCAGCTTTTCACCGTAGGCAACGCGAATCATCAACTCAACAAGGTCCACACCAGTAATCAGTTCGGTGACCGGATGCTCCACCTGCAAACGGGTATTCATTTCCAGGAAGTAGAAACTCTTGTCAGCACCAACCACAAATTCAACCGTACCGGCGGACTCGTAGTTAACCGCACGGGCCAGAGCCACAGCCTGCTCGCCCATGGCTTTACGCATCGCCGGATCAACGAAGGGTGACGGCGCTTCTTCAATGACCTTCTGATGCCGGCGCTGAATCGAGCAATCGCGCTCGTTCAGGTAAACGTAGTTACCGAACGAGTCACCAATCAGCTGAATTTCGATGTGGCGCGGTTCCAGCACATACTTTTCGATGAAGACGCGGTCGTCACCAAAGGCATTCTTGGCTTCATTGACGCAGGACGAAAAGCCTTCGTGCGCTTCCTTGTCGTTGAAGGCCACGCGCAAGCCCTTGCCACCCCCACCCGCAGAAGCCTTGATCATCACCGGATAGCCGATACCCTGAGCAATCTTGACCGCCTCATCCGGGCCGGAAATGGCTTCGTTATAGCCAGGAATGGTATTGACCCTGGCTTCTAGCGCCAGCTTCTTGGACTCGATCTTGTCGCCCATCTTGCTGCTGGAATAATGCTTGGGGCCAATGAATTTGACGCCTTCTTCTTCCAGACGGCGAGAAAACTCGGAGTTTTCCGACAGGAAGCCATAACCGGGGTGAACCGCCTCAGCGCCGGTCTGTTTGCAGGCGGCGATAATCTTGTCGGCCACCAGATAGGATTCTTTCGAGGCTGCCGGGCCGATACAGACGGCTTCATCAGCCAGATCGACGTGCAGCGCATCCTTGTCGGCTTCGGAATAAACGGCAACCGTCAGAATGCCCATCTTGCGGGCGGTTTTGATAACGCGGCAGGCAATCTCGCCACGGTTTGCAATCAGTATTTTCTTGAACATATTTTTCCTTGGAAAATGAGGATAGGCAATAAGGAATTGGAGTCACCCAGCGGCGCCTTTAGCCAATACCTATTGCCTCATCCCTAATTACGCATCACCAATCACAAAGGGATATTGCCGTGCTTGCGCCACGGGTTTTCCAGTTTTTTATCACGCAACATGGCCAGCGAACGGGCTATCCGCTTGCGCGTAGCGTGCGGCATGATGACGTCGTCGATAAAGCCACGGGCCCCGGCAACAAACGGGTTGGCAAATTTGGCTTTGTATTCGGCTTCGCGTTCGGCCAGCTTGGCGGGATCGTTTTTCTCTTCGCGGAAAATAATTTCCACCGCCCCCTTCGGGCCCATCACCGCGATTTCAGCCGATGGCCAGGCGATATTGACATCACCACGCAGATGCTTGGAGGACATCACGTCGTAAGCGCCGCCGTAGGCTTTGCGGGTAATCACCGTCACCTTGGGAACAGTACATTCGGCATAGGCATACAGCAACTTGGCGCCGTGCTTGATAATGCCGCCGTACTCCTGCGTGGTACCCGGCATGAAGCCTGGTACGTCGACAAAAGTAACGACCGGGATATTGAAGGCATCACAGAAGCGGACGAAGCGGGCCGCCTTGATCGAGGACTTGATATCCAGACAGCCGGCCAGCACCAGCGGCTGGTTGGCAACGATACCAATCGGATGACCGTCCATACGACCAAAGCCGATGATGATGTTTCGCGCGTAATCTGCTTGCAACTCAAAAAAGTCATGGTCGTCAACAACCTTGACGATCAACTCTTTCATGTCATACGCCTTGTTGGCGTTATCAGGCACCAAGGTATCCAGCGAGTAATCAAAGCGGTCGACCGGGTCATTGGTTGGCGTCACTGGCGGCTTTTCGCGATTATTGGCCGGCAGGTAATTCATGAAGCGACGCAGCATGGAAAGCGCTTCGACATCATTCTCGAAAGCCAAGTCGGCCACTCCGGACTTGCTGGTGTGGGTTACGGCACCACCGAGTTCTTCGGCAGTCACATCTTCATGAGTCACGGTCTTGACGACTTCCGGGCCGGTGACGAACATGTAGGACGAGTCTTTCACCATGAAGATGAAGTCGGTCATCGACGGTGAATAAACCGCGCCGCCGGCACAGGGGCCCATGATCATCGAGATTTGCGGCACGACACCGGAGGCCATGACGTTGCGCTGAAAGACATCAGCATAGCCACCCAGAGAGGCAACCCCTTCCTGAATACGCGCACCACCCGAGTCATTGAGACCGATGACCGGGGCGCCGACCTTCATTGCCTGATCCATCACCTTGCAGATTTTCTCGGCGTGGGTCTCTGAGAGCGAACCGCCAAACACCGTGAAATCCTGTGAAAAAACGAAGACCAAACGACCGTTGACCGTACCATAACCAATCACGACCCCATCGCCCGGCGTCTTCTCGGCCTGATCCATACCAAAATCGGTACAGCGATGCTCTTTGAACAGATCCCATTCTTCAAATGAATCGGGATCGAGCAACAACTCGATTCTTTCGCGAGCACTGAGTTTGCCTTTTTTGTGCTGGCTATCAATACGCTTCTGACCGCCTCCGAGGTAGGCCAATTCGCGCTTTTTTTCCAACTGGCGGATGATGTCGTGCATAAAAAACTCCCTTAATGGTACGGGTAAGTCGAAAAATCAATGTTTTAAATAGTCGAGCAGGACATACGCGGCGGTAGCCGGTGTTGTAGTTCCTTTTTCGACCGAGAGGGTCAGCGCTGCCAGATTTTCCTGCACGCGCGGGTGATGACGAAAATGCTGGCGCAAACCGGAGTCGATCATTTGCCACATCCAGTTCAGTGCCTGATGCTGGCGCTTGGCGGCGAATTCGCCAGTCGGCTTGAGCGCAGCCTGATATTTTTCAACCTGCGCCCAAAAATCGACAATGCCTTCCTTGTGCAGGGCAGACAACGCAATCACCGGTGGCGCCCAGTTGGGCGATGCCGGACGCAACATATGCAAGGCATTGCGCCACTGGGCGCGGACGACAGCGGTAGCCTGCTTGTCGATATCCGCCTTGTTGATAACCACCATATCGGCGATCTCGACAATACCTTTTTTGATCGCCTGCAAGTCGTCACCGGCATTCGGCAATTGCAGCAGGCAGAACATGTCAACCATGCCAGCCACCGTCGTTTCCGACTGACCAACACCGACCGTTTCAATGATGATCACATCGTAGCCCGCTGCTTCGCAGAGCAGCATGGCTTCACGTGACTTTTCGGCAACGCCACCCAGCGAACCGGAAGACGGGCTGGGGCGAATGAAAGCTTCCTCGCGTTGCGAGAGCTGCTCCATCCGCGTCTTGTCACCAAGAATTGAGCCACCGGAAACTGAAGAGGAGGGGTCAACCGCCAAAACAGCGAGTTTTTTCCCTTGTTCAATCAGCCAGACACCAAGTGCTTCAATAAAGGTCGATTTGCCAGCCCCCGGCACACCAGAGATACCGATACGGATGGCGTTGCCGGTACTCGGCAACACGGCATTGAGCACCTGCTGCGCCCGCTGCTGATGATCGGCGCGTGTCGACTCGATCAACGTGATCGCCTTGGCCAGCGCACGACGCTGACCAGCGAGCACGCCGTCGACCAGCGACTGATCGGCAGACGAAAGCGTATGGATCAAGACCGGTGCCTCGCTCAGCTTCATCCCTGAATTAACCGCGCGCCTTGCGAATTTCTTCCATCACCTTGCGCGCAGAATCCTCGATCCGCGTGCCCGGCCCGAAGATGGCCTTGGCACCGGCAGCGTAGAGATAATCGTAGTCCTGTGCCGGAATGACGCCGCCGGCGAAAACGATGATGTCGTTGGCACCCTGTTCCTTCAAGGCATTGACCAGCGTCGGCAGCAGCGTTTTGTGACCGGCGGCCAGCGAAGAAACACCAATTGCATGGACGTCGTTTTCGACAGCCTGACGCGCTGCCTCTTCCGGTGTCTGGAACAGCGGCCCCATGTCGATATCAAAGCCGAGGTCGGCAAAAGCGGTGGCAACCACCTTGGCGCCCCGGTCATGGCCATCCTGACCCAATTTGGCGATCATGATACGCGGGCGACGGCCTTCTTCTTCGGCGAATTTGGCGATATCGGCCTTGATCACTTCCCAGCTTTCCTGACCTTCCACAACACCTCCATAAACACCGGAAATAGTTTGGTTATTGGCGCGGAAACGGCCAAAAATCTTTTCCAGCGCGTCGGATACTTCACCGACCGTTGCACGCAAGCGCATGGCCTTGACTGCCAGATCGAGCAGATTTCCCTCGCCTGATTCGGCGGCTGCGGTCAACGCCGATAAAGCGGCCAAAACTGCAGCACTGTCGCGCGTCGCACGAATCTGCTGGAGGCGGACAATTTGCGAATCACGCACCGCATGATTGTCGATATCGAGGATATCGATCGCATCTTCCTTGGCCAATTTGTATTTATTGACGCCAACAATGACGTCCTTGCCGGAATCGATGCGCGCCTGCTTGTCGGCGGCGCAGGTTTCAATCTGCATCTTGGCCCAGCCGGATTCAACCGCCTTGGTCATGCCGCCCATCGCCTCGATTTCCTGGATGATGCCCCAAGCCTTGTCAGCCATGTCTTGGGTCAGCTTTTCCATCATGTAGGAACCGGCCCACGGGTCGACGACATTGGTGATGTGGGTTTCTTCCTGAATGATCAGCTGCGTATTGCGAGCGATACGCGACGAGAATTCGGTCGGCAGCGCGATGGCTTCGTCGAGCGCATTGGTGTGTAACGACTGCGTGCCGCCGAAGACGGCCGCCATCGCCTCGATGGTGGTGCGCACGACGTTGTTGTACGGATCCTGCTCGGTCAGCGACCAGCCCGAGGTCTGGCTGTGCGTGCGCAGCATTTTCGACTTGGCGGTCTTGGCGTTGAAACCGGTCATGATGCGGTCCCACAGCAAGCGACCGGCGCGCATCTTGGCGATTTCAAGATAGAAGTTCATGCCGACAGCCCAGAAAAAGGACAAGCGGCCAGCAAAAGTATCAACGTCCATGCCGGAAGCAACGCCGGTACGCACGTACTCCATGCCGTCGGCCAGCGTGAAGGCCAGTTCGATGGCCTGGTTGGCCCCGGCTTCCTGGATGTGATAGCCGGAAATCGAGATCGAGTTGAACTTCGGCATGTGCTGCGCGGTGTAGCCGAAAATGTCGGCGATGATCTTCATCGACGGCTTGGGCGGATAGATGTAGGTGTTCCGCACCATGAATTCTTTGAGGATGTCGTTCTGGATCGTGCCAGAAAGTTGATCCTGCGGCACGCCCTGTTCTTCGGCGGCCACAATATAGCCAGCAAGGATGGGCAGCACCGCACCATTCATTGTCATTGAAACTGAAACCTTGTCGAGCGGAATACTGTCGAAAAGAATCTTCATGTCTTCAACCGAATCGATCGCCACACCGGCCTTGCCGACGTCGCCGGTAACGCGAGGATGATCAGAATCGTAACCACGGTGTGTGGCCAGATCGAAAGCCACAGAAACGCCCTGGCCGCCGGCAGCCAGCGCCTTGCGATAGAACGCGTTGGAGGCTTCGGCGGTAGAGAAACCGGCGTATTGGCGAATCGTCCACGGCTTGACCGCATACATGGTTGGCTGTGGGCCGCGCAGATAGGGCGCGAAGCCAGGCAGCGTATCGGCAAACTCAAGGTCGGCCACGTCCGCTTTGGTATAGAGCGGCTTGACGACCAAACCCTCAGGCGTGTTCCAGTTAAGATTCTTTACGTCGCCGCCCGGCGAATGCTTGGTTGCCGCCTTTTCCCAAGCATCCAGATTATTGGAATCCAAGAACTTTTCTGACATGACCCACCCTCTCTGATTCGATTTTTCTGAGCCGATGATGCAAAATTCAAAATTCTACGCCTTCGACAGCAAAGTTAAGCTTGCAAGTCGTGCATAATACGTTATCCATAATTATGGACGCAAGTCAGCAATTCTTGACTCGCTCCACACCCATAAGTCACAGCCATGACCCGTATCGCCCCCACCGCGCTTTATCAGGAAGTTGCAGAGCGTTTGCGCCAGCGTATCTTCGCCCATGAACTGACGCCGGGCACCTGGATTGATGAACAAAAACTGGCGGAACAATATGGAATTTCGCGCACACCACTGCGCGAGGCACTCAAGGTGCTGGCCTCCGAGGGGCTAGTTCAGCTCAAACCACGTCGAGGTTGCTACGTCACAGAAATATCGCGCCAGGACTTGGATGATATTTTTCCGCTCATGGCCTTGCTGGAAGGGCGCTGCGCTGCGGATGCCGTGGGGCGCGCCAAGCCAATCGAAATTCGTGAACTTAAATTGATTCATGAGGCGCTTGAAAGTGCCGCTCGTGATGGTCGGATTGATGCCTTCTTTGAGGCCAACCAGGCTTTTCACAAAAGAATTCAGGAGCTTGCCAACAATCGCTGGCTGCTCTCGGTGATTCAGGATTTGCGCAAAGTGCTCAAACTTTCCCGCCTGCATTCCCTGTCGCTTGAAGGCCGCTTGCAGCAATCGCTGGACGAACATCGCGCCAT
>JAQTZQ010000198.1 GCA_028687645.1 Rhodocyclaceae bacterium
TGCCGCGCCGTTTCGTTTGATTCGTCAGCAGCAAAGAAGCGAGATTATGAAGCATTTCTACTTAACTCGTCAAGACATTTCGTAAAAACTTCCTACCCTTCACCCCCCTCTTCAACACCACCTAAACCGCTGTGCCGTCAAAGAGGTGCGCATTGTACACCCTTTGTTTTCACGGTCAAGAAAAATCGACATCCAAAGCCAATTGCTCACTTTAAGTACAGCACAAATGCGATGGCGAAAGACCGACTGGGAGGACTTCGTACAAAATAGGCTGAACGCTTTGAATCAATCTATGGCACATGCTTTGTCGCTGCCAAATTCGTCTTCTTGATTTCCCTCAAGCGGTCATTCAACATGGACTTGATTGGCAACCGTTGTTTTTATCGCTGCGCACTTCCAAGGTGCTTGTGCTTGCTGACTTTCACTGGAGCAGCCATCAGGAAAATACGCTTGCTCGGCCAAACATATTGCTCCTGCCACGCTTAGAATATTCGATACAACATATTGAGCGAGCCCGCGACACACTTAGGGAAAGCTTGGTGACAGAGAGCCGCCTTGCTGAAATCATTGTGCAGCAGTTGGGTCGCGTGAATCAGCCGACCTCACGGTCAACCGGAGGAATCGCTCGAATATTGGTTTTGATACTCTTTTTGACTGCCCTCTTTTTTATTCAATTCGACGATCGAGAACTTTCACCATGCCCAACTACCAAGCACTATCCAAAGCAACTCATGGCAACAAGCGCTGGCTTCGCACCACCAGCTACGCATTTGCCCAGAAAGATGCCCTCTTGCCGCTGAGTCTGGCTGAATTACCCAAGGCCGTCATGAGCCTGCCGGTGGCCTTCATACAGAGGGACGACGGATTTATTCCGGTGGCCGTCATGAGTATCCAGCCCGACCGAAATCATTTCATCACCAATGATGGTCGCTGGTTACACGGCTATATCCCTGCCTCATGTCGCGCCTACCCCTTCCGATTTTTCAACACACCGGAGGGGCAGAAAATTCTGTGCATCGACCAAGACTCTGGACTGGTCTGCGAAGGGACAGATGGGGAACCTTTCTTTGACGAAGCCGGTGAACCCACCCAGGCTATCCGCGAGATACTCAACTTCCTGCACCAGAGTGATCAGAGCCTCAAAGCCACCCAACTTGCCTGTAATTTGCTCAAGCAGCACAATTTGATCAAGCCTTGGCCGATCAAACTCAAAACAGAGACGGGTGAGAAAAATATTGAGGGGCTGTTTCAGATTGACGAAGCTGCCGTGAACCAGCTTTCTGCTGAAGCCCTGCTCGACGTACGAAATTCTGGTGGCTTGCTGATTGCGTACTGCCAACTGTTGTCCATGCAACACCTATCCATCCTCGGCCAACTGGCGCAAGCCCACGCCAAAGCCGACCAAGCCGCCGCTGAAGCTGCCAATGATATTGCTCAAAATGGCGAGCTCAAGATGGAATTCCTCAACAAGAGCGAAACCCTGAGCTTTTCGGGTTTCTGACCGCTTTTCATTTACGCCGCTCTCTAAACGACCATGACCCCCCTGAATCCTTGCGTCCTGATCAACACCAGCTATGGCCCGTTAACGGTTGAACTCTATCCGACCAATGCCCCGATCACAGTCAACAACTTCTTGAGCTATGTCGATGAAAATTTCTACGACTGGACGATCTTTCACCGCGTCATCGATAACTTCATGATCCAGGGCGGAGGCCTGACGCAATCCATTACCAGCAAAGCCACACACGCGCCAATCAAACTCGAGTCCAATGTCGGCCTCAGCAATCTGAGCGGGACCATCGCGATGGCGCGTACGTCGGCTGCCGATTCAGCTACCTCACAATTTTTCATCAACACCGTCGATAACCCCTTCCTCGACTACCAAAGCCCAAGCAGCCCTGGCTATGCTGTTTTTGGTAAAGTTATTGACGGGATGGACGTTGCCACCGCCATCAGCACGACCGCCGTTGAAAGCATCACCGTCAGCGGTGTCGCCTATCAGAATTTTCCCTACCCTTACCTGATCCCCATCTACAGCGTCGATCGCTACGAGCAAAGCGCCTCCCCCTTAGCAACAACGCACACCCTGAAAACAAATGAATACGGGGTATCCATCGCCAGCTATGACGGGAGTCGTCTGGATTACGGGGTAAAAATCAATCCAAATCAGACGTTGACCGTGACAAAACTGGATGGCGCACATACCAGTGAAGTAGTCACCGATGCGCGTCGGGTTGAGTTTGCCGACAGCAAATTTGCCTACGACCTGGAGGGCCATGCCGGCAAAACGGCTTTGCTGATCAATGCGGCCTTTGGCCCGGCCTATATCAAGCCTGATCATATTGGCACCGTCATGGGGCTGTTTGATCAAGGAATGTCACTTGAAGCCATTTCCGATCTGGCAACACCCATCATGCATGCGTTTGCAGGTAGCGACGATAACGCGACATTTGTCAAAACAATCTATCAGAATGTTGTGGGCACTGCGCCGGATGCTGCCTCGCTAGCCACGTTTCAGGGAATCCTTGATCGCGGTGAAATGACCCAGTCAGCTATGCTGACTGCGGTTACCACGCTGGAATTGAATGAATCGGCGATCAATCTCATAGGGATATCGCATTCGGGGCTTGGTTTTTTATAGGGGTGAGCCAAAATTGGACGATAGAAAAAATAATCCAATAGCACTCCCGGCGAAAATTTCAGCATGGATATCAACAATTTCCTTATTAACATCAGCAAACTGCCCGAGTTCGACAAGTGGGCCTGGGGGGCTGTTGGCGTTGTAACCCTGGTGCTCGCCGGGCTGATCCTGTTCCGGGAGCAGCGCTACTTCGCCGCCCACAACAAGGCTAGTAGCTGGCTGTCACTACGCCTGCTGTCACTTTTCCTGCTGCTGCCGGTGACGACGGGTGTCATCGTTATCCTGAGCATGGCGACCTCAGGGCCCGAGGCGCTGGCCTATTTTTATCTCGGGCTGCTCGTCATCGGCCCCTTGGTCTGGTTTGCTGGACATGCGCTCTGTGGCAGTCTGCTGCGACCAGCATTCAGCAAGGGCGAAAGCTTGTTCATGGCAAGCAGCGGCCTGCTCGTCATACTCTTGCCCTTCTCCGCCGCGACGCTGCTCCAGGGGCCAATTTTTCATGCTTCGCGTGGTCTGACCCAAAAGGCCTTTCAGGCCGCGCCAGCAGCCGCTTTGCCCTATACCGTCAGCCCTGTTCAGCGCTTCAATTTGCCAACCGTCGGCTTGATCTACACCCAGTCGCTGATCGCACCAGCCGGCTTTGAACTGGAGCGAATCGACCGCAAGGTAGGCGATAACTGGAGCGACACTGCAACCAGTACGCGCAACATCTTTTGCCGTGATCAACAAAACCTCCACCTCATGTGGTCAGCCGCCGAGCCGACGCCCCTCCTGCGCCTTTACTGGCACCTCGACGGCAAGCGTGTCCATGCCGACTTCTCACCGGTTACGTCTGGCGCAACCGATCGGATCGAACCGCTTGAATTCAAGGTCAACTTTCGCGCCGATGGCATCGACCCGCCCGCGCCCATCCCCCGTTCACGCGCTTCAATAGCCTATTTTGTCGGCCCGGATCGGCTCTATTTCAATTCGCTGAACCCGCTTCAACCTGGCGAAAACTTTGCCAACGACTGCATCATGTCGGGCTACAAGCGTGTCGACTGGAAAAAGGAAGGCCCGCCACAATCCATCGCGCTGATGTTCTTCCAGAGCGCGAACGCACCTTACTTGCGCGCCGAGATCAAACGTCCCGCCAATCCGGAATAGGGGATAGAGCCATGGCCTCTCGTGATTTTACGGCGCTGCGAAACTCAAATTTTGGTGCCATGAGCTCAATGCGTAATTGGCTTGAACCCCGCATCCTCAAAGTAGGTGGCGTAGTTATCCAGAGCGCTGATAACGCCGATGGCACCGCGCTGGCGCTTTGCGTCTTTGGTCGCACCGGCCATTTGCTCAGCCCCTTCGAGCAGTTGCGCAACAATCAAATGTAACTGCGCATCGGCCGCAGGTGCCAACTTGCACTGAGCAACAATCTGGCCAACCTGATGCTTTACCTGCTCAGCCAGCGTGTCATATTTTTTGCTCGGCAGGCGATCTTCGTGGATTTCATGCAGCGCGGCTGCCATGAACTCTCGGATGTTGTGCATTGCCTGGCGCAAGGGTGCGTCAGTCTCCCATTTTTTTCCTTGGTTGAGCTGCAACGTTGAAGCGTCGTGGTGGTGTGAGGCATGGTCGCTGGCCGCCAGGGCGGGAGCGGCGATGCTGGTGTTGACGATGAACAGCGCGAGCAGGAGCTTTCGTTTCATTGATTTGTTTTCCTTGGAAGAGGCGGCCTGACGACAAACCTGATGGTTCTCGTCGTGCTGGCCACCAGATTTGTAAAACCCGTATTTAGCCACGAAAACCTGACACTATCGAGACGGTTGATCCAAATTCACCTGATCAAGAAGCTGCAACATGCTCTCGGCGGTTTTGAGCAGTTGCAGCACCGTTTTCCGCGTGAAATCGCGTTCACGCTGACCGACACCAGCCACCAGATAGCACCATTTTCCGTCGGCATCCCGCTCGACCTTCCCCGCTGCGCGCAAAAGCTCCAGTTTTCGTCTGACCGTTTCACGCGGCAAGCCGACAACCTGAACAATCACCGAGAGGCGAACCGGCACTAAGGTGCGATCCTTTTTCATCCCCATTTCATCGAGCACCAACATCGGGTCGCAACCCAACGGCAGGTTCGGAAGGAGGTTCAAATGTGCCAAAACTCCCCAGACCAACGCGCTATTCGGATCAGAATCCAACTCAAGCGAGAGCCGGCGCATGTGATCGATAATGTGACGATTGGCGACAAAAGCCAGCAAGCCAAATGCCCGCTCAAAGCGGATATCAAAGTCGCCGGGAATCAAAGAAGGCTGGGTTTTGCGCACGGCATCTCGCTTTTAATAAAAATGCAAAGTCTTACGGTCAACACCGTTTTTTGCCCGATTTTTATCACACATCGGCTTTGACGCCCAAAATGGGCAAAGCTGGCGCTCCAAAGTTTGTCTATTCACTCAGGCTCTGGTTCAATTCGCCAGACATCAGGCGCCAGCCGGATGCGTGCCCTGCTGCTTCAGGTTATGATCAGCAGCTAACGCCAAAGACATCACTCCGGAGCTTTCCATGCCGCCTCTGAAATTGTTTGCCGCCCTATCCTTCGTGACCTTGTTGACTGCCTGCGGCGAAGAAAAATCCGCCCCCGTCAGAGGCCCGAGCGAAGTCACCGCCATCAAAGTGGTCACGCAGGAAACACCCGTCTCTTACGAATACACCGCGCAAACAGAGAGCTCACAACTGGTCGAGATTCGCACCCGGGTTTCCGGCTTCCTCGACAAGCGGCTGTATAAGGAAGGAGCGATGGTGCGCAGCGGGCAAACGCTGTTCCAGATCGACCGCAAACCCTTTGAGGCGCAACTGGCTGCCGCCAAGGGCGAACTCTCGGCCCAACTGGCGCGGCACTCGGTGGCGCAGGCGACACTGGCGCGCGTCAAACCGCTGGTCGAGCAAAATGCTTTATCCAAAAAAGATCTCGACGACTCGGTCGGCAACGAGCGCTCGGCGCAGGCAGCCGTTGAAGTCGCCCGTGCCAATGTGATGACCGCTGAACTCAACCTCGGCTACACAACAATCAAAAGCCCGCTCAACGGCCTGGCCAGCGCCGCCAAAATTCAGGATGGCAGCTATCTCAGCGCGAATAGTACGGATGCCTTGTTGACCACGGTGGCAGCGCTTGACCCGATGCGCGTCGTTTTTTCAGTATCAGAAAATTCGCTACTTAAATACCGCGAGAGCATCGCCAAGGGTTTACTGAAAGCGCCGTCGAATGACGACTATGTGATCGAAGTCCTGCTCGCCGATGGCTCGGTCTATCCCGAAAGAGGCCGCCTGACTTTCGCCGACACTTCCTACTCGCAAGGCACTGGGACCATTTTGCTGCGGGCTGAAGTCGCCAACCCGAAAGGCTCGTTGATGCCCGGCCAGTTTGTCCGTGCCCGCCTGCTCGGCGCCAGCTACCCGAAAGGGATACTGGTGCCGCAAAAGGCGGTACAGCAAAGCGGCCAGGGCTACTTTGTGTGGACCATCGACAAAGACAACAAGGCGCAAACCCGGCCTATCGAGGTCGGCAACTGGATGGACGACAAGTGGTTGGTCTTGGGCGGACTGCATGAGGGCGATACCCTGATCGTCGATGGCTTCATGCGCCTCGCCCCCGGCGCACCGGTCAAGGTCAGCGAGCCGAAGCCCGCAGCTGCGCCGACTCCTGCGCCGGCCCCAGCCAAGTAAGCGGGAGCCAACCATGTTCTCGCATTTCTTTATCGACCGGCCGAT
>JAQTZQ010000199.1 GCA_028687645.1 Rhodocyclaceae bacterium
ATCTGGCGCAGGCAGAAAAGGTCATTGAAGTGAATTTCCTCGCCGCCATGCGCCTGACCGCCACCGTGCTGCCGCATCTGCGCACCGGCAGTGGCATCGCCTTTGTCGCCAGCGTTGCCGGCTATCGCGGCCTGCCCAAGGCGCTGGCTTACGGGCCGGGCAAGGCGGCGCTGATTCACTTTGCCGAAGTACTGCATCTCGATCTGGCACCCAAAAATATCGGTGTCTGGGTCATCAATCCGGGCTTTGTCGCTACCCGCCTGACGGCTAAAAACGATTTCACCATGCCCGCGCTGATCAGCCCGGAAGAAGCGGCAATTCTTACGGTCAACGGCCTAAAAGGCGGAAAATTTGAAATCCATTTCCCCAAGCGCTTCACCCGCTTCATGAAACTGATGGCGCTGCTACCCTACCGCCTTTACTTCCCTTTTGTTCGCCGCATGACCGGAGGCTGAGATGGCCCTTGCTGACCTGATCAAGTTCTACAACGAGTTTTCACCCGAGAGCGTGTCGCGCTTCCCCGAGTTTTACAGCCCCGACGCCTATTTCAAAGACCCGTTCAACGAAGTGCGCGGCCTGACGGCCATTGAGCGCATCTTTAGCCACATGTTCAAACAGGTCGCCGAGCCGCGTTTTGCGGTGATTGAAACCATCTCCGACGAACATGGCGCGATGCTGATCTGGGAGTTCTACTACCGCGTCAAGCTGTGGGGCAAAGGCCAGGCCCAAGTCATGCGCGGTGCCTCGCATCTGCGCTTTGATGCCGCAGGCAAAGTCAATTACCACCGCGATTACTGGGATACCGGTGAAGAGCTTTACATGAAAGTGCCGCTCATGGGTTCGCTGATGCGCGGTTTGCGGAGGGTGCTGGCGGCGTAGTGCCCAAGCCGGGATTGTCGATGCCGCTGATTGGGTGATTTGGCACTCTGAGCACGATTAGCCAAGTTTCTCCTCGGCAATCCGGATATCATCATCGAAATCAAATTCCACAGGCGGGTCGATTTCACGCTCACTTTCATTGCTTGACCGCCTTCTTGGATATTGATTACTATCAAGTAATTATTGAAAATAAAAATAGCTGATCCGAGGAGGTGGTTTTGCGTAAAGTACCGGCAGTGCTCGGCACGGCATTGATTCTGCTCGTACTTGCCGCTTGCAGCCCCGCCGAGCCCATCAAGATCGGTTTGCTGGCCGGTCTTTCTGATCGCGGTTCAGACTTTGGCGAGAGCGTGCGAAATGGCGTGATCCTTGCTGTTGAGCAGCAAAACAAAGCCGGTGGTATCAACGGAAGAAAAATTGAGCTGCTCGTTCGTGATGACGGGCAGGACAAGGTAAAGGCCACCGAGGCAGCGCTGGAGTTGATTGCTTTACACCCGGATATCATCATCGGGCCAGTAACCAGTTCGATGGCAACCGTTGTCTTGCCACTGATGGCACAAGCCGGGCAAGTGTTTATCAGTCCCACCGTTGCTTCGACCGATTTTTACGGCAAGGATGACTATTTTTTTCGCGTTAATTGCACCACACGAGACGCAGCCATTCAGCACGCCAGAGTATTGTTCGAGCGCGGCACGCGGCGCGCCGGCCTCGCCTTTGATGTGTCAAATCTGTCGTTTTCTGCCACCTGGGTGGAGGCTTTTGCGGATGAATTCAAACAACTAGGCGGAGCTGTCAGCGGCACTGCCGGCTTTGAATCGTCGGCAACCACGCATTTTTCTGATGTCATCACCCAGTTGCTGAATGCCAAGCCGGAAGCCCTGGTTTTTGTCGCCAGCACCCTCGATACATCACGCCTGGCACAGCAGGCCCGGCGCCTCGCACCCGGCCTCGCCTTGAGCTCTTCCGAATGGGCGGCTTCGGCGGAGGCCTTGAGCGAAATGGGTGGCAGTGCAGTCGAAGGCATGCTGATTACCCATGCCTACAATCGTGACGATAGTGGCGCCGCCTATCAAAATTTCCGCACCGCTTTCAAAAACCGATTTCAGCGCGAGTTTGGCTCATTTTCGCTATTGGCGTATGACACTGCCAACATCGTCTTTGCCGCCATGAAACAGCGTACCGGCAGTGAAAACATGAAAACAGCCCTGCTCAAGTATGGCCCTTACAAAGGGGTGCAACAGGAAATCGTTTTTGATGCCAACGGCGACGCAACGCGTATGGTCTATTTCACCGAGCTTCGTAGCGGAAATCTGGTTCAGTACAAATGATTTTCCCCTGGCTTCGCGAGTGGCGCCTGCATGCTTATCTGGGCGTGTTATTGGCGATGACCTCTGTACTCACCTTTCTCATCGTCGGCTCCATTTTTCTTCTGATCCGGATTCCTCAGCTTGAGACCGAAATCCGCAGTCGTGCCGAGGGTGATGCGCGTGAACTGGCTTTTCGTATTGAGTTGCAGATGCTGGCCCAGCAAGAGCAATTGGCACTGGTCGCCACGGCCTTGCTGAACAGCCAGTTACCCGCCGAGCTGATCAGCCAGACAGTCGCCAATGGCAAGGTGTTCCGCGCCCTTTACCTGCTGTCGCCGCAAGGCGAAGTGATTAGCGCCGGCTTGACGCCAGAGTATCGCCATCTGGAGCGCGAAGTACTGGGCAGTGACCTGTCGGGAACACCGCTTTTTCGCGAAGTCAAAGAGCGCCTCGGCCCGGTCTGGAGTGACAAATACCTCTCCTCATTGAGTGGCGTGGTGACCGTTGGACTGGCGGTACCAGTCAAGGGGCAGCAAGTTCTGCTGGCAGAAATCCCCCTGAGCTATCTGCTCAGCATTATTGATGATAATTCCGACAAGCAACAGCGCGCTATCTGGGTCATTGATCAGCGCGGCGAGTTGCTTGCCGATACCGAGTCGGCAAACCGTGTAGGGGGATTGAATATCTACAACTCGCCGGTGCTCAACGCGGTACTCAAGGGCGAGGCGCTGCCCACGCAATTCGCTTTCGCCGGGAGGCAATATTACGTCGGCGGTGCGCGCTCGGCGGCGCTGGGTTGGTCATTCATATCCCGCCTGCCGGCAGGACTCGATCACCCGGAAATTCGCATGACCGTCTTGATCGCCGGTGGCGGCTTTTTCGCCTCATTGCTGATTGGTTCGTTGCTGGCCATTTATGGTGCCTCACGCCTGTTGCGACCGCTCTCCAGGATTGTTCATCAGGCACATCAGGTGGCGCTGGGCGAGGTGGTCGATCAATGGCCTCGCGGGCGAATTACCGAATTCAACCATCTTTCAGCGGATATCGGCCAAATGGCCAGCGCCATTCTCGTACGTGAAAATGAATTGCGGGACGCCAATACCCGCCTGGAGGCGCGCGTCAGCGAGCGCACCGTTGCCCTTTCTCTGGCCAAGGAGGCTGCGGAGGAGGCTAGCCGTTCAAAGAGTATTTTTCTGGCAAATATGAGCCATGAAATACGAACACCGCTAAATGCCATCAGCGGCATGGCGATGCTGATGCGCCGAGCCGGATTGCCGCCAGAACAAAGTGAGCGGCTGGGTAAGCTTGAGCTGGCAGGCGAACATTTGCTCGAAGTGATCAACATGGTGCTGGATATCTCCAAAATTGAGGCCGGGAAGCTGGTACTGGATGAAAACGCTTTTTCACCGGGTAGCCTGTTTGAGAATGTTCGCTCGATGTTGCAGGAACGCGCACAGGAAAAGCAGTTGCGCCTCGTTTGTGATTTGCCCGCATTGCCCACGCAACTCATCGGTGACCGCACCCGCTTGCAGCAAGCCTTGCTCAACTACGCAGCGAACGCGGTGAAATTTACCGAGTCTGGCAGTGTGACTTTGCGCGCCTTGATCGACGCCGAAGATGACGCCAGCGTTCTGCTGCGCTTTGAGGTCTGCGATACCGGGATCGGTATTTCTCCGGAAGCCCAGGCGCGTTTATTCTGCGCGTTTGAGCAAGCCGATGGATCAACGACGCGCAAATATGGTGGAACCGGTTTGGGGCTGGCAATTACCGCAAAAATTGCAGCCAGCATGGGCGGGGCTGCGGGCGTGCACAGCGCGGTCAATCAGGGCAGCACATTCTGGTTCTCGGCACGTTTGAAGAAAGTAGTCACTCTGCCTTCCCGTGAGCCAATTGACCAACGGGATGATGAAGCCATCCTGCGCCATGAGTATGCTGGATGCCGCGTGCTCCTGGTTGAAGACGAGCCGATCAACCGTGAAATTGCCCAAATGCTGCTTGAGGACATCGGCTTTTCCGTTGATTCCGCAGAAGACGGCGTTCAGGCGATTGAGCGGGTGACTCGTCAGCAATATGACCTGATCCTGATGGATATGCAGATGCCCAGAATGGATGGCTTGGCAGCCACACAGCATATCCGGGCGTTGCCTGGTGGCAACGAATTGCTAATTATCGCGATGACTGCCAATGCTTTTGCTGAGGACAAAGAACGCTGTTTGGCGGCAGGTATGAACTACTTTGCGACCAAGCCAATTGACCCCGAGGTATTCCTCAATCTCATCCTGGCGGGATTGGCGGAGCAGCGAGCCAAGCGTGAGCGTACCGCTAATTAGTTTTACCGGTACCGGCCAGGCGCTGCCACAGCCAACTTCCCGAATCCTCGCGGCCACTCAGGACATAATCGAGTTCATTGGCGTTACGCACGGTAAATTCGAAATTGCGTTGAGCCGCCAGTGGGCTGGCAAGCAATAGCTGATCGCCGGCGTTGAGAATAAATTCATCCGGCGGCAGCAAAAAGAACTGATCGCCACGCTCGATGAGCAGGGTGATGGCATTTAACGGTTGGCTGCGGTCAGTGCCGTCGCGCAGAAGCTGCCCCAGACTGAATGTTTGCCGGTGCATCAACGCATGGTAAGCCGCTGGAGCTTCGCTGATGTTGAGGCGAATATCCCAGACAACGGGCGTGTAGCCGTCGCCCAGGATTTGCAAGCGGTCTACCAGACCATGGCTCCAATGCTCATCCTGGTCGCGCAGCTGTTCGAGAAAGCGGGCAAGGAGCGGTGCCGTAAGGATGGCGACACTTTCCTGGGCGACGATCTGGCTGTGCACCATCGTAAAGTCGGCGTTGTAGGCGGCAAATAGTGCCGCGTTTGCGCTGTGGTTCTGCCGCGCAACGACAAAAAGTAGGGGATTGAGTTCGTGCGCGGTGACGGCAATCGAGAGATTGTTCACGTCGTTGTCGGTGCCGGCAATGATGCCGGAAGCGCTATGGATACCGGCTTGCTCCAGCGTAGTAGCCTCAGTACCATCGCCAATGATGGTGTGGTCGGCATCCGGCGCCTGCGGGTCGATGATGCTAAGCTGGATGCCGGTGGCTGCCAGACGCTTGGCAATCGCATGGCCGAAGCGGCCATAGCCACAGAGGATCCAGCGCCCGCCGGGTGGGCGATGAATTTCGGGAATCGGCGTTTCCGGCAGGCTGGTGAGCAGTTCGATCAGACGAAAACGTTCGGGAGCGGCCACGGCCAGCGCCAGATGCTCGGCAAAACGCTCGAACGGATTGATGATGTGATCGGTGCCAAACGAGGCCATGTTGGCCGCTACCGAAGCGCTACGGGCACGGGCAATGAGCGGGACACCGGGGTTAAGCAGGCGGGCAGCAATGGCAATGGCGAGGTTGGATTGTTCGTCATTGGTGGCTGCGAGCACGCCCCGGCATTTTGGGTGTTTGAGGCCGGCGAGCAAAAGATTGTCGGGGTGCCTGGCATCGGCAGCCAGCGCCGGGGTATCGGTTTTGAAATCTTGCAGATCAAGCTCTTGCACCCGCAGCTCATCTATTTCAATGACGACAAAGGGCTGATTGATGCGGTCGAAAGTGCGACAAATCAGGTTGCCGGTTTCTCCGCAGCCGCAGACCAGATAAAACGGCTCCTTGAGGCGCCGTACACGCCAGGCAAAGCGGTTGATGGTCAGGGTATTTTGAAAACCTTTGTCCTGCAACAGGGCGATCAGCGTTACCACGGAGTACGACCAGCCTATCACCGTCAGATAGATACAGAGGGTGACCCATAAACGCTGGGCGTCGGAAAAGGCATTGGGAATCTCGCCAAAACCAATGGTGGTGGCGGTGTAACTGACGAAATAGAAGGCGTGAAAGAAGCTGAGTGGCGCCGCCACCTTGCCTTCGGCATCAACGCCCGGCACCAGAGTCAGGCCGATGACCGCGATCGAATAGATGACGATCAGCAGAATGATCGGCACCCGCATACGCCGCAAAACGAGGAAGAAAGCGCTGTTCACCGCAACACGCTGCTTGGAACCTGGTGGCCTGAGCCTTAGCGGCGCATCATCACGGTTTCGATGATCAGAATAATGACGGAAACAATGTTGGCGAACAGGGCGCCGCCCGAGAGCGAAACGACGCTGGAAGTAACGTGCGGCGTCATGCCGACGCCGGTGAT
>JAQTZQ010000200.1 GCA_028687645.1 Rhodocyclaceae bacterium
CTTCAATCGCTTCCCTCGCTTCGTCCCGTCAGTGGGGTTGGGGGGCTATCGCCTCAAAATCGAAAAAATGGGCCACGGAGCGCTGCGGTGGCTCAGGTCAAAATTTGTGCAACGTTCAGGCTAAATGTCCGGTCAAACCCTGCAAGCGCTGAAAAAGTGCCAACGTCATTATACGACAGCTTTCGGGCAGCTTGATCACTGGCCGTTTCTGGCCGATCTTCACCGCCCCCCCCTCTGCCAAACAACACACCGATTATTCGAAGGCATTGCCCGATCCTCAATCAGGCTCAAGCCCGCTTTCTCAGCCAGCGCATTGACCTTCTCAAAATCCCGAATTCCCTGATGCGTGGCCTTTTCCTTTAACCAGCGATCAAAGCCAGCATTGCTTTCGCTGGTGAATTGGCCGCCGTAGTTGAACGGCCCGTAGATGACGATTTTGGCTTGTTCGGTGAGTATCTCCGGCAACCTGGCAAAGAGTTGCTCAACAGCCAGCCAGGGCATGATGTGCAGGGTGTTGGCGCTGAATATGGCGTCGAAGCGTCCTTCTGGCCAGCTATCGAGAATATTGAAAGCGAGCGGCGCTGGCGTGTTGGGTTGCGCCGCTTCGTTTAGCCAGGCGCTGATGCCGGGCAGGTTGTCGGCACGATCCGAGGTTTGCCAGATCAGATGCGGCAGGCGCTCAGCGAAGTAAATGGCATGCTGGCCGGTGCCGCTGCCGATTTCCAATACCTGGCGGCGATCGTGGAAGTGATCGCGCAACACTTCAAGAATCGGTTCGCGGTTTTTTGCGGTGGACGGAGCGTCAGGCTTTTCCATGCTCACCTCGGCTGGGGCTAGTTGGACCAGTGGGCCAGCAAGCCGAGATAGAAGGCAATCTCACTGAGTTGTTGGGTCGCGCCCAGGCAGTCGCCGGTATAGCCGCCTAGCCAGCGCTTGAACAATCGGGCAAACCAGAGTGTAGCGAGGGCGGCGAGGAATACGCCGCTCACTGCATTGCTGAGCGGCAAGAAAACCAGCGGGAGCACCGCAAATAGCGCAGCGACCAGCAAGGCGCCAGGCGTGAGCCGGGTGGCCAGCGGCTTGGCTTTTGACAGCAAATCTTCGCGGACGTAATCCATGCTGGCCAGCAGCATGGTCGAGCAGAAGCGTGAAAACGCGTGGCCGGCGAGCAGTGCAAAGGGAATCAGCGCGTCATCGAGCGCCGAGAGCAGGGTGAATTTGCCGAGCAGGGCGAGCACCATGGCGACCACGCCGTAGCTGCCAACCCGCGAGTCCTTCATGATTTCGAGGATGCGCAGCTTTTCCCAGCCACCGCCTAGGCCATCGACGGTGTCCGAAAGGCCGTCTTCATGGAAGGCGCCGGTGGCGTATATCGTTGCGGCCATCGACAGCAGGACCGCCACCGACTTCGGCCAGAGCAGGGCGGCAGCGAGATAGACCAGGGCGCCAATGCCGCCAACCAGCAGGCCGACAGCCGGGAAGTAGCGCGCCGACTGGTTCAGCGCCTCCGCCGAATGCCCGACCCAGGCGGGCACCGGCAAGCGGGTGAAGAAGCGGATGGCGCCGAAAAAATATTCCAGCTCACGCTTGAGCATCAAGCCTTGTCCGAAACGCCGGCGGATTCGAAACTGGCCATGTCATTGAGAAAACCGAGCGCGGCACAGACCAGCGGGTAAGCCAGTGCTGCTCCCGTGCCTTCGCCGAGGCGCAGGCCGAGGTCAAGCAGTGGTTCGGCCTGCATCGCCTGCAACTGCGCCTGATGCCCCGGCTCGGCTGAGCGATGACAGAAAACGCAGTAGTCGAGCAGGGCCGGGAACAGCTTTGTTGCGGTCAACGCCGCAGAACTGACAATAAATCCGTCGATCAGCAGGGTCATTTTGGCTTCGGCAGCGCCGAGCATGGCGCCGACCATCATCGCGATCTCGAAACCGCCGAACTCGGCAAGCACGGCCAGCGGTTCGTTGTTGCCACCGGCGCTGCGGTAACGGTGCAACGCGGTTTCCAGTAGCGCCTGCTTGCGCGCCAGCCCGGCATCATCAAGCCCGGTGCCGCGCCCGACACAATCGGCCAACGCAGCGCCGGTCAGGCAATGGGTGATCAACGAGGCAGCGGCGGTATTGCCGATGCCCATTTCACCGAAACCGACGAGATTGCAACCATTGCTCGCCAGATTGCGGCTGATTTCAGCACCTCGCTCAATCGCCTGCGCGCACTGTTCGGCAGTCATCGCCGGCTGCTCCAGATAATTGGCCGTACCCAGCGCCACCTTGGCGTTGATCAACCCAGCCCGCTTGCCGAAATCATGGGCAACACCGGCGTCGATGATGGCGAGGTGCATTTCGTTTTGCCGCGCAAAGACGTTGATCGCCGCCCCACCGCTGAGAAAATTCTCGACCATCTGCCAAGTTACATCCTGCGGGAAGGCGGAGACCCCGGCCTTTGCCGCGCCGTGATCGCCGGCAAAAACCAGCATGTAGGGCTGGGTAAATTCCGGCGTCAGGCTTTGCTGGATCAGGCCAATTTTTTTGGCGGTTTTTTCCAGTTGACCGAGCGCGCCGAGCGGCTTGGTTTTTTGGTCGATTTTGTGCTGCAAGGCAGCGGCCATGCCCTGATCCGGGCTGGCGATGTTGAAATTCGAATGCATCCGATCCTCACGTTCAATCAGTTAAAACCCTGTCCACAGGTTTTCTTGAACGACTCGACACGTCTTCTGGCTTTCGGATCGTCCGGCTTGCCGCGCCTTCCCGGCCGGGTTTCCCCTTTGCCAGTGGCTTGTTGCGACAACCGTCCCCGATTACAGCGGCGGGCCCGCCACGGATTTGAACCGTGTTCCGTTTTATCGAATCGGGGCGAATTATCCGGCTTGCCGACACGGTGCGCAATCACCTAAAGTGCCGGCATGAAAGAACTCATCCTGGGTGGCGCCCGTTCGGGCAAGAGCCTGCTGGCCGAAAAACGCGCCGCCGAATCCGGCCTGCGCGTGCTTTATCTGGCGACCGCAGAAGCGCGCGATGGCGAGATGGCGCGGCGCATTGCCCATCACCGCGAACGCCGGCCAGCCGAATGGGCTTGCGCTGAGGAAACCCTGCACCTGGCCGCCAAACTGCATGAACTGGCGGCGCCTGACACCTGTGTTCTGGTCGACTGCCTGACGCTGTGGCTTTCCAACCTGCTCTTTGCCGGGCAGGCGGCCAGACAAGCCGAGGCCGGCGAGGCAATCAACTGCCCGTTGTTCAATGCAGAAACCGCCACCTTGATCGAATTGCTGCCGCAGCTCCCCGGTCGCATCATTTTTGTTTCCAATGAAGTCGGCTGGGGCATCGTCCCCATGCACCCGATTTCCCGACTTTTTGCCGATGAGCAGGGTCGCCTCAATCAACGCGTAGCCGCCGCCTGCGAGCATGTCACCCTGGTTGCCGCCGGTCTGCCCCTATCGCTAAAGTAGGTATATTCTTTAGCTTTTGGCGCACCAGGGAACACCATGCGACCCTTACTCGACATCCTTGCTTCCGGCATCCACGACGCAAAAAACCAACTGTTCATTGCCGAATCGCAGATTGCCGCGCGCGAGGCCGAGTTGCAGATTGATCTCAGCGAAGCCCGTTACGCTATTGAGACAGCCGCCGACCGACTGTCACGCACCCTGGCCGCCTATCGCCTATTGCGCGACGATGCCCGTCTGGCGGTGGTTCCGGCCAATATCGCCGATCTTTGCGACGAAATCGCCCTCGAACAGGGAAAGCACCTTTCAGCCGCCGGCATACATCTGAGTGTCGACTGTCAGGCATTTGATGAATGGCCGCTTGACCGTGAACTGGTCACCGACATGCTCAACAATGCGGTGCAGAATGCTGGCCGCTTTGCCCGCAGCCAGATTCGCCTCAGCGCCCATTTCGCGCTTGACGGGCTAACCTTGCGCGTCGAAGACGACGGCCCCGGCTACAGCAGCCTGCCGCCCAAAAACGGGATTGGTTTGATGGTCGGCAAGCGACTGGCCGAATTGCATGTCCGCCAAAACCGCCACGGCACGCTGCAATTGCGCAACGGCAGCGCCTTGGGAGGCGCCATTTTTGAGCTGTCGCTACCCTGATGGCGGATTACAGCAAAAAGCGCTTTCTCGTCATTGACGATCTACCACTGGCGCGTGAAGCCTTGCGCATCGTCGCTCAAACCATGGGTGCCTTTGCTGTCGAATTTGCCTCTAATTATCAGGACGCCATCTACCGTATTCGCAACAACACGCCAGATATTATTCTCTGCGATTACATGCTGGGCGACGGTCGCTCCGGGCAGCAGATGCTGGAGGAACTAAGACGCTTCAACCTGCTGCCCGACGAAACCATCTTCATGATGGTGACCGGCGAGCAATCCTACGAACAAGTCGTTTCTGCCGTTGAACTGGTGCCCGACGACTACATCATCAAGCCCTTTTCACCAGAAAAACTGATGTTGCGACTTGAGCGCATCGTTGCTAAAAAGAATTTTTTCGCCAAGTACTACAAGGAAAAGCGCCAGCAAGAATACACCGCTGCGCTGGCCACCCTGCAAGCCCAGCGCGACAGCGAGGCCGGGCGCCCTTACCGTTTCGAGACCCTGCGCCAACAGGCGGAAGTACTTCTCGCCAGTGGCGATGCCACTTCCGCCGAAACCAGTTATCGCAGCATTCTTGAGCATTACGACTTTCCCTGGGCACGGGCCGGCGTCGCTCGTTCGCTGCAGAAGCAAAACCGCCTTAGTGAGGCACGAGCAGAAATCGATCGTGTCGTTGCCGGTGTACCCCATTTTTTTGATGCTGCCGATATCAAGGCCAGCATTTGCATGGCGCAAGGCGAGCATGCCGAAGCGCAAAAAGTGCTCGACGAGGTGGCCAAGAAAACCCCGCGCAATTATCTGCGCAAGCGCCTGCTGGCTGAGGCCGCCACCCTGAACGGTGACAGTGAAACGGCACGGGCGGCGATGGCCGACGTGATTGCCAACGACACCATGCCCGGCGCCATTTCCGCTGCAGACAGATTGGCCGCCGCACGTAGCCAGATCAACGCCGGTGACAAGATATCTGCCGAGCGCGTTCTGCTGGGCATGCGGGAAAGCGAGGTGCAGAACATGAACCTCGACGAGCAAGCCAGCTTTGCCGCGCTGCTTGCCATCAGTTCGCCGGAAAAAGGCAAGCCCCGTTTCCTCGGTCTGCGTCCGGCGCTCATTGCGACAGCGCTCAATGCCGGCACCCGCCTGGACATCCTGCGCGCCGCTCTGGATACTGGCGATCACCCGCTGGCCGACCGGCAAACAGAAACCTTGATGGCGAGCGAGGAGGCCAAAAAGGTATTCGGCAGCATCCGCACACACTATGCGCTACATGGGCGCGAAACAGACTTCCGGGAAATCCAGAAGCAGGTTGCACTCAAGCGTATCCAGCACCATGACGGGCCAACGGAGACCAAAACAGATGGAAATACTGCATCTGGCCAGCATCAATGAGTGTTGAATAATTGGCATAGAATAAGCCGTCGACCGTGGAGAATCGCAATGGCACTACCCGCTGAAAAACTGAGATTTAGCCGCACCGACTACCTGGCTTGGGAGCACGAGCAGGCCGAGCGGCACGAGTATGTTGATGGCGAAGTTTTTGCCATGACCGGGGTGCGTGATCGTCACAACGTAATCGGTGGGAATCTTTATCTCGCTTTGCGCGCCCACCTCAAAGGCACGCCTTGCAAAACCTACATGGCCGAGGTCAAGCTTGAGGTTGCGCTGGCTGACAGCGTTTTCTACCCGGATGTTTTCGTCACTTGCGAATCGCCCAGCGACCCGCTGATCAAGCGCGACGCCGCGCTGATTATTGAGGTGCTTTCACCGTCCACCGAAGCCTATGATCGTGGCCGCAAATTTGCTGCCTATCGCATGCTGGGCGGGCTCAAAGACTACATTTTGGTCACCACCGACGAGCCGCACATCGAAGTCTTCACCCGTGCCAACGATGGCGCGTGGCTGCTGCGCGAATACCGCCCGGGCGATTTTTTAACCCTGAGCAGTGTCGATCTGACTTGCTCGGTGGACGACATTTACGACGATGTCGATTTCAGCGAGCCAGCCCCGGCAGCCACGCTTTAAGCTTTTCCCAATCCAGCGCCGCCTCAACCGAATCGGCCAGACGATTCAGATCGGCCTCGCGGCGAGCGGCAAAATCGACTTGCTCGGTTTCTTCCATACCAGCCCAGGCAAGTAGTGCGGTCAACGCCTCGGGATGGTCAAAAAT
>JAQTZQ010000038.1 GCA_028687645.1 Rhodocyclaceae bacterium
TGGCGCGCCCGAGACGATTCGAACGTCCGACCCCTGCCTTCGGAGGGAAAAAACCAATATGCAACAGCTAAAGTATTGTATCAACACTAGTTAGCCTAAATCGTTGTTATTAAACATTTACTAATGTGACATGTAAAATTCACAAACAACCATTAGCATCAACAAAACCCAAAACATCACATTTTCATCGAACAAATATCGACCAATGGATATGACGACTGCCCGCTATAAGGCACAATATGGGCATGGCGCACCAGCATCGGACCCTTCTTACGACATACCAAGCCTCGGCGAGACTTGCGCTCTTGTCCGGACTCTCGGCTCATGACATAGAACTGAGCTTACGAAGTATTGGCTACCTAGATGTAATCCCAGGCCTAAGATTGACATTAGACATGGCCGCGACCCTGCGGTCCCGTTTCATAGCGTTGCAGAGGATCTTTCCAAATCTAGAAACAACAATTAGCCATTTTGTGCTGGCCGCAGATTTGTCGTTACTTGCCGCCCAACTGAATCTAAATGAAGGCGAATCCATCCTCGCACGGCACCAAAATGACAATCTCGATGGATTGGTAGACGACCCGTTCCGAAAACTTGAGGGGTACCCTTTATCAGATCTGAGGAAGGACCTACTGGCCTTGGGCTGGCTATACGAGTCGCTGTTGGCATCGGATCATATTCACTTCCGTTTCCCCGGACGAGATACACGCCAAACGGTCGCCAAATATCCTAGCAAGCATCTAAATTTGGCTCAGGAGGGATTTGAACATGCCGGTTTTCAGCAATGGGCCGACGCCGTGTCTCGACACGCAATAGAGACAGACAAATTTCTTTTTAGGGAATTTGCATCTTTCAACACCCTCTCCGAAAAATTCTCGTCAATCCAACTTACTCCGAAATCGATCCCTCAATGCCTTCCCGCAAGACCCCCGGTTGTTCAATTTGAACATCGCAAACTATCCAAAAATCATCGCAATGCTCTCAGGCCGTCTGAACAAAAAGCACTGCAAGAATATATCAAAAAGCAGCCGTCATATTACGAGGCTCTGGTCATCGGAGTCGGCTTAGCAACAGGAAGAACCATTCGAGACACACTAAATTTACCGCTGCTTGGCCACGAAGCCGCACTCGCCGCCCCAACGGAGCAGCACGTAAAAATGGAGTCGCTTACTGGCTACAACGGACCTTACTACCGCGCCATCTGGGTTATACCCATCAATGAGAAAAACGTGATCAAGCTTCCACTACCAGAGCAAATCAGTGACCTATTCTGTGGACTGATCAAGCCTGACACCAATACCCGCTTGATTAACCGCCTTCCACTCACCCATCAGAATTGGGAAACCCGGTGCACGGCGGAACTTATGAAAACACTAGACACGGGACGCCTGCGCGCCAACCTGATTTTGCGCGACAGTCTCAGCCGCGCCTGTTATGAAAAGTCGGCCAACCCTTCTCTCTCCTATTGGTTTGCACAGGGACGACATACAGCCGAACAACCGGTCTCCACCTCACAAATTGCACTGACTTACTACCTTGACCCTCATGGCGAGAGGACAGCCAAAACGTACCAAGCAGCCTGCCAAACATTATTTGGCAAATACGGCAGCTTCGAAAATTCGTTGCCAACCCCCAATGGCAACTTTGGTGTAACCATAGAAGCACACCGTGAATCTGCAGAATTCATGAAGCAGCGGATACATGCGATGGCAAAGAGCAAAGATCTCATTGGCCTGCACAATACCTTCACTCAGTACTCGTTGCTTCTGCTGATTGTCGCGACCGCTCACCGAAAGAGTACGACCCCCTTCTTTTTCTCTTGGGATATCTTCCTTGATGAGCTACTAGCCTTTATCTCCGACAAGTGCATCGTTGGCAGCGAGGCTCGCGTATCCCCCCTTGCTCAAGTTGCCACCGATCAAGCAAAAGCGTACTTCCGCCACCTTGAAAAGCTTTATCAGAAGCTGGGCGACGAACACACCATCATAAAGGCGCACATCGCGAGCCTGATCGAAATCCCAAGGAACAGCAATCGCCCTGCATGCTCCGACACAAATAATGTGGGTCTGTTTTTTGAAATACGCCCCGATGGGTCGACTCACACCATCTCTACTTGGGATTTAAGTCAATTGCTGCTCGCTGCCGGTATCAAAGTGGGTATCGGCGACTTCCGAAAAGCCCTTGCCGACGCTTTGTGGGGGAAGCAATTGAGCGGAATGGAAATTGCGGCCCTCCTTGGACACGCGAACGATTTGCATCCCTTCGGTCCCGCGTCTTCGTGGTCCGTTATGCAATGGGCCGACAAGATTCGACCACTGATTGAAGAGTACCTAGCAGAACGGGATTGGACCCTCATCGAAAGCCCACTGGTACACGGAAATACACGGACACCCCCGCCCAATATACGGATACCCTCTCCGATCCCGGGCAATAACTCGTATGAAGGTCGCCGCAAGGAGCACCTGAATGCGGAGGAGCGCGCTTCTCGCGCTATTCGCACCGTTCTCACCGACGACTTTCTGGAAGACCAAAACTACGCCTTAGATGATGACGTGATTCAAAGCGTCCGCGAAGAAATCGATGAACTGCTTGGCACTGACGTCGACGCAAAAAAATGCGCGACAGCAATGCTTGCCCAGGCGCTCCAGAAATTGCGTCGGAGGGGGTATGCAATGAATTCTTTTCTCCCCAATCGTTATCGCTTCCAACCGTCGCCGATAAAACTAACCTTCGGGCGTAACCTGGCCATCGCCAAGACATTTCGCCAAAAATGGCTAGCCAGGGTCGGGATGCCGATTGGCGAAAATTTCGACAAACTGGAACGCATTGCGCAACTAACCATCAGCTTGGTCGTCCTGGATGGCGTACTGGATTCCAAACGCCTTGTTGGAATCATCAATGCACTACTGAAAGGAAATGGCATTGCCAAATATCCAGATGCGATGACCATCCGCTGCAAAATCGAAACCCACGTGCATGAGTATGACTGGTCGACCATTACCAGCGACATTACTTCGGCCCTCGCATTGGGGCTTAACGCCACCCCGGCAATGTTCGATTCAAAGTTGGATCTGAAGAAGGTAAGCAAGCGCATCGAAGTGATCTGCACCAAACTATTGGGGCGTGAATTGGCAGACCGAGCGCCATGGACATTTGAGAGGCTTACCTCAACATTTGAACCCTGGTGGTTCCTGCGTCAAACCGGAGCGATGTATTCGATCGCTAGCGGACTGCATAACGGTCCGGCCGCCCACGTCCTATCGGAGATTAGCTTGTTGGCCAAATCGGAACCGACACCGACGCCAGCCCCAGACATAAAACCACTCGATTTGGCGCCGGAGATTGCAATTTCTTCAGCGGAGGAAGCCGCTTGGGTAGAAATCCGAAAGCTGCTTTCCGCATCAGCAGGAAAGCTTGAGGAAGGAACAGCCAATTCCCGTGCCCAACGCAAGAGCCTGACGAAAATTCTCAAGCAAGGAATTCCAGAAGACTTGGCTTATTGGAGACAAGATCAACAAGTCGTAGACCTGTTACTGACATTTGCACAATCACTGCTGGAATCAGGGGGCTTGCGGAAGTCCAAATTGGTATTCGGATCAATCAAAACGTATCTCGAAAGTATCTCGAAACCACTCGTCCGGCATGGCTGGGATACAGACTTTTCGGCGATGACTATCGCCGATTACCGCGATTTGTATAAGGCCATCGAAGCTGATTGCGAAAACAAGAAAACAGATTGGCGCCAGGTACTTCGAATGTTCCACCTGCACCTGCGTAACACCATTGGGGCACCTTTCCTGCCCGAGATGGAGTTCAACAAATCCCGAATGAGCAAACGCTGCCGCGGGTCTCTGATTACCGTCACCGCTCTCGATACGGCAGATGATCTATTGGCGACAAGTAAAGGACTGTCCGCAGATCAACGAAAAGCCGCCAGAACATTGATGTACGCGAGCATCGGGTATGGTGGAAGACAAGCAGAATGCGCCGGATTGGCTGCTACCGACTTTGATGCTCTCGATGAAAAACATCTGTCCATACAAGCCAATGTCATTCGCGACCTAAAGAATCGCCGACGCGGCAGAATTGTCCATCGCGCATTACTGCGCCCCAACCAATCTCGAGTCATTTCCAGCCAGCGAAAAATTGCGCTCCTTTCCCCTAGTCCCGAAAAATACCTGTTCGGCACGCCGTTGCGGAGCCAAAAAATCACTACGATCAGCCCATTGATTGGCGCGATAAAAACAGCAACACGATCGGCTTCGTGTAACGATGCGACGGTATTCCACGATCTACGGCATACCTTTGCTTCAAAATTGCTTTTGGCTGGACTCTTCCTGAAATCAGGGCATCCGGCTCTGATACAAATGGCAGAACGTCTGCTAGGTCAAGCAATAATCGATCAGGACTTCGCAAGACAGATTACGGGCACGCCTACCGACAATCCATTTTTTGTTGACGATGCCGCTCAAGTGCTGGGCCATGCCAATATTGATACGCTTTTAAACGTCTATTGCCATATCGCTCCGATTCTGCTCGCAGACACTGCATTCGCTGTCAATAAAGATATCCATGTGGATGACGCAAGACTGGCCAATATGTTGGGGAAGGAACGAACTGCGCTGGTTAAACTTCGATCGCGGCGAGAGCGCAATCAGGAAGCCACGGACTCTGACAGTCTGATTCGGCACTATCTAGGAAAAGCATCGAATATCAGCATCACTGCCATTGACTCAAAGAACAAGGAAAACTCCAGACGACAACCGACCAAAGGCGAAGACGCGTTCTCTCCCGTTCTCCTTGATCGGCTTTTATGCAATCGAAAAATATCTGGTCAGTCACTGACAGATGCATTGGGTCTAGCGCAGCAATGGGAACTACCGACAGAGTTGGTAGAAAACGTCCTTCAGCGCTACCGCGAATTGGCATGCGAGACCGGCTTCGACGATTTTGAGCCCGACCAATCTGAACTCGTCAGCGCGCCTCCCATACGCAGAGAAGGGGTTCTTCGAGGCCGGCAAGAACGGGAAGCGGCGCTTCATAGAATCGGTGAATTATTCAAGAGAAAGGAACGCTTTTGCGAATGCTTTAGTGCGATAGCGCATGCTTGGCGAAGTACCGTTGATGGTCGAAAACCGATGATCGTTTGCAGGAACATACAGGACCTCAAGCAAACGCTGCTAGTACTAAAAACGCTGGGAGCCAAAGATGATCAGTTAGTTTTTGAAGCTTTCGGGAACCTGCAGTCGCCTCTGCTTGTTGAAATCCAGAAGGATTACTCCCTCTCCGCTTATTCCCTGCATGGCAGATTCAGTAGAGGACCGAAAAACGTGAAGGTCGAGGAAATCGGAATTTCGATTTCTCAATCGGCGGGATCAAAAATCCCAGATGGCCGAGATTTTCATCGACTCATGGCTATTGCCTGGTGTGCTCTTTTCGCACTATCAGATGGTTAAATTCCGCAGGAGCCCAAACTTGACGTCGCCATCCACGAAAGTCGGCATTCAAATTTGGCGCGCCGGCTGCTTTGTCCAATTTGGGTCCGTTATAGCCGGCAAGTTCTTCGGCCATAGCCGCCGTTGGCCGGAGTCACAAAATCGGGCAGCTATCCGTTGCTTTCCTTCCGCTCCACCTTGGGAGAGCTTGGGCAGCAGGTAGTAACACTACGCTTGCACGCAACAACGTACAGGGTTGCCACTAAAGCGCACGTCCAGAGGACGTTGGTTGCCGAGCGCTCCGCTCACAAAGCCATATGACTATGACAACCAGTCGTGCTTTGTGTAACAATATGATGATTGGCTGTTGCTCGCGCATCGGCGACGTGGCGAAAGCATTGTTCAGTCATTCCGCTTTGATTGAAGTTATCGCCCGTATTTTCGATCAATATTTAAGGCTGCCGCTCTCATAGGTATGTATAACTGGATTTCATTAAATAGCAGCGCTGAACTGGCAGTAATTGAGCAGCTGCTTTCGCCAGAATACGATCCTAAACGAGTCGCAAAAAAGCTCGTAGATGGGATTTCCGACGCCGTAAAAAACGTTTTGGTCGAATACAACTACATCGACAAAGACTACCGCAGCACCTATTACAATTTGGCTCTGTTCGCGAATCCCGTTGGTTCTAACCGATGGCATGCCGAAGAAGTATTTCTGGCGTGAGTTTTCCGGCGCAGCGTTCGATCAAGCGGCGCCAGCCGAGGTAGTTGGGTAGGTAGTGCGTGGCAACGCCGTTGAAGCGGCGGATCCATTGTTTGAGGCGCGAGTCGTAAGCATTGACGTGCTGGACGTGAAAGACCTGCTGGCGAACGTACTGACCCGCCGTGACATTGACCGACTCATGCGCCAGTTCGAACTGGCGGGCCGTGGCCCGGTAGACGCCGGCGCCATCGCTGCATAGCAAGGCATCGGGCGCGAGTACTTGGGCGAGCAGGCAACCAACCGTCGGCAAATCAACCTTGGGGAGCACCGTATCGAAGTGGTGACAGTCACAGCACCGGTATTGACCGCCAGGATAGCGAGCTGATGCCGGAGTTCGTCGAAGGTCGGCAGGTTCGTCATCATCATTGGGCGCTTAGTAGTATTGGAACCAGAGTAGCAGAGCCTAGTATTGCCAATGCAGAAGTATCATGCGTACTATGCACATCACTTAAAAGATACAAGATGGATCACCTCGACGATTTGCCAAAACGGCATGCCAACCATGCTACGGAAAGCAAGGCCGAAGCTGCTTTCCAGAACTTGCTATCGAATTCGAAAGACTTTTTTCTTCAGGCTTCGGATCGCAAGGATTACGGAACCGATTGCCAGATCGAGGTTATCGATAGCGAAAGGGCGACCAACGTCAGAATCCATGTCCAGTTGAAGGGGACAGAAGGGGCCGCAAATGCTGATGGATCGATCTGTGTCGAGATACGACGGTCCAACCTCAACTACCTGCTGATGCAGCCTTACTCTTTCTTTGCCTGCTATCACGTGCCCAGCGACACCTTGCGGTTTTGCTTCGCAGATGCCGTGATACGTAAGTATGAACACAGCGGACAGAACTGGTCCCAGCAACAGACACTCACCGTGACTTTCTTGGAGCCCCTTACCGATACACGCCTGAAGTCACTGGCGGCATTGGCGAAATCCAGTGCGGCGTTATCGCGCAACATACGGGTCACACAAACGACCGCTTTCCCGGACGATCTGCACGGCATCATAAAATCCATCCTCCCGGACCTGCATGTTCCTGAAGATGAAGCGATGGCTGCGGCGATGCTTTCCAGTCTTTACGACAGCGGCGCGGACGAAACGATCAGCGCCGCGTTCGAGAAGTTTGCATCCGTCCTACATTGTGACCATGATGCAATGGCTTTCTGCTACATGGCGGAAATCAATCTCGTTATGACTGGGCGGGTCGGGAATGCCGGGCGCATCGCGAACGGCATCACCCACATCACGTCAAAGATTAACTCTGGTCGCTATGATCCGGGGAGCCTCTACTATTCGATTGGCAACGGGTTCTCGGCTCTGGGACGTGAAGAGGAAGCCGTCAAAGCATATGAAACCGCTCTCAAGTACTTGGCCGGTGAGGATGGCGCCCAACCGCTGGCGGAGTGCTACAAAAACCTCGGTTCCAGCTACGAGAAGTTGGGAGACCAAGAGAAGGCAGCCGAATTTTTCCGCGAGGCGCTACGCCACAACTTTCAACTCCCGGAAGCGCACCAAGCTTTGGGGCTTCATTGTCTCAAAAATGGTAAGTACAGAGAGGCACTCGAACATTTCGATCAGGTGGTTTTTTCCGAACGTACTTTGGGGAAACAATCTTCGGTCTCGGGTTGGCGAATAAATGTTCTTTTCAATCTTGATGAGGGTAGGGCCGCATTTCGTGAGATCGGCACGCTGCTGAGCGATGCTGGAGACGAAGCTTGGATTTGGCCTTGGTGCGCCCGACAAGTTGCAAACTTCGGGCGCGCCTCGCTGGAAAATGCGAGGCTGAGCATTCCGTTCTGGGACCGGTATCTGAAGACGCATCCGAATTGCCCCTGCGGCCTACGGGAACGGTTATTGAACAGGCTATATTTGCGATCGGAAGGTCAGAGCACAGGTTTGACCTATCCCCTATTTAAGGTGGAATTCGAGGCGAGTATCCAATACGTGCATGGCGAGGCAGCAGCATACCTCTGGGATCGTCTGGGACATTGGGCGCAGGAGGACGAGAACTGGAAAGAGGCAGAACGCTGTTTTCGAGCCGCATACGATCTTGCAGCTGGACACTATGGCTATTGCCTCGGTGCGGCGCTGAACTTCCTCAATCGACCTGAGGAGAGCCTGCCGATTTTGCTGTCCCAAGCCGAGGAAATCCAGCCGGACGATATGAGTTGGTTTCAAGTTGCAGTTGCCTACGAGAAATTAGGTCGCGTATCAGAGTCAATCGATGCCTATAAGAAGACCATTGCGTTGAATCCAAATTACGATCTAGCATGGTTCAACATGGGAGGCGTGCATTGGAATGCAGGGCAATGGGAAGAAGCGAGCCGGGTTTGGAAAATCGCCGTGGACAAGTTTCCGAATCATGAATTGGCGGTTCGAATCCGCCGCGACCCTCCCTTTATCCTTCGCTAGGAGCGAACTGTCTCAGTTAGCCGAAAACTTACCAAAGAGTTCTCTCGGCTTGCATGCATTCAGTCGCCAGCCTCCCTCGAAATGGCTTCAAACGTCCGCTTCGGGTCCAAACCTCCAGTTCGATGGTGCTGAGCGCCGTGCGGCAACTGTCAAGGCAGCACTGCTGCCGTTCAATCGGCGCCAGCTGGCCGGGAGTTCCGGCCGAGGTACCGCCCTAACACGCCCCGAGATTTGACATTATCCCCCGTAATTCTGAGGTTATGTGAGCCATGCGCTTCACCGCTTGAAATCTATTTCCCGCCCAGCATTAACATCAAAGCCGCTAGTCCGGAAATGACTCCTGCGCGAAGCTGCGGGCTTTGCGGATTTCGTCCAAATGCCCAGGCAACAAAATGTTCGCAATTCCAAGAAAAAAGATTCCATCGTGTGCCGAGTTTCTGCCTTGCTCGTGACAGTACTTGCCAAGCGGGTAATGCCGCGGGCTGTGTGACTGAAACCAAGGGGAAGGGCCCTTGAAAAACGCGCCAAGGTTCTTCCTCAACGCGTCCTGAACGCATCGAATTTGAAATCACCATGGGTTGGCCGTCGACATGGCGGTCAGTGACGATGCCGACGTGCGTAATAAGTCCAACACGAACACCGACTACGGCGCCGGGGAGTAAGGTATGAGTAATCACAAGGGGTCCTTTCGAGTATGATCTAGTATTCGTATTATGGCATTTATGCACCAGGAGAATATATGCGGAGCAATTCCATGTCAACAGGCGGCATGCGACCGGCCGTCAGTTATCCAGAAATAGTGGGGGGGGTCCTCAAACAGATCCGCACTCAGCTTCAACTGGATCAGGCGACTATCGCCAAGACAGTCGGTGTGGCTCAGCCAACGTGGTCACGGATCGAGAGCGGTTCAGTGCCAATCACTGTTGAGCAGCTGGCATTAATCGCACCGCAGCTCAAAATGAGTCCGAGCCAGATACTCGAACGCGCCGATAAGGCAGCGGACAGTTTCCGCAAACAAGGCATCCAGGTCACGCCACAACGGGCTAGCCCGACCGGTGTGGATGAGGAGGGGCGAGCCTTCTTGAAGGCCGCTGCGGTTGTGGGCATGCTGGCATTGATCTTCGGGGGCAAGTAGCAGGCGCCGATTTTGAGCTTCACATATCAGAGCGCCTTTAGGAGCTCGATACGCGAGTCAGGCACCGGCAGGCTGCTGCTTGGCAGCTCAATGACTCGTTCTCGCATCCAGCGACGGACCTGATTTGCATTGAGCTCTTTGGCCAGCACAACGCAGGCGATTGATGCGCCAACTCACAACAGGCAGCAATCACTGCCCGCTTGAACTCCTCGGGGTGCGTCCGCCTGCGGCGGCTCGGCTTCTAGATTTCCATAGTATCCACCATCTTTTAGTGGACACTATCTTTACAGTCTAAGCCTTCAATTCACAGATGGCTTCGCCGGGGGCTTACGTCAGGCCCGGCGCGAGGTAAGCCAAAGTGATCAGCTCTGGCGACCGACGAAGGCGCGCCTCGGCAAAGCCCATACTTTACAAAAGCACACTGAGTTCACCATCCATACGATAGCGATGAGCAGTACCTACCTCATTTGTCGGATTATCACGATAGATACGAACAGCCACATATTGCAGTGCGGGAGCATCCAGCCAGTTTTCCTTCTGAGCATCAACCAGTTGCCAACGCCCTTCCAGATGCAGTTCTGCCCAATTGTGATAGTCCTGCGGACGAACTACCGTATCCCTGTCAACAACATAGCCACCGAGCATGCGTGCACATATTCCGCAGGCCCGGGCGAGTGCGACAACTAGGTTGGCATACTCAGTGCAATCCCCTCGGCGCGTCAGCAACGCCTGCAAGGCGCCCATATCCTCCGCGAGATATCCGGAATAGACCAGATTTCCCTTGACCCAATCATAAATCGCTCGCGCAGTCTCCGTGTCGCTCTGGTGACGCAACACAGCTGCCATTTCACGAATCTGCAGATCCTCGACTTCGATAAAGCGCTCAGCGCTCAACCACATAACTCGATCCGGCAAACTATTGAGCAGCTTCACTGACGACAGATCCAATTCAGCGGTCATCGTCACAACCTTCTGCGCCAACGCAGGGAAATTCTCGAACGACAGCTCAACGATGTTATGCCCCAGCGCATCTGTTTGCAGACGATGTACCATAGACACATTCAGATCAACCAAGTTTTGGCTAGGGACAATACTTGCCGGAAGATAACACCAGAAACGTTGTCTCTCCAAGGCATGATTCAACGTATTGCTGAAGGTCAGAGAGAAGCGCAGACGGCGACGCAGCATGAAATCCGCAGCTTGCAGTCCACCAGATGTAACGTGTTGCCCGACTAGGATCATCCCTAGTCCCTGACGCAAAAAATGGCGCCTGGACATCGAACTACAATCCACAGCGCGGTTGTTTTGGACCGCGCGCCTGGGCCGTCCATACCGCTTTTTGAATCGCCAGCTGGCGCTTGTAGGCTTCACTCTCTCCGGTATAAACCAGCAGTGTTTCAGGCAGAATTGCCAGCTGAAAACTGCGGATCTGCTCATCAGTAACTGTGGAATCAGCGACGAGAACAACAGACATCAGTTTCGGAATTCTTCCGGCCTTGCGCCTACGCTCAACGGCAGCCCTGAGCGTTTCGCCACTGGTTTGCGCAAGCACTATTGATAACGGCAGGTCAGCTTGCAAAGCGCTGCGCTCTTTACTCAACGCGATAAGAGTATTCGCGCCCAAGCTTTCCTGCCAGAACTCTGCATCACTTAACCGAGCCAGTTGTTGAGGTGACGTTGGGCTACCGACAACCGCCTGATTTTGCGCCAGCCACAACACCATTCCGCCACTCAGAACACGTACCTGCTTGTAGCCAAGCTTTCGTAGTCGCACACAGGAAGCGTAGAGCTCCTGATCAAGTTTCCCCCCGCCGATCAGAACTAGCGACTTGTCTCGCCAATAAGGCTTACTCTGTAACGCAGCCAGATCAAGACTTAGTGAGTTCTGAATATGGAATGCCTCATGTTCAGTTGCAGAGCGCATATCAATCAGCAGCCAATTTGGATCGGAGATTTGGGCTCGAATCTCACTGGCCGATATAGCGCACCCCAAATCAGGGGAGACAGGAAATCGCCCAGCAGAAGCCTCTAGCGAACTTGACATGTCATCACGCAAACATGCGCCGCCAACTGACTTGATGTTTTTCAACGCATCCGGCAACTTGTCACCACTCGTCAATTCCGAGTTGGCGTTGTTGGCAAACGCTAAGGTGAGCAATAAAAATGTACAAAGCAAACTAGAGGGTTTCTTGCTCTGTAAGAAGATCATCGATTCACTTCATTCTGACGAAAAGGAGGGACAGGAATAACTTGCGCAGGGTTCTGCTGTCCGGGAATTACTTGGCCCTGGCTAAGCAATCCAGAATTAACTTGTCCGGCACCGCCCCCCTCATATGACGGACTTAGACCTACTTGCCCCCTGTTAGAGCCAGCCTCAAGCTGAACGATTAAATCGGCCGGATAGGTAAACACCCAGTCTGAATATTTCTTTTTGCCACGCAAATTGGTGTTGTCAGCCTCAAAGCCATCCTGCTTGATCGGCGATTTTTCAGACAATGAATGCACACCAACGATACGTCCGCCGATCTTGATCACCCCCCACTCGCTCTTTCCTGTCATGGGATCGACGAACACTTGGCGCAAGTGACGCTTTATGCCCGGTACACGCTTGTCTCGCAACAAGTCTGCAAGCTCAGCAGGGTACTCGCGGCGCCCTGCAGTTAACTGGGTTTCATAATAACGACCGATTGCAACACGAAACTGTCTCCCAATCGACAGTAACTCTTTTTCACGTTCACGCTGGACGTTGGTAGCGTCAACTTCAACCGCAGCAGTCAGGCTTAATCCGAGAAAAGCGACCAAAAATAATACCCAGAGATACGCGAACCCGGCTTCGCAGCGACGAATTGACCTAAAACTAGAATGTTGCGTATGCACGGCCATTTTTGCCAATACCTGTAGCCCCACTTTTAACGTCAACAATGCCCTTTACATTCACGTCGCGCGACTGCACCAAGACCCAGGTTGCAACCGATTCAGTAATTGGATCAAGCGGAACAACACGCAGATATTTATGCTCCACCAGTTCCTCAAGGGTTTCCGGATTTCGCCCCTTATCAGCGTAGAACTTATCCAAAGTTATCCGCAACACCTTCAGATTTTCCTCCAGCGCGACGTCCTTCGTTTTGTCGAGCGATCCGAAATATCTGGGCAAGGCGATCGTCAGCAACAGCGCGACAATCGCCATAACCACCAGCATCTCAATCAGCGTAAAGCCACATTTTCGGGCAAGCATAGACAGACTCCTCACCATTTTCGATATGGGACGCCATTCAGCCCTAGCGCGTCGGACTTTGAATGAATATCGAAAACGTCCTCTCCTTCTGCGGGATCCTCTGCTGGCGAGGCGTAGCTGCGTAATCCCCAGGTCTCGGCGGGCCTGGCCACAGGACCCGGCGCCATTGGATCTGGATCTAGACGGCGCAGGAAGTAGATTTTTTGCTTAGCCGGGCTGCGTTGATCCTCCACCCCGTCAACCAATTGCTCCAACGACTTCGGATACCCGGACTCTCCTATCTTCAAGGGAATACGGCCCTGATCTGCAGCGCGTTTGTAGGCATCCAGTGCTTCCCTTATCTGTGCCAACGCCGCCCGCAAATCGCGCTCTTTCTGGCGCTGCACCGCTATCTGAACCATCGGAACAGCAACAAGCACCAAGACGCTCATGATGGCCAAGGTCATCATTAATTCTATAAAGGTAAAGCCGCGCCCGCGACCTGCACCGCTGAACCTCATGGCACGATGCGTACCGTGTGTTCAACGGGAAGCGCAACCGGCAATGCCGGTGCCGGTTCCGGCGTTGCTGATAACAACTGAAGCTTGGCCGAAGAACTAGCCTTCAGCGCCTTTAAGGTCACACTGACCACGCTACCTGCGCCATTGATCCCGGTATCATTACCGTTCGCACCCTGACGAACCAGGGCCACAAAAGCCTTGCCCTGCAGGGGGTCGACGCGCTGACTGAAAGTTGTCTGCGCCTTGCCCTGTTTGAAGAAATCGCCCTCCTGAACACTGACCACTTGGACAACTTGCGGATCGAAGCCGAGCAGCACGGGCATACCGCGTAATGCCTGCTGACTGTTAACATTAAGCACTGCGCTAAATTGCTCTCCTACCTTGACCTGAACAGGCGCTTGCCAAGCCAACCCCACGCTGCCTGCCACCGCTGCTGGTGTGCCAGCCATAACCGGTGTCACAACTCCGTTGGGCATAGACTGTCCTGCGCTGGTTGCAACGGAAGCATCAGCCGTCTTGACGCCGTCTTTGCTCTCGCTTGAAGGGCTATCCAAAGTGGTCAGGCGCAAGGTTGGCGCTCCGATGGTACTCTCCGTGCCCGACTCGAATTCGGCCGACAGCATATCCGGACGACGTATCGAGCGAATGATGTGAGGCGTAATCGACAGCAGAATTTCGCTGCGCTGACTATCATCTTTTTGACTGCCGAATAGGCGGCCGATCAGCGGAAGCTCTCCCATACCTGGCACCTTATTCGCTACGGAGCGATCTTCGTCACTGATCAGACCCGCCAGAATCTGCGTCTCGCCATCCTTGAGACGCAGAGTGGTATTGGCGCCACGCGAACCAATCTGATACGACAGCGTCCCTGATTTACTAAGCACCTCCCGAACCAAATTCGAGACTTCGAGATTTATCTTGATCGCAACCTCCTCGTCAAGATAGATAACTGGTTCAACTTCCAGCTTCAAGCCGACATCGATATAGTTGACCGATTCTGACACGAACCCTGTCGAGGTTGAGGTTGTGGTTATTACCGGAACTCGATCGCCAATCTGTACCTTGGCTTTCTCTCTGTTACGTACCCGGATACGCGGATTAGACAAAATATTGGCGTCGGAATCTTCTTTGCGGACATTGACCAGAGTATTCCCGACGGTCGCTTGAACTGTATCGGAAGAAAGATTTGTCAGCTCACGCAGGGTTAGCCCCCCCGCCGTTGCCGCTGTTGTTGCACTCGAAGACGCCAGTTTCAAGGGCGACAAGGCGAGTTGGCTAGGCCACTGGACGCCAAGCTCCATCAGGCGAGTCCGCTTGATTTCCAATATTTCGATTTCAAGCATAACTTCCGGATCACTCAAATCCTGCAGTGCCACGATACGTTCGGCCATACGAACAGCTTCTGGAGTATCACGCATGATGATGATGCCAAGACGCTCATCAACAACCAAGTCCTTGGTCTTGACGATGGTCTTCAGTGTGTTCGAGACAGCCTTGACGTCGGCGTTGATCAGATAAAAGCTGCGAACCGCTAGCGTTTGATAGTCCTTTAGTTTTTGTGGCGTATTCGGGTAAATAAGTATTGAGCTTTCGTTGAGTATTTTCTGCTCAAGCTGATTGGTCACCAAAAGTATGCGCATCGCATCCTCAATCGTCGTACTCTTGGCGAAGACAGTCGCCTTTAGATCGGGGCGAATATCCTTGTCGTAGAAGAAATTAATATCCGACACCTTGGCTACTACTTCGAGGATAGATTTGAGTGGTGCATCGCGAAACTCAAGCGAAATTGGCTTGCGAAAGGCCGCAGCCAATTTCAGTTCCGGGCGCTGCTGCTTGGACAAAGCCTCATCAAGGCGAGCCTTGAGATTCAGACTTTCCTTCTGATTCGGATTCTCGGACAGAATCGGTCGTAGCTTTTCTTGGGCATCAACTAGATCTTGGCCAGTACCGCTTTTCAGCAAACCCTCAATCTCGGCCAGAATCGCCCGATGTCGGCGTTCCTTGGTCAAGGCCTCCATTCCTTGCCGGGCCATGACGTTTTGCTGGTCCAGTCCCTGAACTTGGCGATAGGCTTTTTCGGCTTCACCTAACTGACCAGCGCGGCGCGCAGTATCGGCAGTACTCAGCAGGCGATTGATTATCGAAGCACGGCGAACCGACAAGGCAATTCGGTATTCCGCATTCTTGGGCTCAAGTCTCACAGCTTCTTCAAGCTTGGCCATTCCTTGTTCTGTGTTGCCCTGGGCGAACAACGAGTTCGCGTCACGATAAGCCATCATTCCACCACATCCTGTAAGGAACAGGATGGCCACCAAGGTCGTCACACAGCGCAATAAGTGACAGGTAAACAACGGACTCGATTGATTTGACTTCATTTTTCTCATTTAATTATTGGCTGGAGCCAACATCCAGACTTTGTATCTGATTCAATGGGAGATAGCGCAGACTCAAGGTTGTCCCATCGAGCTTTTCCACCTTATATTGCTCGCCCAGCGTATCCCCCTGGCGTACAACCAAGCTTTGGTCGTTGTATTGCAGAAAAACCACTGACTGACCGGCATCCTTGTAACGACCAAGAAAGCGAAAAGGTAGCGGAGGTGCCAGGGGCGGAGACGGAGGAGGCTCTACCTCCGTGTTTACAGCGACCGGTTTTGTGGTGGTTGCCCACTGTGACGATGCAAACAGACGTCCCCCGGCTGCGTCTGTTTCGGCATCCATCGTCCTCGGATGAATACCGAGCACATCAAGAGCAGGAGCCAAGGTCAAGTGCGAAGCGGGCGGAGTGCTAATTTTGGGCATACCTGCACCAGCATTTACCGGCTGGGTATTTTGTGCTCGCTCGCTGAGCATCAAACCATTGTCATCCTCCAGTGGCGGAGCAAACCAAGCAGCAAGCACTGTAAGCAGTAATCCGCCACCGAGAAGCAGCCGCGACTTACCCGGACTCATTTCCGCTCCTTGCCTTCGACATTTCCTGCTGCATCGAGACCAACGCCATGAATAGGCAGATGGGCGAACAGCGCCCACTGAATGCGTACCTCGATCTCTGGAGAGTCAATCCGCTCTCTCTTAAACTGTACATTTTCCAGCGCCATGTTTTTCTGGGAGAGCAACACCGCCTGCATGAACTGATTGATAGCGAGTGCGGGCCCTTTGACCGGCAGTGTCATGTGATAACGCAGAAAGCCTCCTGCGCTTTCAACCTGCGGGCGATACTCCCCGTGCTGAATTGACACGCCCTCCTTCTCGGCGAGACTTAGGACTTCCTGAACGACGGCAGGAATATCCTGATGAGGCAAAAGAAAATCGTCAAACGCCTTAAGGCGAGCACGACCATTCATTGCCTTGCTCAGATCAACCACAGCCCCTGCGCTTGCGGCGTGCTCGGCCAGCATTTTTTGCTTGATCAGACGTACATTTATCTCGTGTAACTGCTCGTCTCGCTCATAAGCAAGGAACCAAAACAGTAATGCGGACAACATACACAGCACGATGCCCCAGCCCTGAATACCAAAACGCCGCGTCAAGGCTCGACGAGCCCGCCCCAGTTCCCAAATGGTCTGATCAGAATACGAACGCAACCTTGTGCCGAACTGGGCAAAAAAGCCTCCTCCATCGCTGAAAATCATTCGCTCCATAGCGCCTCAACGGTGAACCTGTAACGACTTCCTGGATTGTTTTCGTCTATTTCGTGGCGTGTCAGATAAGCCCCGGTAAATGGCTTACTTTCGGCAATATAGGCAACGTAGCGAGGCATATCGGTACTGGATTTCGCCTCGGCCACAATCTTGACGCTAGAAGTTTGCGCCAAAGCGGCCGCGCCCATCTCAACACTTAGTACGGCGACTCTAATATCCTGAGGGGGTTCGAGCGCGCGCAGTAGAGGTGCGATTGGCATGTTTAACTCGCGGACAGCAATATTCACCGCCTGAACCTGAGCAATCTCATCACGACTCCAGGCGGTCGGTTTTGGCGCTGGCTGGGCTGCACTTGTTGCCACATTCAATTGCGTCAACGCCGAGTTGAAGGCGGCATTTGATTGCAGCAACTCGAAACAAGCTCCAACCGCCAGCAAGGCAGCCGTGCCAAACGCCAACCAACGCGACCAAGGGTTTGCGCCAGCGGGCGAAATTGCATCAAGAATGACAGGGAAGGTCGACAAACCAGCGGCGATGTGAAGGCAAGGGGATGCCTCCTTTATTCCCCCGTCACCAGGAAAATTGAGCGCCTCGAAAGGCTTAGCCGCAAGGTTCCGCCCTCCTGCATTCCGGCGCACATCGAGCAAAGGAACCGTCTTGAGTGCAGCCAGTTGCGGCTCGCGCAAGCTTAAGCGCTGCCATATATCCAGCAGTTCCTGATCAGCTAACCCGGGCCTAGCGGGGCGCACCCGAACCGTTACTTCACTCGGGTTTGAACCAGTTGTATTATTGCTGCGAGCAACAATCAATAATGCGTCATCAAGTACTGCCAATACCTTGTTGCGCTTTTGTCCGGAACGCTTTGCCACAACCCAACCAGCAAGTGAGAGCGGCAACAGGGATACCAGACGTGCCTGCAGTTGGCTGGCCACTTCTTGGCAAGAGGACACCACCAGCCTCGGATAGCAGACAACCAAACGCGGTGCACCAAAAGGCGCATCATCAAGCCTAAGCAGAGCGTCAGGCTCAGGCGAGAATCCGCCTTCCTGCAAATGGTTACGTGCATATGCCTCTGCGTCCTCGGCGCTTTTCAGGCTGGGGCTCCAAGGCACGCCGACAAGCGCCAGCCAACTGTCGGCAACGACAACGCATACGTTGTCGATAGCGGGCAAGATACTCATATTCTGCAACCGCTGAAGCGTGGCACATAACTGATGCAGAAGCGAAGAAAGGTCGTCTGTATCTGTTAGCGCGAAATCCAGCAGGCTTTCCGCGAGCCATTGCCGATCACTGCCTCTGTCATGCGTTACGCCACATTCGAGCGTTTTCGCACCAATCACGATATTTAGCGAGCATATCGAACGCTTACCGAAGAGATTAACCCGCAACACGGGCCACCTCTTCGAGCGTTGTCTCGCCACGTGCCACCCAATGCCGGGTCGCCTCATGCAAAGACCGGAGTCCGAGGCTGGCGGCACGTTCCTTCAGGGCTGAAATCGGTGCCTTGGCAACGATCATCTCGCGCATCCCATCATCGAGAATCAGCACTTCCGCAACCGCCTTGCGCCCCTTGTACCCCACCCCACGGCACTGTCCACAACCTTTTCCTACCTTGAAAACCCAATCAGTCACCTGAGTCCGCGACAATCCAGCAACCTCGAGTTCCTCGTCGCTCGGCGTCACTACTGCCGCACAATGAGGGCAATTGATGCGTAACAGTCGCTGGGCCACAATCCCGTTCAGCGCAGAGGCAAAACTATAGGCGTCCACCCCCATGTGCAGGAAACGTCCGAGCACATCAAACACACTGTTAGCGTGTACCGTAGTAAATACCAGGTGCCCAGTCAGTGCTGCCTGAACGGCAATCTGTGCCGTTTCATCGTCACGGATTTCGCCGACCATGATCTTGTCTGGATCGTGACGCAAAATGGAGCGCAGGCCGCGGGCAAAAGTCAGTCCCTTCTTCTCGTTCACCGGAATCTGCAGGACCCGCGGCAAACGATATTCGACCGGATCTTCAATGGTGACGATCTTGTCACGACCAGTATGAATTTCGGTAAGCGCCGCATATAGTGTCGTCGTCTTGCCGGACCCAGTTGGCCCGGTAACCAATAACATGCCGTGCGGCTTGTTTGCCAAGCGACGGATTCCGGACATCGTATACGCATCCAGCCCCAGACTGTCCAGGCGAAGAGCCTGGGCCTCCTCGGTCAGCGACTGACGGTCCAGCAGGCGCAACACGGCATCTTCACCGAAAATATTGGGCATGACCGACACCCGAAAATCGATCTCGCGACCATTTACCCTGACCTTGAAACGTCCATCCTGCGGAATGCGTCGCTCGGCAATATCCAGTTCGGCCATTACCTTGATCCGCGAAATGACCTGCTCAGCCATGTCCTGCCCTTGAACCTGGGTTATGGGCACGAGCACGCCGTCAATACGATAAAGCACATGCAGACAGCCCGCATCGCATTCGAGGTGGATATCACTGGCCCGCAACTTGAGTGCGTCATAGATCGTCGAGTTGACTAGCTTGACTACCGAACTGGCGTCGTCACTGATACTCGACAAGGTGATGACAGCCGCAACCTCTTCATCATTACGAGCGTCATGCTTGGCCTCGAAACCATCCATCGCCCGCAGTAGGCTTTCCTGCTGAGCAAAATAGGCGCACAAATCGTCAGGATGACTCAGCAAGACGCCAGGATACAAACCGCTGGCGGCGCATCGACGTAATGCCCAGTCCTCGGTAGCACCATCGAAGGGATCGGAGAGCACCAAATGCGCGATATCGCTTTCTGTACGTACCGCCAGAACATTCCGCTGCAGGCACTCCGGATAACTAATCAGATCGAAATCCGGGCGCATGGCCTGCAATTCGCTCATCGAAGCCCAGTCATAACCGAAGCGCGCGCAAACTGCCATCATCAGGATTTCTGGCGACCAGTCAGTAATCTGTATGAGCCCCTGTAAAATGGGCACGTCCTGTTCAGACGAAACAGCCCTCGCCTGTTCGATCATTTCCTGTGTCAGGCCGAACTGCCCTACCGCCTGGTTCATTGAAGACTTCCCGCCAACTCAAAGATTGGCATGTACATCAGCACGACAACGGTACCGATGACCAGACCAATGATCGTCATCAATACCGGTTCAAGGAGCCGGGAAGCCCAGTCGATCCATCGTGCGAAGTCATCGTCGGCAAACCGCGCAGTGCGCTCCAGCATTTCTGCCATCTGCCCGGATCGTTCGCCCACCTTGATCAATGACTCGGCTACGGGACTGGCCAGATCGGCACCTACCAGCGCGCCCGAAAGGCTTTGCCCATTTTCGACAGCCAACCTCAACTTGGCCAATCTCGTCTGCTGACGCGGACCGAGTAATCCGGTAACCATACCCATGGCTCGCGGGAGAGAAATGCCGGCCGCCAGCAGCAAACTAACCGCACGGTAAAAGCGCGCCAACCGGAATTCATCAGCCTTGGCAGCCAACCAGGGAAAGCGCAACACCCATCCTAACAGCCATACCCTACCTGCCGGCTGACTAATCGCCCAAACCAGCGAGGAAATTAGGGCAATCAAAGCGACTAAAGCGGTCTGCCAGTTGTTGTAGATCAACTTGCCAAAAGAGAGCAATAACATAGACACCCAAGGCATCTCGCGACCAGAAGATTCATAGACCACGGAAAACCTTGGCACCACGTATCCTAGGAGGAAAAGCAGGACAAAACCGCCAACCACCAACAGCATCACCGGATAGATAGCTGCTGACACCAGCTTCTTACGGAGCAATTCGAACTGCAGTTGATACGCGATATAGCGTGCCAGAGCCTGCGGCAGATCGCCGGTACGCTCAGAAGCCCGCACCGTCGCAACGTAGACCTGCGGAAAATGTTGCGGCGCCATTGCCAGCACATCGGAAAAATTTCGCCCTTCGCGCAGTTGTAACAGAACATCTGCGAGTACGGCCCGCGCCATGACATGGCGCTCCTTGGCATGCAGTGTTGCCAAAGCCTCTGTGAGATTAAGCCCGGCATCAAGCAGGGCCAATAACTCCTGACTGAACAGAACAAGAGGAAATTCAACCCTACCGCGGCCTCCTGTCGGTCCACCAGCTTCCTTGGGCATGGCTATCGACAGTACGCGGAAACCGCGCGAAGTCGCCCGACGCACGGCCTCAGCCTCGGTTACGTCCTTGAACTCCAGTGTTTGCAACCGACCGTCGCCGCCCTGTACTTTCAGACGTAAGGCATTTACGGGTGCTGCGTTATTTGCTGAGGACTGCGATGACGATGGAGTTGGGAGGAATTGGTTCGGCAGCGCCATACCACTCAAACTACAAACTTAACGGTACGACACATCGGCCCCATCCCCTTCGCCACCGACTTGCCCGTCTTTACCGTAGGACAGCAGATCAAAATCGCCCCCTTGGCCAGGAGTGCGAAAAACATAAGGTCGCCCCCATGGGTCTGGAGGAACACCTTTCTGCAAATACGGACCATTCCATTTCGTCTCGTCGCCAGGTTTAACGACCAGCGCATTTAGCCCCTGTTCGGTGCTTGGATAATGACCTGTATCCAGACGATATGTGTCGAGCGCGCGCCCCAGCCCTTCGATTTGTGCTTTGGCCGTACCACGCTCGGACTTACCCAATTGGGAGAAATAGCGTGGTCCGACATAGGCCGCCAGCAAGCCGATGATGACCATCACCACCAGCAACTCGAGGAGCGTAAAGCCCCTGACTCTGTTATTTGCCACGAGTTTGTGCCGGGTCAGACCTGAGGGCGCCACACCCGGGCAAGACCCAGCATGGAGACCCCAGCTAGCAACAAAGCCAACGGAGACGGCTCAGCCACCTCCATCACCTCGGCCACGCGCCAAACGTAATTCGTATAGTTGACGCCTTCCCAGCCAGCGCTGCTCACCCCAGAGCCATCAGCACAATAGGCGTGATCGCACACCCAGGCGGAATAAACACCTTCATCGCCGTAATTGCCTACCACACCGCTAAAGCTCTGCCCGGCCAAAAACATTTGATTGGTACTAGTGACATCCGAGAAAGCCGAGTCCAACCAAGCCGTTTGGGTGATCGTAAAGGGGTCAAGAGAATCGACAACCGAAATAGCGTAATCGCTGTAGTGCCCACCAAAAATCAACGCAGCAGCTTGCTGAGCGCTATACGGAGTTGGCGGATCAACATCCCAACTATAGGTCGGGCCATCGTAAACATTGAATGAACCAACGTAAGTATAAGTCGGCGTAGCCATTGAAACCGATGACCACATCAGCATGGCTGACGCCAAAAATTTTCCGAACATCCTCCCACGGACGAACGAAATATCAAATTTTGTGCTTTTCAAGACACCCCCCTGTTATTCGCGTTATTCTACCCGAATTGCGTATCCTTCCATCCTAACATAATACCCTTGTCAAGTAACCAGCCCGCCCTGGCGAGCCCCTGTTGCAATGGCGTTTTCGCCGCACTTGGCCGCCACAAAGCCCCAGCAAAGCAGTCTTTCACTGTCCGAAAGTCAGCGTTTTGCCCAGATTTGAAAAATAGCGATAACGTTGCAGAACCAAGGGGACATAGCGCCGGGTTTCCGAGTAGGGAGGAACCTTGTTGCCATGACGCAAAATGGCGTTTTCGCCAGCGTTATAGGCAGCCAGCGACAATTCAAGATCGTTATTGAACAAATGCATCAGATCGCGCAGATAGCGCGCGCCGGCACCGATATTTTCGGCGGGATCGAACAAATCGCTAGCGCCATAACGACGTGCCGTCGTCGGCAGTAACTGCATCAAGCCACGAGCCCCCTTGGCTGAAAGGGCACTATTGTTATAGCCGGACTCGACTGAGATTACCGCGTGCAGCAAGGCTGAATCCAAGCCGGTATCTTGGCTAGCCTGCTTTACATGATCGTGAAACGGCCGCAGCTCAAGCGGCAAGGCTGACATACGCCTCCCTCCTGGCACCGGCCCAGCACCAATTCCCGCCGGAACCGGCACTTGCACCTCGAACCGCTTTTGATCGGGAATATTGCTCAGGTGCGCAACCCCGTTCGCATCGATAAACACCCGAATGGCATCGTCGGCAAAAACCAGACATGAAGGCGTTGCCATCAGAAAATACAGCAACCAGCGGAGACGAAGTGGCAAAGGCATATTCAAGCTTAGAAAACCAAAATCGACTGAGACGGAAGATTATAAGTGCATATGCTTACGGCAACCCACCTGCTATCCAGGACCTGCCTTTGGCCCGAATAAACGGGGCATGGAAAAGCGCCCAAAAAACGACCAATCTGTGATTGCTACGGTCAACCGGAAAAATGAGTGAAAAATGAAATGTTCTTTGTTTGTTGAGATTGCAATTCTGTGGTGCGTATCTGTTTACTGTTCATTTTAACTTTGGCCATTTTTCCGGTCCCCGGTTTCGTGCCCAAGGCCGCGCCGAACGGCCCGCAGCAAATCTGTGGTGCGTCCCCCATTATTGAGCGGCGATGATTTCTTTCATTTTGTGGCTGGCTCATTATCAACCGGGGGCGCGAGGGAGGATTCGGCGGCATTTGCCGCCAGCTTCTGTGTCGGCAAACGGTCGACGACTTCGATAACGGCATCGCTCGTTGGAACGCGTTTGCTTGCGCCGCTAGGCTGATACAGAACGACAGCCTTGGATGTCGAAAGCACCAAGCGGCCTGCTACCTCATTGCCATCTTTCACCACCTTGAGGCATTGGGCGTAATCAGGTTCTTTTTGCGGACCTCCTGCCTTATTTGCTTCTTGCGCGGCTTTTCTTTTCTGATGAAACTCGATGCTCGGCAGCGGGGCGCATGGGTGGTTGCTGAGCGCCACCTCATCTATATAGGCCATACCCGCTACCATGCCAATGACCGGGACGATGCACAAACCGACCAAGCAACAAATCAACGCGAAATAGAGGAAAACAGGAGAAACCACGGAAATAACGACAGTTCCGAGAATGATCAAAAAACCTTTACCAATGGTCTTTCGATCGTCCTGCCACAAGTTGAAGGTTGCCAACCATGAGTTACATTTTGCCAACCACGGGATAGATGACGAATCGAAAACGCTGACGGGCCTCTTGATGAATCTACGCAACACCCATATTCCCCCGAAAATGGAATACATGATCAATATTACCTTTACAGGCTTCAACGAAGCTGCCATCAATTCGACAAAGGTAGCCAACTGATCCATGTTCTGAGTCATCTTGGGCAGAATTTCGATGATGGCCAGACTGCCCAGATCGAGCAATTCGGTGCTGGATTCGTAGAGACTGCCATGAGGTATGAGTAGTTTTGTTTCCACGGCGATGGAAACGCCGAACCCCAGAAGAATCAGAATCAGCGTTGCGCTGGCCACCAGTGCTGTGGAGAGCTTCAGAAAACCGAACTCACCTTTCGACGGAACGAGTTTTTCCGGGGCTTCATTTTTTGTTTTGTTCATACAGATATCAGGTGATCCAGCGGCCGGTGAATTCCACGGTCAACCGGAAAAAATGGGCAAAATTGAAATGGGTTGATGTTTGAAGGCATGAGCAAAAGGGAAACCGAGTGGACTCTTTTATTTTCTATTCACTCCGACCCCTTATCGCCGATTAGGCCACCGACGGTCTTGATCCGGAGGTCGACGACGTTCTCGGAGACGTTGCCGTTGGGGAGGTTGACTTGGGCGGATGATGGTAGAGAAAAACCTAACAGCGCCAGAACAAACAGTGTTGCCAGACATGCCCGCGCGCCGGGCGAGCGCAGGCGCGCTGCGCTGCGGGGAGCAGGCGCTATGTTTGGGCTGAGTTCGCTTGGTTTATTGGGCATGGATAGAAATGACAAGGATCAGTAGATGGTTGCTGCGGTCAACCGGAAAAATGGGCGAATAATGAAATGAATGAGGCGCGACTTTTAAATCACTCCGACCCCTTGTTGCTGTTATCGCCACTAAGTACGAGGATTGGGTGCTCTACTGCCTCAAACCGAACCGTAATCCTTCCGCTCGGACTAAACCTAGCTACAACCTCATCGGAGCTATCCTTGACAGGAAGGATTTCGAAGACCCGCAATCGCTCGTCAGAGCGGAGCTCAATTGCTGCACAACCCACGCCCCGGAAAAGAATTGATCCTGTCTTCCTCCCCGGATACTCAGGCAGCCCCCGGAAATTGGCGTACAGATCATCGAACGCAATCTCAAGGGTACTGACGTTGATCTTCCAATCAATCGAAACGACAACCGCGTCGTGCAGCCCTCCAAGGGCATTTAAAAAATGGGTAAAGGAGTGCATAGCATTTCCATGTCAAGACGTTGCACATACAAGCACGAGCGTAAAGATAATAATCCCCGTCACTGCATCACGGACTGACTTGAGTACGCGCTTGCAGTTGTCGCTGCACATCTCGGCGGGAGGTGGTGGCGGAGGCATTACCGGATCCGGCACATCAGAACCAGGAGGAAGGTGGTCATCACCGCCGTTGTGATGCCAATGATCTTTTCCCCGCCACCCAGGCATACCTGGGCGCCCTTTATGCCACTCAAGTTCGTCGCCACCTGGATGCGTCCAGCGTTCGCCATTTGGATCACGATGGTTCGGATCATGCTTCCATTCCGGAGGTAGGCCAGTCGGGTCGTTCGGCAGCCTTAATTCGCCCGTTGGATCGACGTAGCCTATCGGATTTCCTCCAACATACCCAAAGTAATTCACGCCACCCTGAACCCCAATCGGATCCTGAGTCACATAGCGCCCGGTTTGCGGATCGTAGTATCTAAAGTAGTTGTAATGCATCCCGGTCTCCGCATCGAAATACTGCCCGGGCAGTCGCAGATTGGACTCCATCGTCGGATGCTCGACGGTCGGCGCCGGGGTAATCACCGTCGCCTGGCCAAACGGCTCGTAGCTTGCCGCCCACACCACATTGCCTTGTTTGTCGGTAGCCTGGATCGGCGTGCCGAGATGGTCGTGGTGGTAATAGGCAAAGCCCGTTTCGCCATTGCTGTTCTTCGCCTTCACGAAGAGCACGCCGGTGGTGAACTGGCTGTTGGGTTGCGGTCCGTATTGCCGGGTAATCGTTGGCGTGCCGCTGGCCGTCACGGTGTTGTCGGCATTGAGCGTAATGTCCTGTTCGGCTTCGGCGATCAGGCCTTCGTCGGCGTAGAGGAAATAGGTGCGTTTGGCCGGATTGAGCGGGTTGCCGTTTGCGTCGCGGTAGTGTTCCTTGGTGAGCCGTCGGCTCATCGGGTCGTAGCCGTAGCGGGCGATCAACTGGTTACTGCCGTTGCGGACTTCGCTCAGTCGGTTGAGCAGGTCGTAGGCGTAATGGGTCGTTTTCCCGGCTTCGGTCTTTTGCGTCAGGTTGCCGTTGTTGTCGTACTGGTAGTTGGTCAAACTTCCGCGCTGGGTCAGGCGGTAGTTGTCGTCATAGGTCCAGGTGCCACTGACCTTGCTGTGCACCGTGCGGTTGGCGACGGCATCAAGGGTAAAGGTTTCGCTGTCGGTGCCGAACAGGCCGCCGCTGTCGACGGTGCTTTGGGTCAGGCGAATTTCGCTGTCGTAGCTGTAAGCGCTGCTCCGGGTCGAGCTCAAGCCGCTGGCGGTGTCGGTGCGCTGGACGAACTGGAGTTCGAAGAGTTTGCCCCAGGTGTTTTTGAGGTTGAGGGTGGTTTGTTGGCCGGCGGTTTTGACTTTGCTGTCGACGACTTGCAGGAGGCCGTTGAGGGTGTGCTCTTGGGTCAGGCCACCGGGCAGCGTGGTTTTGCTGGGCTGAAGCCAGGTGTACTGGTTGACGCTGATGCTGCCTTCGCCGGGAATGCTGATGGTTTCGAGTTGGCCGTGGGCACTGTAGCCGTAGGTGATTTCGGTACTGTCCGGCCAGATGAGCTTGGTCTTCTTCCCGGCGGCGCTGTAGGCGTAGCCGTAGGACAGGGTGTTGCCGGCCGGGTAGGTCAGCGTTTCGCCGGTTTTGCGGTTGGCGTCGTCGAAGGTCGCGCTGGCGCTGCTGGTCTGGTTGCGGGCGTGATCGGTGTCGGTCCAGGCGGTGAGGTTGTCGGCGGCGTCCCAGGTGTAGGTGGTGGTGCGCAGCAGCGTGGCGTCGGGCCGGTATTGTTTCATTTCGACCAGGCGATAGGCGGCGTCGAAGCGGTAGGTGTTTTTGTTGCCGAGCGGATCAATGCGCTGCTGGAGGTTGCCGGCTTCGTCGTACCGGTATTCGGTGACTTGGCCGAGAGTCTGGGTTTCTTTGAGCAGCCGGTTGTTGCGGTCGTAGTCAAATTTTGTGGCATTGCCCTTGGCATCGGTCAGCTGGATCAGGTTGCCCCGTGTGTCGTAGCGCGCCCGGGTCTTGCCGCCGAGGCTGTCGGTACGCTCGACCAGTTGCCCCAGGGGGTCGTAGGTGGACTGGCGGGTCTTGCCGTAGGCGTCGGTTTCGCTGAGGACTTGCCCGCGTTTGTCGTGGTTGCGGGTGAAGGTGCTGGTGGTGTTGGTCGTGCCGTCTGCGGCGGGATTGATCAGGGCGCGGCTCGTGGCACGTTCTCTTTCATCGAAGCGGCTTTGCTGGGTAAAGGTCGGATACCGGGTCTCGGTCGGGCTGTACAGTGAGCCGAGCGCTCCGGCATTGGTCCCATCCGAAATGGTGTAGCCGTATTCGGTGGTATTGCCCAGGCCGTCGATTTGCTTGGTCAGG
>JAQTZQ010000039.1 GCA_028687645.1 Rhodocyclaceae bacterium
CAGGACAACATTTATCGTCAGGCCTGCACCTCTGCCGGCACGGGCTGCATGGCGGCACTTGACGCCGAGCGCTATCTGGATCAACTGGTTTAAGGTTTGATCGACCCCGAGGATCTCGCAGCCTTTCGAACAGCAGTGGCGGGAACCCAGCCACTGCCTGCTTCTGGCCGCGTTGATCTGAAGGCTGCTTTACCGCCGCCGCATCCGGTGCAACATCTGCGCGATGAAAAGGCGGCGCTGCACGAAAGCATGCATGGCTACATCGGTTTGCAGGATCGTCTTGAAGGTGGCGACGAACCGCATTACTTGCGGCACGGGCTGGCGCAAACCGTCTTGCGCGATCTGCGCCGTGGGCGCTGGGTCATTCAGGATGAAATTGACCTGCACGGCCTGAACCGGGAGGAAGCGCGACACCTGCTGGCCAGTTTTCTGGCCGAATGCCTGCATCACGGCAAGCGCTGCCTGCGGGTAGTACACGGCAAAGGCTTGCGTTCCCCGCAAAAGACCTCAGTTTTACGCCAGCTGGTGCGTGGCTGGCTGGCGCAACGCGATGAGGTTTTAGCTTATTGCCAGGCCAAGCCACAGGATGGTGGCGAAGGTGCGCTGATGGTTTTATTACGCGCCCAGAAAAAACCAAAGGCAGCCTGAGCTGCCTTTCAATTTTTAACCGATTTTCGGCGTTGACCGTAGGTAAGGATCAAATTGCCGCTTCGTTGGTTTCGCCGGTTCTGATACGAACTACCTGCTCAACCGGCATGACGAAAATTTTGCCATCGCCGATTTTTCCGGTACGGGCAGCCTTGATGATGCCTTCGATAGCGGCATCGACCTGCTCGGTGGCCACGACAATCTCGATTTTGACCTTGGGTAAAAAATCAACCACATACTCGGCACCACGATAAAGCTCGGTATGGCCTTTTTGCCGACCAAAGCCCTTGACCTCGGACACGGTCAGGCCGGAAATCCCAATTTCTGAGAGCGCTTCGCGAACTTCGTCAAGTTTGAACGGCTTGATAATGGCTTCAATTTTTTTCATGCTGGCTCTCCTGAATGAATCAATATTTAAAATTCGTCGACATAACGGTTGGTAATCGGGTAACGCCAATCCTTGCCAAAACTGCGCGGGGTTATACGCACACCGACCGGCGCCTGCCGGCGTTTATGTTCTGAAATACGCAACAGTCGTACCACGCGCCGCACCGCTTCTTCCGGCAAACCGGCAGCGATAATTTCGCGCGGGCTGCGATCCTCTTCCATATAGGCCCGAACGATAGCATCAAGAATCTCGTAAGGGGGAAGTGAATCCTGATCGGTCTGATCCGGCTTGAGTTCAGCAGAAGGCGGGCGAACGATGATGTTTTCGGGAATCACCGCCGACAGCGTATTGCGGTAGCGTGAGAGGCGATAAACCAGGGTTTTGTAGACATCCTTGATTACCGCAAAACCACCGGCCATGTCACCGTAAAGCGTGCAGTAGCCAACCGCCATTTCGGATTTGTTGCCGGTAGTCAGCACCAGCGCACCGGTTTTGTTCGATAGCGCCATCAGGATATTGCCGCGAATCCGCGCCTGAATATTCTCTTCCGTCGTGTCGGCGGGCAGCCCTGCAAAGAGCGGCGCCAGCATGGCATCGTAGGTTTCCATCGCCGGTGAAATGGCAATTTCGTCGTAGCGCACGCCCAGCTTACGGATCATCTCGCGTGAATCGTCGAGGCTCATTTGTGCGGTGTAAGGTGACGGCATCATGACCGCGTGAACTTTGTCCGCCCCCAGCGCGTCGACCGCAACACATAAGGTCAGCGCCGAATCGATACCGCCCGAAAGACCGATAATCGCGCCTTTAAAGCCGCTTTTCCCAATGTAATCACGCACGCCAAGCACCAGCGCCTGATAGGCCTCGGCTTCCAGCGAGAGTTCATCGGCCATGTCTTCGGAACGCAGGCGACCGGTATCGTAATCAACGATGCCCAGTGCTTCCTGGAACTGCGGCAAACGCATGCGGCAGTTGCCCTGCGCATCCAGGGCAAACGATGCGCCATCAAACACCAGTTCGTCCTGACCGCCGACCAGATTGGCATAGATCGCCGGCAACCCGGTGGCAGCAATGCGCTCACCCAGTACTTGGGCGCGCTGCTGGTGTTTTTCCAGATGGCAGGGCGAGGCGTTGAGGACGAGCAGCAATTCGGCACCGGCGGCATGAGCCATCTCGGCGGCACCGGGTTCCCAGATATCGGCGCAGATATTGATGCCGCAACGTACACCGCCTAGCGTGACGACACAGGCTTCGGTGCCGGCCTCAAAATAGCGTTTTTCGTCAAAAACTTCGTAATTAGGTAGGCGAACCTTACGGTAAACCGCCTTTTTCTGGCCATTTTCTATGACCGTGGCCGCGTTGTAACGACGGCCTTCAAACTCTTCAGGATGGCCAATGATGAGCGCGATGCCCTCAACTTTGCTCACCAGAGTATCCAGCGCCCGTTGGCAGGCACGGTAAAAATCCGGGCGCAGCAACAGGTCTTCCGGCGGGTAACCACATAAGGCCAGTTCCGGCGTCAGTAGTACCTGCGCGCCGCGCGATTTGGCCTGCGCGGCGTACTGAATGATGCGTTCGACGTTGCCCGTCAGGTCACCGACAATGGCATTGAACTGGGCAACGGCAAGTCGCAACATAAATGCTTAGTAGTTAGGTTTGTCTTTCGCGTCGTTGAAACGCTGAATACCGGTCATGACTTCTGCACGGGCGGCATCGATGCCTTCCCAGCCATTGACCTTGACCCACTTGCCTGCCTCAAGATCCTTGTAGTGCTCGAAGAAATGGGAAATTTGCTTGCGCAGCAGTTCCGGCATATCTTCAAAGGTTTTGACATCCTTGTAGAGTGGGGTCAGCTTGTCGACCGGAACGGCCAGCAGCTTGGCATCCTCGCCGCCTTCGTCGGTCATCGACAACTGGCCGAGCGGACGGCAGCGCACGACGACGCCGGGCGGCAGAGAGAAGGGGGCAACGACCAGCACATCAACCGGGTCGCCGTCACCAGCGATGGTGTGCGGGATGTAGCCGTAGTTGCAGGGGTAGTGCATGGAGGTGGACATGAAGCGATCGACAAAAATTGCGCCGCTTTCCTTGTCGACTTCGTATTTAACCGGCTCGGAATGCGCGGAAATTTCGATGATGACGTTGAAGTCATCGGGAAGGGCCTTGCCGGAAGGAACGTTGTTTAGTGCCATTTTTTATCTCTCTGCGTTTAGGTTTTGAGAACTTGCGATTATAACGTCGTGCTACGGTAAATCACTGCCAGGCGGCGAGAAACTCCTGCCAATGCGGCGCGCCAATTTTGCTCAGTTGCGCTTTGATGAAATCGATCTCGCTCGCCTCTTCACTGGCAGTCAGCTCGCCACGAAAACGACGGAAGCGGTTGTAAACCAGGTAGGTATTGATCACATCGGTTTCGCAATAGTCGCGAATCTCGGCGCTCTTGCCGGCCTGCCAGGCCTCCCAAACTTTGCTGCCATCCATGCCAAGCTTACCGGGAAAGCCATAGAGCTTGGCCAGGTCGTCGAGCGGCGCATTGGCGCGGGCGTTGTAGAGGGCGAGCAAATCCATCAGATCAAGATGACGGGTGTGATAGCGACTGATGTAATTGTTCCACTTGAAATCGCGCGAATCGGCGTAGTCGCCATCGCCCATATCCCAGTATCTTGGGGCTGAAACGCCGTGCAACATGCCGCGATAGTGCAACACCGGCAAATCGAAACCGCTACCGTTCCAGGAAACTATCTGCGGCGTGAATTTCTCGATGCCATCGAAAAAGCGCTGGATGATTTCACCTTCAGCCAGTTCAGGCGCTGCCAGCGACCAAACTTTCATGCCCTCGCGAGTGCGCAGCACGCATGAAATGGTGACGATGCGCTGCAAGTGGAGTTGCAAAAAATCATTGCCGGTCTTGGCACGGCGCTGTTGAAAGGCAAGCTGAGCGACTTCATCGTCGGAAAGCTCAGCCGGCAGATCATTGAGCCGACGATAACCCGGCACATCGGGTATCGTCTCGATGTCAAAAACCAGTACCGGTTTCATGCCGGGAAAACACCGGTCGATAAGTAGCGATCACCGCGATCGCAGATGATGCTGACAATCACCGCATGTTCCAGCGTCGCGGCCAGACGCAAGGCGACAGCCACGCCGCCACCGGAGGAAATCCCGGCAAAAATACCTTCTTCAGTCGCCAAACGGCGGGTCATCGCCTCGGCATCGGCCTGGCTGACGTGTTCGATACGGTCAACGTTGGTTTTGTCGTAAATTTTTGGCAGGTAAGCTTCCGGCCATTTGCGAATACCGGGAATCTGACTGCCCTCCTCCGGCTGGCAACCGATAATCTGGATTGCCGGATTTTGTGACTTGAGAAAAGCCGAGGTGCCGACAACGGTGCCGGTGGTGCCCATGCTGGCGACAAAATGCGTGACCCGCCCGCCGGTATCGCGCCAGATTTCCGGCCCGGTGCCTTCAAAATGCGCCAGCGGATTATCAGCGTTGGCAAACTGATCGAGGATGATGCCCTTGCCTTCATCGCGCATTTTATCGGTGACGTCGCGACACAGTTCCATGCCACCATCCTTTGGCGTCAGCACCAGTTCTGCCCCGTAAGCACGCATGCTTTGCCGGCGCTCGATACTTTGATTCTCGGGCATGACCAGGATCATCTTGTAACCCTTGATCGCTGCCGCCATCGCCAGCGCGATACCCGTGTTGCCGGAAGTGGCTTCGATCAGCGTATCGCCCGGCTTGATATCACCGCGCGCTTCGGCGTGCGAGATCATCGACAGCGCCGGCCTGTCCTTCACCGAACCCGCTGGATTATTGCCTTCGAGCTTGGCGAGGATGACATTGCCGCGCTTATCGTTATCCGCGCCGGGAATACGCACCAAACGCACCAGCGGCGTATTGCCGACAAAATCCTGCAAGGTTTTATACATTCTGTTGCAACCACTCCACGTATTGGGCGACCCCCTCCTCAACCGTAGACATCGGTGCAGCGTAGCCAGCAGCCCGCAAACGCGTCAGATCGCCCTGCGTGAATGCCTGATACTTGCCCTTGAGTGCCTCGGGGAAGGTGATGTATTCGAGCAAACCCTGTGCCCGAAGTTCTTCGAGCGTCAGCGGCGCTTCATTTTTTGCCTTGCGGCAACCGTTGACCGTAGCAACCGCGACATCATTGAAGCTTTGCGAACGACCGGAGCCGAGATTGAAGATGCCGGATTTATCCGGATGATCCAGAAAGTAGAGATTGACCTTGGCGACATCGCCGACATAAACAAAATCACGCATCTGACCACCGTTTTCGTAGCCATGCGAGCCTTCAAACAGCTTCACCAGCCCATCGGCACGGAACTGGTTGAAGTTATGAAAAGCCACCGAAGCCATGCGCCCCTTATGCGTTTCGCGCGGACCATAGACATTGAAATAGCGGAAACCAACGATCTGCGATGACGGATCTTTGGCCAGCCGCTGACGCACGATCTGGTCGAACAGGAATTTGGAGTAGCCATATACATTGAGCGGCCCCTCGTACTGGCGCTCTTCCTTGAAAACACTGGTGCTGCCGTAGGTGGCGGCGCTAGAGGCATAGAGAAACTGCACATCCTGATCCTGACACCAATCAAGCAGGATCATCGAGTACCGGTAATTGTTCTCCATCATGTAGCGGCCATCGGTTTCCATGGTGTCGGAGCAAGCGCCCTCATGGAAAATAGCGTCTATTTCACCGTCGTAATGGCCGGCCTGAATGCGCTCGATGAAGTCGTGCTTATCCAGATAATCGACGACATCGCAGTCAATCAGGTTCTTGAATTTATCGGCCTTGGTCAGGTTGTCGACCGCAATAATGTTCGTCATGCCGCGCTCGTTGAGCGCCTTGACAATGTTGGAGCCAATGAAGCCGGCTGCGCCGGTAACGACGATGTACATATTGATTTCTCCTTAGAGGGCGGCAGCCAGTTCCTGGCGCGTCACCACCGCGGTGCCCAATTTACCAACCACAATGCCGGCAGCAATATTGGCAACGCGAATTGCTTCCGCCCAATCCGCCCCGGCAGCAATCATTACGGCCAGAGTAGCAATAACCGTATCACCGGCACCCGAGACATCAAAAACCTCACGCGCCAGCGCCGGCTGATGGTGCGTGTCGTCAGCAAACAGCGTCATGCCCTCTTCACTACGCGTTACCAGCATGGCTTCGACACCCAGATCACCACGAATCTTGCGCGCCTTGACCTCCAGTTCTTCGTCCGATTTCCAGCCACCAACGACCTGCTTCAACTCCGAACGATTCGGCGTAATCACCGTTGCACCGGCGTATTTCTCCCATTCATCCCCTTTGGGATCAACCAGCACCGGCTTGTCGTGCGAACGGGCGATGCGAATCATCTCGGCGACATGCACCAAGCCACCCTTGCCGTAATCGGAGAGGATCACCACATCGGCATCTATCACGCGCCGTTCAAAATCCGCCAGTTTGGCCTGCAAAACCTCATGCGAGGGTGCTGTCTCGAAGTCGATGCGCAGCAATTGTTGCTGCCGCCCGATGACGCGGAGCTTGACGATGGTGTCGATGTCACGGTCAACGTGCAAATTGGCATCAATTTGGCCTTCATCAAGCAAACGGCCAAGGCTGCGACCCGCCTCATCATCACCGACGACAGACAACAAAGCCGTCACCGCACCGAGCGAAGCGGCGTTGCGCGCCACGTTGGCCGCCCCGCCCAAACGCTCCTCCACGCGCTCGACCTTGACGATCGGCACCGGCGCTTCGGGAGAAATGCGATTGACCTCACCAAACCAATAGCGATCCAGCATCACATCGCCGACGACCAGCAGACGCACCCGGGTAATTTTATCCAGCACCTTGTTAGCGTCCAATGGCGAAATATTCGATCCCTGAATTGCGTACGAATTTGGGATCATAAAGATTGCGACCATCAAAGATCAGCGGATTTTTCAAGGCCGCCTTGATCGCCTCAAAATCCGGGCTGCGGAATTCCTTCCACTCGGTAGCAATCACCAGAGCATCGGCATTATCCAGCGCACTCATCGGGCTATCGGCGTACTTGAGACGCGGATCGTCGCCAAAAATACGCTGCGTTTCGTGCATGGCCACCGGGTCGTAGGCGCTGACCGTGGCGCCGGCGGCAAACAGATCCTTGATCAATTCGCGACTCGGCGCATCGCGCATATCGTCCGTATTCGGCTTGAAGGACAAGCCCCAGAGCGCAAAGTGCTTGCCCTTGAGATCGCCAAAGCGCGCCTTGATTTTGTGGCTCAGGATATGTTTTTGCAGATCGTTGGCTTCCTCAACGGCAGTCAGCACCTTGAGGGTGATTTTGGCATCATCGGCGGCCGTCTTGATCAGCGCCTTGACGTCTTTGGGGAAGCAGGAGCCGCCGTAGCCACAGCCGGGGTAAAGGAAGTGGTAGCCAATGCGCGGATCAGAGCCGATGCCCTGACGCACCATTTCAATATCCGCACCCAGCACTTCAGCGAGATTGGCAAGTTCGTTCATGAAGCTGATGCGGGTGGCCAACATGGCGTTGGCGGCGTATTTGGTCAGTTCGGCACTCTTGACGTCAGTGACGATCAGCCGCTCGTGGTTGCGCTGAAAGGGGGCGTAAAGCGCGCGCATCAGGTGAATGGCTTGCTCTTCTTCAGCCCCGACAACGATGCGATCCGGTCGCATGAAGTCTTCTACCGCAGCCCCTTCCTTGAGGAATTCAGGATTGGAAACCACACTAAAAGGGATGTCGACCGCACGCTTTTGCAATTCTTCGGCCACCGCTGCCTTGACCTTGGCCGCTGTGCCGACGGGAACCGTGCTTTTATCGACGATAACCTTGTAGTCAGTCATGCTGCGGGCAATATTGCGCGCAGCAGCCAAAACGTATTGAAGATCGGCAGAGCCATCTTCGTCGGGCGGCGTGCCAACGGCGATGAACTGGATTGTTCCGTGGTGGACGGCTTTTTCGATATCAGTCGTGAAATGCAGGCGACCAGCGGCGACATTGCGGGTCACCATTTCCTGTAAGCCCGGCTCGTAGATCGGGATACCGCCCTCTTCGAGAATCTTGATCTTGGCAGGATCGACATCCAGACAGAGCACATGATTACCAACTTCAGCAAGACAGGTACCACTTACAAGGCCGACGTAGCCAGTTCCGACAACGGTAATTTTCATGGGAGTTTCCTACAAAGTTGAATCAAATTCTTCACTACGGCGCGGCGGGTAGGTTTCCCAACCACCGCAAGCCGGGCAGCGCCAATAAAACTGGCGCGCCTTGAAGCCGCAATTATCGCACCGATAACGCGATAGGCGTTTGGTATAGCCCTGGATGATGGTCTTGGCAATCTCGACATCCGGCCTGACTTCTGGCGAGACCAAGGGCAAGCGGGCGCTCATCAGCTTTTCCAGCCCGAGCAAGGTTGGATTGCGTTGCAACTCATCACGCACCAGCCGGTAAGCCGCCTCAACGCCAGAGCCTTCAAGCACCAATTGGTAGACCACATCGAGCAGATCAAGCGACGGATAGCGCTCGAGATAGCCACTCAAGAGCGCAATCCCTTCATCACGCCGCTCCATCTTGCGGTAAGCCTCCAGCAAACGCTGGGCAACCAGCGCGAGATAAGCTGGGTCCTGCTGCTCAATACGCTGCCACGCCTCGATGGCGGACTCAAACTTGCCTTCCTGAATCAGCAAATCCCCTTGCAGCAGGCTGGCCCGCACACATTTACGATTTTGCTGCACCGCCGATTCAAGATAAGCCCGCGCCGAATCCGGTCGTGAGCGCATGATTTCATTGGCCGCCAACTCACAATAAAACTCAGCCACTTGCTGCTGGGAAGCAACATCCGGCAATTCATTGGCCAGATCGATGGCCTTTTGCCACTCTTTTTCAACCTGATAAATTTCCAGCAGATTACGCTTGGCCTCGACTTCAAAGGCCGTTCCGACCATTTTATTAAAAATTTCCTCAGCCCGATCCAGCAAGCCGGCCTTCAAATAATCCTGCCCCAGTTCAGCCAAAGCGTGCAGACGCACACCCTGATCAAGATCGTCACGATCCATCAAATTCTGGTGCATGCGGATGGCGCGCTCAGTCTCGCCCCGACGGCGAAACAGGTTACCCAGAGCAAAGTGCAACTCGACAGTTTGCGAGTCAACCTTGGCCACCTCAAGGAATGAATCAATAGCCTTGTCCGGCTGCTCATTCAGTAGAAAATTCAACCCCTGAAAATAGGAGCGAGGTAGCGCACGCGATTCGTGCACCACTTGGCGCATATCAATACGCGCCGCAGCCCAGCCAAGGGCAAAAAAAACCGGAATCAGCAGTAACTGCCAATATTCAAAGAGATCGTTCATGGCATTCCATGAAAAAGGGCAGTGAAACGCTCACTGCCCTGAATCTACCACATTGCGCCATACGTTAAAGAATCGACTGATCGACCCGCTCACGCAGTTCTTTACCCGCCTTGAAGTGGGGAACCCACTTAGCCGGCACGCTGACCTTTTCCCCCGATTTAGGGTTGCGGCCGGTGCGCGGCGGCCGGTAATTGAGCGCAAAGCTGCCGAATCCGCGGATCTCGATACGATCCCCACGCACTAGGGCGTCGGACATCGCATCGAGAATCATCTTGACCGCAAAATCAGCATCCTTCGCTACCAGCTGAGGGAATCGCTCCGCCAGCCGAGCGATGAGCTCGGATTTGGTCATGCTATCGCCCATCAGCCTTGCTGGTTCAGCTTGGCCTTCAGGAGGGCACCCAGATTGGTCGTTCCAGAAGCAGCAGAAGAAGATTCTGCAGAGAACTTCTGCATCGCTTCGTGCTGCTCAGCTTGATCCTTGGCTTTGATCGAGAGATTGATGCCACGGGTCTTGCGGTCAACGTTGATGATCATGACTTCAAGCTCATCACCCACTTTGACGTGTTGTGAGAGATCATCGATACGATCACGCGAGAACTCGGAAGCCCGCAGATAACCTTCGTTCTCACCATCAAGCGTAACCACGGCACCACGCGCATCAACCGTCTTGACGGTACCGCGCACAATGCTGTTCTTCTCGTGAGTAGCAATGAAGTTGGTGTAAGGATCACCTTCCATCTGCTTGATACCAAGGGAAATACGCTCTTTCTCGACATCAATGGCGAGAACCATGGCTTCAACTTCGTCACCCTTCTTGAAGTTGCGGATGGCTTCTTCGCCAGTGCTGCTCCAAGACAGGTCAGACAAGTGAACCAGGCCATCGATACCACCCGGCAAACCAATGAAGATGCCAAAGTCGGTGATGGACTTGATAGCGCCCTTGACCTTGTCACCCTTCTTCTGGTTCATCGCAAAGTCATCCCACGGGTTGGCTTGACACTGCTTCATGCCGAGGGAGATACGGCGACGCTCTTCGTCGATTTCCAGAATCATGACTTCAACTTCATCACCCAAAGAAACCACTTTGGACGGATGAACGTTCTTGTTGGTCCAGTCCATTTCGGAAACGTGAACCAGGCCTTCAATACCCTGTTCGATTTCAACGAATGAACCGTAGTCGGTCAGGTTGGTGACCTTGCCGAACAGGCGGGTACCAGCCGGGTAACGGCGGGCAATACCAACCCATGGGTCGTCGCCCAGTTGCTTCATACCCAGTGAGACGCGGTTCTTCTCAGCGTCAAACTTGAGGATCTTGGCAGTAACTTCGTCACCGACATTGAGCACTTCGCTCGGGTGGCGGACGCGGCGCCAGGCCAGGTCGGTGATGTGCAGCAGGCCATCAATGCCACCGAGGTCGACGAATGCGCCGTAGTCGGTGATGTTCTTGACGATACCCTTGACCGTGGAGCCTTCTTTAAGATTCTCAAGCAGCTTTTCGCGATCTTTGTCAGCAGTTGCTTCGAGTACGGCACGGCGGGACATCACCACGTTATTACGCTTACGATCAAGCTTGATGACCTTGAACTCCATGGTCTTGCCTTCGTACGGCGTGGTGTCCTTGACTGGACGCATGTCGACCAGGGAACCCGGCAGGAATGCGCGGACGCCATTGGACATGACGGTCAGACCGCCCTTGACCTTACCGGTAATGGTGCCGGTAACGAGGGAGTTGTTGTTCAGGGCTTCTTCCAGGAAGTTCCAGGCAGCGATGCGCTTGGCGCGATCGCGTGACAGGCGCGTTGCGCCGTAGCCGTCTTCCAGCATTTCGATGGCGACTTGTACGAAGTCGCCGATAGCGACTTCAAGTTCGCCCTGATCATTCAGGAATTCTTCGAGCGGAACGTAGGATTCCGATTTCAGGCCGGCATTGACGACAACAAAGTTGCGGTCGATGAGTACCACTTCTGCAGTGATGACTTCGCCTTGACGCATTTCCTGGCGTGCCAGGGATTCTTCAAATAGTTGAGCAAAAGATTCCATTACGGAGAGAGCTTTCAGTTACCGCGAATCGTTAAATCCACAGCGGGTTAGAGTTTAAAAATACGCACCAGTCGAACGACCGACAACGCCTTGCTACAACGCTTCCTTGCTCCACATCAGCACCTGATTCACCGCCGCTTCGATGGCGAGTTCAGTCGTGTCAAGCAATTTGGCATCCACTTCCTGCCTGAGCGGCGCCACACTACGTTGGGAATCCCGTTCGTCGCGTTGCTGAAGATCCAGCAGAAGGTCAAGGAGATTAGCAGATAATCCTTTTTCGATCAACTGCTTATAACGCCGCTGCGCCCTCACCTCGGCACTCGCCGTGAGAAAAACCTTGAGCGGCGCGCGTGGAAAGATCACCGATCCCATGTCGCGTCCGTCACCTACCAAACCCGGTGCCGTATTAAATGTCCGCTGGCGGAACAACAAGGCTTCTCTGACCATGGGCAGGGCGGCCACTTTGGAAGCGGCGGCAGATATTTCCTCGGTACGAATGGCATCGCCGACGGGTTGTCCATTGAGACAAATATCAGCCTCAGAAAACTCGACATCCAAGGTACCGGCAATCGCCGCAACGCCTGGTTCATCGCTCAAGTTCACGCCAGATCGCTTCGCTGCCAGCGCTGTCAACCGGTACAACGCGCCGGAATCGAGATACCTGAAACCTAACGCCGCAGCGACGCGTGCAGCAACGGTTCCCTTGCCTGAAGCAGAAGGACCATCAATGGCAATCACTGGGGCTGCGCGGGTCACACTGGCAAAGCGCTCAAAATAATCAGGAAAGGTCTTGGCCACGCACTTGGGATCATTGATACGCAAAGGCGTCGCGAAAGCTGCCAGCGAAAAGCACATCGCTATCCGATGATCATCATAGGTATCGATAGCGGCAGTTCTTACGGTCGACGGTGAAATTCGGATGAAATCTTCGCCCTCCTCCACTACGCCTCCAAGTTTGCGCAACTCGGTCGCCATCGCGGCAATCCGGTCGGTTTCCTTCACTCGCCACGAAGCAATGTTGCGCAGTGTAGTCGTACCTTTGGCAAACAAGGCTGTCGTCGCCAAGGTCATCGCGGCATCTGGAATATGGTTGCAATCGAGGTCGATCGCCAGCAAACCGCCGGCAGGTGCGCGCGCCGACATCCAGTTCGGCCCCATCTCGATCACGGCTCCCATTTTCGCCAGCGCCTCGGCAAACTTCACGTCTCCCTGAATTGAATTCTGCCCAACTCCTTCAACCCGTACCGGCCCGCCACCAATGGCGCCCAGTGCCAGAAAATAGGAAGCCGAAGAGGCATCCCCCTCAACATAGATGGTTCCCGGTGAAACGTAACGGCTCCCGGCTTTGACGGTAAAACGCTGCCAGCCTTCGCGCTCAACCGAGACACCAAAGCGCGCCATGATGGCCAGCGTAATTTCGATATAGGGCTTGGAAATTAGCTCACCAACGACGTCGACCGAAACCGTTTTACCAGTCAACGGCAAGGCCATTAACAAGCCGGTCAAAAATTGACTGGAAACATCGCCGCGCACGCTGACGACGCCATCCGGCCTGATTTTTGCCGGCTTGAGGTGCAAAGGCGGAAACCCTTCGTGAGCGAGATAGGTAACATCAGCCCCGATCTGACGCAGGCCGTCGACAAGATCACCGATTGGCCGTTCGTGCATCCGCGCCACCCCCTTCAGGATGTAATCCCCGCCCGCCAAAGCCAACGCCGCCGTCAACGGACGAAAAGCGGTGCCCGCGTTACCGAGAAATAATTCGGCCTGCTTGACCGGAAAAACACCAGCGCATCCTTTGATGGTCCAACACTCGGTGCCAGAACTTGTAACGCCAACCCCCAGCGTCTGCAAGGCATCCAGCATGCGTTCGGTGTCATCGGAGGCAAGCAGATCACGTATTTCAGTCTCGCCATCGGCCAAGGCCGCCAAGAGCAGAACCCGATTTGAAATACTTTTCGAGCCAGGCAAACGAACCGTGCCGCCGGCGGATATCAATTGCGGCAAATCGAGAAATTCAGTGCTCAAGGAAAACTCCGTTTATGTGAGAGGACACCACAGCCGTGGATCATTGCGACGAATACTCAGGAACAAAATATTTCAAACCCACCTTGACTTCGCTGGTCTGGCGAATATTGGGTGCCAGCCAGGCCAACAACTCGTCAAACTCCAAACTACTCATACAATCCGCCAACTTGGCAATGCGCAATTTGGGGTGCGGTGTTGGCAGGGTGGTTTCGTCATCGGCCAACAATTCTTCATACAGCTTTTCTCCCGGACGCAGCCCGGTGAACTCAATACGAATATCTCCTTCAGCAAAGCCGGAGAGGCGGATCATGTCATTCGCCAGATCGACAATCTTCACCGGTTCTCCCATATCGAGCACAAAAATTTCTCCGCCCTGGCCCATGTATCCGGCCTGCAAGACCAATTGTGCCGCCTCGGGAATGGTCATGAAAAAACGAACAATGTCCGGGTGCGTTACCGTCACTGGCCCGCCACGCGCAATCTGCTCGCGGAACTTGGGAATCACGCTCCCATTGCTGCCCAGCACATTGCCAAAACGTACTGTCACAAAGCGCGTTTTATTGGCCGCCTGCATGACCCGACAAAGTCGCTCGGCGAGACGTTTGCTGGCGCCCATGACATTGGTTGGATTGACTGCCTTGTCAGTTGAAATCAACACAAATTTATCAACACCTGCATTGATCGCCGCCCTGGCCAAGGTCAACGTGCCCAGCGCATTGGTACGAACGGCTTGCCAGGCATTAACGGTTTCCATCAACGGGACATGTTTGTAGGCAGCGGCATGGAAGATAACAGCTGGGTTTTCTGCTGCAAGGATTTCATCAATGCGCTCGCCATCACGGACATCGGCAGCCCAGCAACTGAGCGGGAGGGCAGGAAAGGTCTGGGTCAGTTCCTGATCGATCCGATATAGAGCGAATTCAGAAGCATCGAGCAAAACCAGGCGCGATGGAGAAAACAGGGCAATTTGCCGACATAATTCGGAACCAATCGAGCCCCCTGCTCCGCTGATCAAGACCGTACGCCCAGTCAGCAGCTGGTGCAAGCCAGCGTCATCGAGAGAAACCGCCTCCCGCCCGAGCAGATCTTCAAGCTCAACACGGCGGATATGTGAGACCGAAAGTCGGCCAGCGAGCAAGTCATCATACGATGGCATAGTCATTACCGTGAGACCAGCCGCTGTTGCCAACTCGGTCGTCCTGCGCCGCAGCGATGGCTTGGCGTCAGGCAGCGCCATAACGACGTGCTTTACCCCATATTTCTGGGCAATTTCAGGCACCGCGGAAAGCGGTCCAAAAACGGGCAAACCGCGCAATCTGCGACCAACTTTTGAAGCGCCCTCGTCGACCATGGCAACCGCATACCAAAGACCACTACGATTCAATTCACGCAACAGCGAATCCGCCGCCTCCCCAGCCCCCAGCACCAGAACCGGCTGTCCGCGCATTTTTGCCGGCCCATAGAGACGATGTTCACGCCAACTGCGATAGGCAAAACGGCTGCCACCCATCATCAGTGCCAGTAATAGCGGATGCAGCACCAACACAGATCGGGGAATAGGCCCCAACTCCAAAAAAAGCACCGCGACAATGGTCAGAACGGTACCGGTCGTAATCGCAAAAAGAATGTGCTGCAAATCTGAAAGGCTGGCAAATCGCCAAAGTCCTCGATACAAACCAAAGGCAAAAAACAAGCCCCCAAACAGGGGCAAAACCCAAAGCATTGAATGGCGGGCTGACTCGGCAAATTCCAGGGGTACGTCAAAATTAAAGCGTAGCCAAAAAGCCAGCATCCAGGCCAAGGCCGCCGCCACGAGATCGTGGAGAAAAGCAGCCAGGGTGCGCGGATTGGTCATTCAATAAATTCCATGAGAACGCAACTACAGATCACTATTGATCAAAACCGGGCATTTTACCGCGTGACCAAAATTCAGTGCGAGACACCTTCGCGATGCAGCACCTTGAGCAAGGTTCGCCACAGTATCGCGAAATCAAACCAGATCGACTGACGCCTGAGATATTCGGCATCGAGTCGAACCTTCTCCGGGATCGGCAATTCGTCGCGTCCATTGACCTGCGCCCAGCCGGTCAAACCCGGCATCAATTCATGCACGCCAGATTCGGTACGCAAGGCAATCAAGTCATCCTGATTGAACAGCGCCGGACGTGGGCCAACGAAGCTCATGTCGCCAACCAGAATGCTCCACAACTGAGGAAGTTCATCCAGGCTGGATTTGCGTAAAAAAGAGCCGATCGGTGTCAGATAGGCTTGAGGATCTTTCAATAAATGCGTCGCCACGGCTGGCGTACCGATTTGCATGCTGCGAAATTTCGGCATTTTAAAAATCCGGTTATGGCGCCCAACCCGATCCGACCAATACAACGCCGGCCCGGGTGAGGTCAAACGCACCAGCAGGAAAACCACGGCAATCGGCAACAACAGGATGATTGCCGCCAGCATCACCAAGGCGAGGTCAAAAAGGCGTTTCATTTTTTCAACATTTCACGTAACCCATCTACCAGACTGGTCTTGGCACGCCATCCCAAAACCTGCTCTATACGCGACGGTGAATACCAAGCAGAATTGAGCAGGCGGGCCAAAACCTCGCTATCAAAGGGGAGTCGGCGTTTAAGCATTTTTTCAAAAAAATCGGCCAAATTTGCCGTTAACCGTAACAAACCGGCCGGTACAGACCAATGGCATTCCGGCAAACCTTGTGCTTCGCGCAAGGCATCAAACAGAGCGCGGCCAGACGGCGCTTCCTCGCTGGCGACAATAAATGTTCCACCCGATGCGCGTGGATCACTCGCTACCAATCGCATGGCAGAAATCACGTCATCGACATGAACCAGCGAGCGATGATTGCCGGTTTCCGGCAAAGGGGGAAAGAATCCTCGCGCTACGAGGCCTGCCATACGTTCCAGATTGCCACGCCCTCCCGCGCCATAAACCATGGCCAGTCGCAGATTCACGACCTGCATCCCATATTTTTCACCGGCCCGAAGTACCGCCTGCTCAGCCGCTAATTTGGCTTGTCCGTAGTCGGTTTCCGGCATACCGGGGAATTCTTCATCAGCGCAAACCAATCCGGGTTCAGCCATTGCCTTTACGCTGGAGAGAAAAACGAAGCACTTGACGCCGGCCTCGCCGGCTGCATTGACTAAATTTTTGGTGCCTTCAAAGTTAATTTGCCAATGTTTTGCCGCATCGTCACCCGACAAGGAGGAAAACGCGTGGGCGTAGCCGGCGCAATGGAAAACACGCTCCCCTCCGCAAACAGCTGCGGCCAATTGCGTTTTGTCGAAAAAATCAAACGCCACTACCGGCGCCCCGGACAGCGGATAACGCGATAGCAACCGACACGGCAGGCCGTCCGCCTGCAATGCTTTTACCAGATGCCGGCCGATAAAGCCGCTAGCCCCAGAGATCAAATCCATGATTGGAGTCGACGAATAATCAATTCAGACCACTTTGGGCAAACGCCCCGCATGTTTCATGAAATATCGCGCCATACTGGCGAGATGCCAACGCAGATGACGGCCGCTGTGATGGCTGTCTCGACGCGCGTCATGCACTACGCCAACTTGCGGACATAGCGTAATTTTCATCCCTTCCTGCCAGATACGAACACAGATATCGACATCTTCATAATAAAGGAAGAAATGCTCATCAAAGCCCCTCAGGCGCTCGAATTCAGCACTGCCAAACAGCATAAACATGCCAGCCACCCAGGCGGGAGAAAAGCAAGCCTGGCCGGGAATCATTTGATACCGCCCCCCATCGCCGCCCAAAAGTTTCTGCGCCAAGGAGAAAAATGTCGGAAATCGCCTGGCACTGTCCTCGACGGATCCATCTGGTGCCAGCACCAGAGGAGCGACTAGTGCCGCTCCTGTCTCACTGCTAGCGGTTAGTAAAAAGGGAAAAGGATTTTCGTCGAACTCGATATCGGGATTAAGCGGACAAAAATATGCCTGATGGCAATGCTCGAATGCTGCATTGTGGTTTGCTCCGAAACCGCGCGGCTGCATATTGTCGATTTCTGTAATAATCGAAGATGCTGGTAGCGCAAGGGTTTCCGGAATATTTCGCGTAACCATGATTTGCGTTACCTGCGGCATGCCGAGTAGCGAGCGCACCAAGTGTTCAACCATCACTCCGTGACCATGGCTAACAATCGATACTGCGATCAATTCAACCTTCCCATACGACCGCGCAAGGCATCCCAGATGCCCCGCGTCATCATCCACCAGTGAACGTGTCGGGGCTTGGCATACAAACTGTAGAACCCGTATTTGAGAATCAAGCGCCAACCGTCGGCGAGTTTCCAGTTTAATGGCAACCAGGACTGCCGGTACATCCATACAGCATTACGAAAATGATAATAATGGCGCAAGGCGCTATGGCTCGGGTATTTTCGGCCAAAAAAATGAAAGGGCGCATCACCCAGATCGTGGCTCATCAATGCCGCACACACACCAAAGGAATAAAATCCCTTGCTGCGGGCGCGCAAGCCCCATTCGATGTCCACATAATCGATGAACAATTCCTCTTTCATGCCGCCGACTACGTTCAAGGCACGCATAGGAATCAGACAGCCCGAGGCAATCAGGTAGCTGACATCGACAACCGAGTCAGCACAGTCACAAGACTGTCGCTTCACCTGCAGACCACTGACCTGGATAAATGGCGGTGAATTTTCATTCCGTTTATCGAGATAACGCGCACCTACCGCTGCAACATCAATCCCCAAAGCCATCTTTGCCTGGGCTGCCGCCAGCAACTTGACCACCATATCCGAGGCCGGATTGCTATCGTGATCGAAAAGAATGACGTAATCAGCCTCCTGCCCCCTGGCGTACTCTATGCCAACATTCTGAGCGGCAGCAATTCCCTGATTGCCATGGAGTGGAATGGCAATCAGCGGCACAAGCGCATCGTAGGCCTCAAGCCAGTCAAGCACCGAAGCCGATGAGCCATTATCGACCACCACCACACCACCTACCTGCGGCATGACCGAATCGAGTAACAGTCCGAGAGTATTCAAATCAGGCATGAAGGTAACGACGACCGCCCACACACCTGCACTATGTTTTTTCATTACAATATTTCGCGAAGACTGCCTTGAATTTATCTTTCCTGGGGAAATCTGGAATCCAGAATGTCACCAATGAATCCACATCAACCCCAGCATGGAGTCGCTCAAAAAATCTTCTCCTTACCTGCCCTTCACGCAAACCAAGGTGATGAACTCTCTTGATTCCCGGGAAAGCAGTGCCTCGATTTCAGCCCTCAATTGCCCCAGGATGCTTTGCCCCGGTCGCTTGTCAACGCCAGCTTTCAACAGAATCGCCTGGCTCTCACGCCACATGGCCCCCGTCGCAAAACTGCTGAAATGATCCTCAATGTGAGAGAACCCGATGCTTGCGATTTTATCTCTCAAACATTTTCTGGAGAACAGATGCAAATGCCTTGGTGGCTCAAGGCCTCGCCAATATTGCCCGAAAACACGCCGGCCACTGCTGTTCATATTCGGAGTTTCAAGCCATAAAACCCCACCCGGCTTGAGCAAGCGATGACAATTCGCAAGCGTCTCCCAAGGATCATAAACATGCTCAAGTAGATGGCTGAGCGTAATGCGGTCATAGCATTCTCGTTCACCGTCGAGCAGTGCGATGGTTCCCTCAAGCACATCGAGTTCTTTCGCACGCGCGGCGGCAACCGCTGCGGGATCAAAATCCAGACCACGCACCTGCCAACCCGCGCGACGGGCGAAATCGAGAAAGTTACCGTTGCCGCAGCCCACATCCAGCAATCGACCCTGAACATCAGACAATGGCTCAAGATTCCGGGCCAGCCCGGTATCAATCCCCTGGCGCAAAACTGGAAACATGCGAATTAGCCAACGCCCAGGCCACATCACATCGGCTGATTTGAGACCAAACCTGGCCGACAAATAATCGTTGCGCAAGGCATGCCATATTCTTCGCAGCCTGCTTGAAACAATGACCGGTGGCTGGTGCGTATAATACCGGCTGTATGCCATCCCGATGGTTTGCTGATTTGGCCGGGGATCAAGGTAGCCGCTTTTGCAGCGTTCACACTGATAAAGCGACCAAACACCGGGGGCACATCCAAAGAAATGATCACGCAAACCGCTGAAAATCGGCATTCGATCCGATGACCCGCACAACGGGCAGGCGGAAACGCTTTCCAATCCCTCTGCAGGCCAATCATTCGAGGTTGATAGCGGAGAGGTCATACTCGGGTTCCAGATAACCCTGCCAGTTTACCAGTCTCAAGACCCAGCAAACGTGCTTGCTTGAAAAGCAAAATAGTACAGGGCACGGTGATCAGAACTATCAGCAACAAGCGACTCCAATTTTCAGTTAAATCACTCATCCACCAGAACAAGCCCGCTGCCACACCCACGCTCCCGATCAATCTCTGGAAAAACCCTTCAGGATTCATCATGAGACGATCCACCAAGAATGTCATGAGCACCGTATCCACCACCACGCGCAACAACCAGGCAAAGGCGACGCCCTGAATACCATGATGTTGGGCAGCGTACACCAACACCAGCAGATAAAAAGGAAGTTCCAGCAAATGCAGGCGGGCCGCCCAGTCGGCACGTCCAGCACCATGCAACGTCGTAATGGCAATCTGTCCAAGAGCATTGATGAAGACACCAACGACCAAAACCTGAGTAACCAGATAACCATTTTTTGCAAAATCAAGGTTCAACCACCATGCCAACCCAGGTTCGGCAAATAAGAAGACGATGCTAACGACTGGCAACATGGCCAAAAACAAAACTTTCATTGCCCGTTCGTAAAGTCCATTGGCGATCTTGCGGTCGACGGCGAATTTGCCGGCAATTAGCGGGAACAAGACGCCAGTGAGGGCGCCGGATACGACCCAGAGGCGGGTTACTATTTCGTAAGGCGTCGCGTAATAAGCCACCGCAACCGCTGAAAGCAAGCCGCCTATGAGAAAACGGTCGGCATACACCATTAATGGTCCGACAATGTTTGACACAGTCATCCAGCCGCCAAAGCTCAACAGGGGACGTAACAGCGCGCGATCAACGCTACCTTTCCTGGCCAGAAAGGGCGCCGCTCGCCAACAAAGATAGCGTGTTAGCCACCATCCAGCCACCCGAGTAAAGGCCAAAGAAATCACGACAGGCACGAGCCCCTCGACAAAAAGCAGCACAATGACGGGCGCGAGAAAAATGCTGATCCCCAATGGAATCCGTACCCAATTGACTAAATCAAAGCGCCCGTAGGCTTCAAGCACGCCTCGCCAACCGACGGACAATACGACAAAAGGTAGCGTCAGTGACATGACCCAGAGCGCCAAACGCATTTCATCCTGAATCTCCGGCGAAACACGCATCCAGCCTGCCAGCCAAGGGGCGAGCAAGGCGAGCAACAACCCTGCACCCAAGCCCAACCAGCGCATGACGACCAGCGCCGTATTCACCAAATTAGGCAGTTCTCCATCTTGCCCTTGGGCAATTTTTTCGGCCAGCAGACGTGTCAGTGCACGTCCGATCCCCAAATCAAAAAGACTGAAATAGCCAACCAGCAACCAACTCAGGTTGAGCAGACCAAAACGCTCAACGCCTAACTCTCTGACCAGAAAGGGGATGGAAAATAATCCGACACAAAGCGGCAGAATGGCGCCCAACAAATTCCACAGCGCATTGCCGAAAAAACTTCGCCGGACGATCAAAAAATCACCCGCGAAAAGTTGAGTCAATCACGCGAACAAATCAGCATCAGCGAGCAGTTTACCCGCCACATCCTTGGCCGCCAGCTTGGGCTCGCCATCAATCGGCCATTCAATGCCGATCGCTGGGTCGCTCCATAAAAGACTGCGTTCGTACTCAGGCGCGTAGTAGTCCGTCGTCTTGTAGAGAAACTCTGCGCTGTCGCTTAAAACGACAAAGCCGTGCGCGAAGCCTTCTGGCACCCAAAGCTGTTTCTTGTTCTCGCCACTCAGATGAACGCCCACCCATTGACCAAAAAATTTCGAACCTTTTCGCAGGTCGACCGCAACATCGAAGACTTCACCTTGCACCACCCGAACCAATTTGCCTTGCGGGTTCTGAATTTGATAGTGCAGTCCACGCAGGACATTTTTGGCCGATTTCGAATGATTATCCTGGACAAATTGGCTTTGGCATCCGGTCGCTTGGGCGAAGGCTTTGGCGTTGAAGCTTTCAAAGAAGAAGCCACGCTCGTCACCAAAGACCTTGGGTTCGAGGATGAGGACGTCGGGAATCGCGGTGGCAATGGCGGTAAGCTGCATCAAAAGACACCTTCCTTGAGCAGGGAGTAGAGGTATTTTCCGTAGCCGTTCTTGGCTAAAGGCTGGGCCAGTTTTTCCAGTTGTGCGGCATCAATCCATTTCATCCGGTAGGCAATTTCCTCCGGACAGGCCACCTTGAGGCCTTGCCGACGTTCGATGGTTTCGATGAATTGACTGGCTTCAAGCATGGACTCATGGGTGCCGGTATCGAGCCAGGCGTAGCCGCGACCCATGATTTCAACGTTGAGCTGATGTGCCTCCAGATAGACGCGATTCAGGTCGGTGATTTCAAGCTCGCCGCGATGCGAAGGTTTGATCTGCTTGGCGATGTCGACGACTTGATTGTCGTAAAAATAAAGGCCGGTGACGGCGTAGTTTGATTTGGGTTCTTTGGGCTTTTCTTCGAGGCTGGTGGCCTGGCCTTGTTGGTTGAAAGCAACGACACCGTAACGCTCGGGATCCTGGACGTGGTAAGCGAACACGGTCGCGCCCGTCGTTTGCTGGTTGGCGCTCGCCAGTAATTTGTTGAAATCGTGACCGTAAAAGATGTTGTCACCAAGAACGAGCGCTGCCGCATCCTGACCAACAAACTGCTCACCGATAATGAAGGCTTGCGCCAGGCCGTCCGGGCTGGGTTGAACCGCATAGCTGAGATTGATGCCCCACTGGCTGCCATCTCCCAGAAGTTGCTCGAAGCGCGGAGTATCTTGCGGGGTGGAAATAATGAGAATATCGCGCATCCCAGCCAGCATGAGCGTGGTCAGCGGGTAATAGATCATCGGCTTGTCAAAAATCGGCAGGAGCTGCTTGGAGACCGCTAACGTTGCCGGATAGAGTCGAGTGCCGGAACCACCGGCGAGAATGATGCCTTTGCGTGTCGTCATGATCGTTAGCGTATCTGTTCCAGAATGTGGTAGAGGCCCGCTTCCCAGTCAGGAAGCTCCAGGCCGAAGGTAGTTTTAAAGTGCGTCGTATCGAGCCGCGAGTTGGCTGGCCGGGGTGCTGGCAGCGGGTAGTCGGCGGTAGTAATGGGATGAATGCTTTCTCGGCTGGCCTTGAGTATTTTGCCGGCTTTGCTGGCCTCCCCAATGACGAAGCGGGCGTAGTCACACCAGTTGGTTTCGCCGCCAGCGACCAGATGATAGGTGTCAAAGGGAAATGTTTCTTTACCTTCACGGTGGCATTGCCGCACCAAGTGAGCGGTGATGTCGGCAAGCAAGGCGGCAGAGGTGGGGGCGCCGAACTGGTCGGCAACGACATTCAGGCTGTCACGTTCAGCGGCAAGGCGCAGCATGGTCTTGGCGAAATTGGCACCGTGAGCACCAACGACCCAACTGGTACGCAGAATGAGGTGTTTGGCGCCACTTTGTTGCAAAGCCAACTCGCCATCGCGTTTGGTGCGACCGTAAACGCTTTGCGGGTTGGTCGCATCACGTTCGGTGTAATGACCGGATTTGGTGCCGTCAAAAACATAGTCAGTTGAGTAATGAATGACCCAGGCACCGAGTTTTACGGCTTCTTCGCCGAAAATCCCGGGGGCATGGGTATTGATGGCAGCCGCCAATGCCGGTTCCGATTCGGCTTTATCGACGGCGGTATAGGCTGCCGGATTGACGATCAGATCGGGTTTTACAGTTTGTACGAGTCGGCGGATGGCATTTTCGTCAGCCAGATTGCAGTCTGCCACATCGACGGCATGAACTTCGCCGAGAGGGGCGAGCGTGCGTTGGAGTTCGAAGCCGACTTGGCCGCTTTTTCCGGTGAGGAGAATTTTCATGATTAGGCAGCGGCCTTATTCTCTGAAATCGAAGTAATTCGATTTTGATAAAGATCAGCAATCGGAAAACACAATGCGTAATCTCCCCAGACGAGATCACCATGTTCAATCCGGAAATCAGAGAATTTGACCATATCAAGAAAAGCACGAATTTCTGGATGTTGCGCACTTACCAAGAAGGGTTTGAAATCGACAAGTTGCGTATTCCCATCATCAAAATCAATAGCCAACCGATAGTCTCCACGGTGCTCAGCACGAGTAATGTTCAGGCAATCCGGGATCATTTCAGCCTCCGTGAAATTACTTCAGCGGTAATTTTTTTGTGCAGCACAAAAAAATCAATCCATTTCTGAACAATGTCAGCCGCCTTGATATTAACCAATTCTTCGAAATAACGAAGTTCGCTATCTGATAACGATTGCCTTCCAGCTTGCGGCAGAAATCGAATTTCCTGCACCAAACCATCAATAATAACCAACTCCGCTTGCATTTCGCGACCTTGACACTTCCCGTGAACGTGCACCGGATCATGCTCATTGGCATAGAACATGACAATCAGCCCGAAATATTCATAGAGTTTCGGCATTGAGCACGATTCTCAAGCTTTGTACTGCTTGCCAACCCAGTTTTGATAAGCGCCACTGGTCACGTTCTTGACCCAGGCCTGATTATCGAGATACCACTTTACGGTCTTTTTAATGCCGGTCTCAAAGGTTTCAGCGGGTTTCCAACCGAGTTCGCGCTCAATCTTGCTGGCGTCGATGGCGTAGCGGCGGTCGTGACCAGGGCGGTCTTTGACGTAGGTGATTTGTTCTTTGTAGGGTTTGCCGTCGGTACGCGGGCTAAGTTCATCAAGGATGGCACACAGGGTATGGACGACGTCGAGGTTGGCCTTTTCATTCCAACCGCCTACGTTGTAGACCTCGCCCACCGTGCCAGCTTCAAGCACACGGCGGATGGCACTGCAATGGTCCTTGACGTAGAGCCAGTCACGGATTTGCTGGCCATCGCCATAAATCGGGAGCGGTTTGCCTCCCAGTGCGTTGTGAATGACAAGCGGGATCAGCTTTTCCGGAAAGTGGTAGGGGCCGTAATTATTGGAGCAATTGGTCGTCAGCACCGGCAGGCCGTAGGTGTGGTGGTAGGCACGCACGAGATGGTCGCTGGCGGCTTTGCTGGCAGAATAGGGGCTGTTGGGTTCGTAGCGATTGGTTTCGGCAAAAGCCGGGTCATCTTTGGCGAGGGAGCCGTAAACTTCATCGGTAGAGACGTGGAGAAAGCGGAAATTATTTTGCGCCTCTTTTCCGAGTTGACCGTAATAGGCACGCACTGCTTCAAGCAGGTGAAAGGTGCCGACAATGTTGGTCTGAATAAAGTCTTCCGGCCCGTGAATGCTGCGGTCAACATGGGATTCGGCAGCAAAATTAATCACCGCACGGGGCTGATGCTCGGCCAGCAACTGAGACACAAGCTGGAAATTGCCGATGTCGCCATGGACAAAAATATGCCGCGCGTCGTTCTTCAGGCTGACGAGATTATCGAGATTGCCGGCATAAGTCAGGGCATCGAGATTGATGACCGGTTCATCAGACTGGGCTAGCCAGTCAAGGACAAAATTGCTGCCAATAAAACCGGCTGAACCCGTGACTAAAATCATCTTGCATCCCCAAAGCAAAGGGTCGGATTATAAGCCCCGACCGGATTCAAAGCATTCCAAAAAACTATTCCATTCTGACGCGTAAAAAACTGGCGAAGCGAGGCAAACCTTTGCTCGTCACATCGCGATAGCGATAGGTGACCATCGACCCCAAGGGTGGCGGATTTTTTCTTTGCTCATCGGTAAATCCCGTACCTAGTGAAAACTCACGGCCATCGGGGGTGCGAACTCGTAAAGCCCCCATAACGCCAAAATACTTTCCCTTGCCCGGTTGATGGCCAATCACCTCAGCCTCGGCATCTTCCCAAGGCTTCATTTTAAGCAGTGTGTCGCTGCGCCCTGTTTCATAAGGCGCATCTGCGCGATGCAGCATCAAACCCTCGCCACCAGCCTTGACGACCTGATCAAGTCGTTTATGCAAATTGTTACGGTCAACCACAGAAAACTGCTCAATTTTTTGCAGCCACGGCGTCCTGGCTTGGAGAACGATTTCGCCGATAGCATCGCTACGCTGACTAAAACTACCACTAGCACCGGGCAGTTCAAAAATCATGTAGCGTACTTGCTGCCATTCTTTGTCGTCCGGAACCTCGCGACGAACAATGCCGGATAGCTGATCAAACTTGCCTCGCCCCAGCCAGAGCTCACCATCCAGCGCCTGTTTGGGGAGCGCATCGATAAACCAGCGCGGCGCGTTGATTCCCTTGCCGCTGCGAAAATTCAGCGTTTTCCCGTTCCAGAGGGCGCGCACGCCGTCCAGTTTTTCGCTGACCAGATAGCGTGAAACATCGACTTGCCCACGATAAGCCTCAGCCAGCAAGATGGGCGGTGCTTCCGACGCCAATGACGGCGGCGAAAAATTGAGCGCCAGACCAAGCAACAAGGCTGCCATCAGACGCGACATCAATGCTCACCCGCCCAATTGCGCCGGGCTTTTCTGGCGACATCAAAAATTTCTTCAAGTCGCTGACCGTCGTTATGCGCCAAGGCCGCTCTAATTTCATCGAGTTGCGCGCGATAACTATCGAGCTCGCCGAGCAAGGCTTGACGGTTGGCGAGACAGATATCACGCCACATTTCAGGATGGCTGGCGGCAATCCGCGTGAAATCGCGGAAGCCGGAGGCGGCGAAGGTAAAAAACACCTCAGCATCTTCACGCACCGCCAAGTCGTGCACCAAGGCGTAGGACAATAAATGTGGCAGATGACTGACGGCAGCAAAAACCCGGTCATGAGCTTCAGGCGTTAGCTCATAGATATCGGCACCGCAGAGCGACCAGGCGCGCTTGATGTGATCGAGCGCATCATCGGTGTTTTCCGGCAGCGGGGTAACGACAACTTTTTTACCTTGGTAGAGATCCCACCGGGCAGCCGTTGGGCCACTATTTTCGGCGCCGGCAATCGGGTGTGCTGGCACAAACTGGCGGATGCGATCGCCAAACGCAGCACGGGCAGCGGCGACGACATCACCTTTGGTTGAACCCCCATCGGTAACGATGGTATTAGGGCCAAGGTAAGGTTCGATGCGGGCAAAGATTTCCGGCATCTGGGCGACCGGGGTGGCGACCAGAATAATGTCAGCATCTTCGATTTCGTGCGTCGGGTTGATCCCGGCGCGGTCAATCACGCCGAGTTGTTGGGCGACTCGCAGCGTTGACGGAGTACGGCCAAAACCAACCACCTCCTCGACCGCACCCGCTTCCTTGAGCGCAAGGGCGAAGGAGCCGCCAATCAGGCCGGTGCCAAAAACAACGATTTTGCCGAATTCAGGCATTTACAGCGCTTTCTCCAAGGCCTCCAGGAAGCGGGCATTCTCCGGTGCCTTTCCAATCGTTACGCGCAACCACTCGGGCAGGCCATAGCCGCCAATGGGGCGCACGATGACACCTTGTTGCAATAGCTTTTGATTGACCGCCGCACCATCGCCAGCCTTGAAGGTGACGAAATTGCCATGCGACGGGATATGTTCAAGGCCGAGGCGCTGGAGGCCGGCAATAATTTGCGCCATACCGCACCGGTTTAGTTCGTAGCTTTCCGCAACAAACTGGTGATCGTCAAGCGCAGCAATTGCTGCGGCAATGGCCAGATTGTTGACGTTAAACGGCTGACGAACGCGGTTCATCAGATCAGCCACTTCGGTGGAAGCCAAGGCGTAGCCGACACGCAGCCCGGCCAAACCGAAAATTTTGGAGAAGGTGCGGGTAATAACCAGATTGGGGAATTCAGCCAACCAACCGGCGGTATCAACGCGCTCGGCGGGCGGAATGTATTCGTTGTAGGCTTCATCAAGCACGACAATCACATCTTTGGGTACGGCCTCTAAAAATGCGCGCACTTCAGGGTAAGGCAAAAAGTTACCCGTCGGATTATTCGGGTTGGCAATCCAGACAATGCGCGTATCCGGCCTGATGGCGGCGCGCATGGCGTCCAGATCATGGCCATAGTTTTTGGCTGGCGTGGCGATCAGCTCAGCCCCGGTTGACAGCGTCGCCAGCGGGTAAACCGCGAAGGCATGCTGGGCAAAGATGGCTGAGCGACCAGGCGCAAGGAACACTCGGGCAATGAGGTC
>JAQTZQ010000201.1 GCA_028687645.1 Rhodocyclaceae bacterium
TGTGCGCTCCTGACCTCAACTACGGCATTTCGCCGCAGTGACTTTAGAGCGCGCCGAAGACCTTCTTCAGCAGATCACTGCCGGCACCGACCGGGTTGGCGCGCAATTTCTTCTCTTCCTCGGCGATCATCAGGAACAGGCCATCCATCGCTTTTTGCGTGATGTAGCCATCGAGATTGGCGTCCTTTTTATCGACCAGACCAGCGCTCGCCGCTTTGCCGGCAAACGCGTTGTACTGTTCGGCCAACTGGAGTTTCTTGGTCGACGCTTGGACGATGGGTGTGAATTTCTGCGTTAGCTGATCGGTCGAGGTGCGCTTGAAGTATTGCGTCACGCTGTCCTCGCCGCCAGTCAGAATCCCCTTTGCATCCTGCACGCTCATCTTCTTGATCGATTCGGAAAGAATCGGTTTGGCCTCGGCAACCGCCTGCTCGGCGGCGTGATTCATCGTATTGGTCAGCTCATCCGCCTGCTTGCCCAGGCCAAACATGCGCAGGCCGGATTCGGCTTTTTGCAGATAGCCGGGCAAGGGGATTTTGACCTTGCTGTTATTCAGGAAACCGCCATCCTTGCCCAGCGAAGCGACCGCGTAATCGGCGCCTTTGGCCAGCGCTTCCTTGACGCCGGCGCTGGCGTCACCGGTTGAAATGGCATCCAGCGCGCCGGCTTGGGCAAGTGTTGCGGTCAACGAGCAAAACAGGGCAAAAATCGTCGGGCGTAGTTTAAGCATTGGGGTCTCCTGAGGTTAAACGATGTCAAGGTGACCAATGCCGGTGGTTAGGTCTCGGTCTTTGGATTCCTTGCCATACAACTTGATTTGCAGGCGCAGGTCGTTGAGCGAATCGGCATTGCGCAGGGCGTCTTCGTAGCTGATTTTTCCCGCTTCGTAGAGGTCAAAAAGCGATTGATCAAAGGTCTGCATGCCGAGTTCTCTCGATTTTTTCATGATCTCCTTGATTTCCTGGACTTCGCCTTTGAAGATGAGATCGGAGATCAGCGGTGAGTTGAGCATGATTTCAATGGCTGCGACACGCCCCTTGCCATCCTTCTTGGGAATCAGGCGCTGCGACACCATGGCGCGCAGGTTGAGCGAAAGATCCATTAATAGCTGCGGTCGCCGATCTTCAGGGAAGAAGTTGATGACTCGGTCAATGGCCTGGTTGGCACTGTTGGCGTGCAAGGTGGCCAGGCACAGGTGGCCGGTTTCGGCAAAGGCGATGGCGTAATCCATGGTATTGCGATCACGAATTTCGCCCATCATGATGACGTCAGGTGCCTGGCGCAGGGTGTTCTTGAGGGCCGGCATCCAGTCGTCGGTATCAACCCCGACTTCGCGCTGGGTGATGATGCAGTTCTTGTGCTCGTGCGTGTATTCGATCGGGTCTTCAATCGTAATGATGTGACCGTAGCTGTTTTCGTTGCGGTAATCGACGAGCGAGGCTAATGAGGTTGTCTTGCCGGTGCCGGTGCCGCCAACGAAAATAATCAGGCCGCGCTTGCTCATCGCCAGATCCTTGACCACCGATGGCAAACCCAGTTCGTCGATCTTCGGGATGCTCATATTGATGGTTCGGCAAATGACACCGATTCGCCCTTGTTGAACGAAGGCATTGACCCGGAAGCGGCCAATGCTGGCCGGTGAAATGGCGAAATTGCATTCCTTGGTCGCCTCGAACTCGGCAGCCTGCCGGTCGTTCATGATCGAGCGCGCCAATTCGGCGGTGTGCTGAGAGGACAGCACCTGATTGGAGACCGGTGTGACCTTGCCGTCAATTTTGATCGCCGGCGGAAAACCTGCGGTGATGAAAAGATCGGAGCCTTTCTTTTGCGCCATCAGACGCAAAAGGTCGTGCATGAATTTCATTGCCTGATCGCGTTCCATACGTCCTCGCTAATAAATGGAGCTGCCGGCTTAGCCGGGGAAGGCGTCCTTGTTGGCCGCCTTGTTGCGTGCTTCGGCGCTAGAAACTACATTGCGCCGCACCAGGTCGAGCAGGTTCTGATCCAGCGTTTGCATGCCGACATTCTGGCCGGTCTGGATCGACGAATACATCTGCGCGACCTTGTTTTCGCGGATCAGGTTACGGATCGCCGGGGTGCCGATCATGATTTCGTGCGCCGCAACGCGACCGCTGCCATCCTTGGTTTTGAGCAGGGTTTGCGAAATCACTGCGCGCAGGGATTCGGAGAGCATCGAACGGACCATTTCCTTTTCCGCCGCCGGGAAGACATCAACGATACGGTCAACAGTTTTCGCCGCCGAGGAGGTGTGCAGGGTGCCGAACACCAGGTGGCCGGTTTCTGCCGCCGACAGCGCCAGACGGATGGTTTCCAGGTCACGCATCTCGCCGACCAGCACCACATCCGGATCTTCACGCAGCGCCGAGCGAAGGGCGTTGGAGAAGGACAGGGTATGCGGGCCGACTTCGCGCTGGTTGATCAGACATTTTTTGGATTCATGGACGAATTCGATCGGGTCTTCAATGGTCAGGATGTGGCCGTAGTCGTTTTCATTGACGTGGTTGACCATGGCCGCCAGCGTCGTCGATTTGCCGGAGCCGGTCGGGCCGGTGCACAGCACGATACCGCGCGGATACTCGGCGATATCTTTGAAAATCTTCGGGCAATTCAATTCTTCCAAGGTCATGATCTTGGTCGGAATCGTCCGGAAGACGGCCGCCGCGCCGCGTTGCTGATTAAAGGCATTGACCCGGAAACGCGCCAGATTGGGGATCTCAAAGGAGAAGTCGCACTCCAAAGTTTCCTCGTAAATCTTGCGCTGGCCGTCGTTCATGATGTCGTACACCATGCCGTGCACATCCTTGTGCTCCATCGCCGGCAAGTTGATGCGCCGGACGTCGCCATGGACGCGGATCATCGGCGGTACGCCGGAAGAGAGATGCAGGTCGGAGGCCTTGTTTTTGACCCCGAAGGCCAGCAGTTCGGTGATGTCCATTTTGATCGTCCTTGAAGCGCAGGGCGCGCGTGTATACTGGGGATAGACTACATTCCAAGAGATTATGGGCGCAATCGCCATCAACCTGCAAGCCGTCCGGGAACGCATTGCCAAGGCAGCGCGGGCGGTCGGGCGCGACCCGGGTGAGGTGATGCTGCTGGCCATGAGCAAGAGCAAGCCGCTGGCGGATATTCTGGCGGCGGCGGAGGCCGGGCAAAACGCTTTTGGCGAAAATTACGCGCAGGAGGCCGTTGAAAAGATAAGTCTTGCGGTCAACCGGCATTTTGCCTGGCATTTTACGGGCCCTTTGCAGAGCAATAAAACCAGGCTGGTGGCTGAAAATTTTGCCTGGGTGCACACCATCGAGCGCCTGAAAATCGCCGAGCGCCTATCCGCCCAGCGCCCGGAAAATCTGCCCCCCTTGCAGGTTTGCGTTCAGGTCAATGTTTCGGGCGAAGCCAGTAAAAGCGGCTGTGCACCGGATGACGCGCTGGCGCTTTGTCTAGCCATTGCGTCATTGCCGCGCCTCAAGTTGCGCGGCCTGATGGCGATCCCCGAAGAGACTGATGATTTTGCAGCGCAACGCCAGCCGTTCAGCAGGCTGCGTGACATTGTGGATTCCATCCGGGCGGCCGGCGTGCCGCTTGATACCCTTTCCATGGGCATGTCCCATGATCTTGAAGCAGCCATTGCCGAAGGTGCGACCATCGTACGCATCGGTACGGCCATTTTTGGACAGAGAAACACCTTATGAAAATCGTATTTTTAGGCGGCGGCAACATGGCCAACGCGCTGATTGGCGGCATGCTCAAACAAGGCTTTGTGGCGGCTGACATTCACGTCATCGACCTCGGCGCCGACGCGCGCGCCAAGCTGAGCGAAACTTATGGCGTCCATTGCCACGCCAGCGCTGAAACGGCACCGGCGTCGCCCGATGTGCTGCTGCTGGCCGTCAAGCCGCAGCAAATGAAAGAAGCCGTTGCGCCGCTGGTGGGCCGGTTGGGTAATGCCGTGGTGGTCAGTATCGCCGCTGGCCTCGATATGGCGGCGCTGTCGCGCTGGCTGGGCGGCCACCGCAAGATTGTGCGTTGCATGCCGAATACGCCGGCGCTGATCGGTGCCGGCATCACCGGGCTCTGTGCGCTGCCGGAAGTGAGCGCTAACGAGCGTGAGATCGCCGACCGGGTTTTGCGCGCGGTTGGCAGCACCGTCTGGATCGCAGACGAGGGCAAAATGGATGGCGTGACGGCGATTTCAGGCAGCGGCCCGGCTTACGTTTTCCTCTTTATCGAAGCCTTGCAGCAGGCTGCGGCTGAGCTTGGCTTGACGCCTGAGCAGGGCCGCCAACTGGCGATTGAAACCGTTCAGGGCGCGGCGGCGCTGGCGGCGCAATCGAGCGAACCGGCTTCGCTGCTGCGCGAGCGCGTTACCTCCAAGGGCGGCACGACTGAAGCGGCCTTGAACGTGATGGCTGAAACCGGCGTCAAAGAAGGCATCATTGCCGGTGCCAAAGCTGCCGCAGCGCGAGGTCAGGAGCTCGGCAAGTTACTGGGAGCGAGTTGATGCAGGCCGTTATTTTCCTGCTTGATGCAGTCGTCAGCTTTTTTTGCACGCTGTTTTTGCTGCGCTTCATCATGCAGGTGATGCGCGTTTCCTTCGCTGGGCAACTGGGAAATTTTGTCGTTGCCCTGACCAACTGGGCGGTCAAGCCGCTGCGCCGGGTCATTCCCGGTTTTCGCGGGCTAGACTGGTCTAGTGTTTTAGTCGCTTTTGGGCTGCAACTCTTGTTTGCCGGCATCATGGTCGGCGCCACTATGGGCTACGCAGATGGCATGGTGCCGATGCTGCTCTGGTACGCTGTGCGCGGTGTGTTGCGCAACGTGGTTTATATCTTTATCGGCGCCCTGATTTTTCAGGCCGTGCTGTCGTGGGTTAATCCCTACTCGCCCTTCGCAGCGCCGGTTGGCCAATTGACGCGCCCTGTCCTTGATCCGCTGCGCCGCTTCATCCCGCTGATTTCCGGCATTGATCTCTCGCCACTGGTGGCAATTTTGCTGCTGCAAGTGGTGCTTATGTTTCTGTGACTGAGTGGTTCCGCGTTGCCGCTGATGGCCGCATCACGCTGACGCTGCACATTCAGCCCGGGGCGAAAAAGACCGGGTTTGCAGGTTTACACGGCGAGGCGCTGAAAATTCGTCTCGCCGCCCCGCCGGTCGATGGCAAGGCCAACGAGGCGTTGATCAAATTTGTTGCCGAAACGCTGAAATTGCCCAAATCAGCGGTGAGCCTGAAAAGTGGTCAGTCTTCCCGAAGCAAAGTGCTCGAAGTCATCGGCGCCGATGCTGCGCGGGTTGCTGCGCTGGCGGTGGATTAGCAGGGGGCGGAACTTCATGGCGGATGCTTAATCCAAGCTTCGCCAATCTGCGCACGCGAATAACAAAAATGTCCAATCTAGCCCATTCCCCACCCGATGAAACGGTACGCGCTCGCTCGCTGGCCAAATACCGTAAGCGGGCCGCCCGTTACGACAGCACCTGCGGCCCGACCTGGCCGATCCGCGAACGAGCAATTGCAGCGCTGAACTTGCAGCCGGGGCAGGCGGTATTGGATGTTGGCTGCGGTACTGGTTTGAGTCTGGCCTTGTTGCGAGCAGCCGTTGGTGAACAAGGTCGTATCTATGGTTTTGATCAAAGCCCGGAGATGTTGGCGCAGGCGCGGCAACGGGCGGATGCGGCTGGTTGGAAGAACGTCGAACTGTTTGAGTGCCCGGCGCAAGGCTTGAGTTTGCCGACGCCAGTGGACGCGATTTTGTTTCATTACACGCATGACATCCTGCGCTCACCGCTGGCCATTGATCGCTTGCTGGCGGTGGCCGGGCAGGGGGCTGCGGTGGCGATTGCCGGGGTCAAGTTCTTTCCGCGCTGGCTGGCGCCGCTCAACCTCTGGGTGTATTTGAAAAATCACGGCTACAACGGCAGCCCCGGAGAATTGACCGCGCCGTGGGATCGTATCGCGCCGCACTTGAGCGATTGGCAGATGGCGCCAACGCAATTGGGCATGGGTTATCTCGCCTCCGGGCGGGTTAATAAAAAATGAACCCACCCGCCGCTGTTGCGGAGACGCCCCGGCGCAAAATCGTCTGGGCCGTATTGGCGTTGCTGTTTCTCAACGGCATGCTGAGCTTTCGTGATTGGTGGCCGACGCCGGGGGTTTTGCCGGATCACCGCCTGGCCCCGGAATTTGTCTGGCTAT
>JAQTZQ010000040.1 GCA_028687645.1 Rhodocyclaceae bacterium
ATACGGGCGTAGCCAAGAATCACGGATCGTCCAACTGTTGCGTTGGAATTTATTGTAGACGGATGTTGATAAATGGAAAGTGTTTTTGGACGGTCTAGGGGCTCCTTTCGCAGCATCAGCCTGATCAGGGTCAACCGTCCAGAAACCGAAGGTTTACTGGATGGTGCCCAAGTCTGGTCAGTTGCACTTAATGTTGGCCGGCGGCCATGCAATGCAGGCCTGCGCCGTCAAACGCAAGTTCAGTTGCACTTAATGCTGGCCTGAGGGGGCTGATAGATGCAGTTAATGTTGGCCCAGAAATGCGCTGAATGCAGGCCTGACGCTTTTCAAATGCAAGTCCCTACAGCTAACCAAAGTGTCAATTTGAGATTTCATAGTTTGTACTCCTGGCACGGAAAAGCCGCGCCTCACGTCGTGATTCTGGCGTCACGACTTCAAAGAAGGTGACTCGAATCGATCTCAATGCATGAGTGCCAGCGCAAGACCGCGCGTCCACCGAGCTGCCGAGCGCATGGCCCAGGCCGAGCGCGACGAAGCCCGCCAGCAGGCCAGTGCAGCACAGCACGCGAATGCAGAGCGCAAGCCCGCTTTCAGCACGATCACCATGCTCAAAGACGACTATCTAAAGCACTCACATTCGAGGGCGGTTTGCCAGAGTAGTCGCCAAGCGGTTATCAAATTCACTCACATATGGAGGCTTTAAAAGCTCCAAAAAAACCGATTTGGCCTTGAAAGTTTCCCATGATGTAATAACATTGTTTTAACTTAAAGGGGTTTGTATGCAGATCGCAATTCGAAGCATTGGCAACAGCAAGGGGGTTGTGATCCCAAAGGCAATGCTCGCCCAAGCTGGGCTTGATGGCGAGAGTGTGGCGGCCGTGGCTGTCGAGGGCAGCAGCATCGTCCTGCGCAAGCCTGCCAAGCCTGTGCGTGAGGGCTGGGCGCAAGCCGCTCAGTCCATCGCCGCCGCTGGCGGCGATGCCTTGCTGATGGGCGAGTTTGGCAACCTGGCAGATGCGGAGATGGTCTGGTGAAGCGCGGCGAAATCTGGCTGGTCAACCTTGACCCTACCGTAGGCAGCGAAATCCAGAAAACCCGCCCTTGCGTGATCGTGTCGCCAGCTGAACTGCACGACAACCTGCGCACTGTGATCGTTGCTCCCATGACTTCCAAGGGTTTCTCTGCTCCGTTCCGCGTGCCTGTGATTCACGTCGGAACGAAGGGGCTGATCTTGCTGGATCAGGTGCGAACCGTGGATAAGGCGCGGCTGACGAAAAAGACCGGGGCACTGACCGCCAAGACATTAACTGCGGTGCTCACGACGCTGCAAGAAGTTTTTACTGAATAGCATGGCAGGCCCAGGCCTCAGCGCCAAGTCCTCTTTGGGCTTCGTAGTGCGGCTTGCACTTTTACCGAAAGAATGCATGAAATTTCACCTCGAATACGAAGACAACAAGCTTTTCATTTCCAAGACGAAATGGGATGAACTGAAGAAGAACAAGCCCCCCGTCGCTTTCGCCAGCGTTGTGGCGGCAGCGAAGGAGATCATCAGTCGTGGTGGTGCTTTCGTCGTCTATTGTGATAGCGACACAGCGATCATGCGCCGCTGTGATCGCATGTCTGAGCTGGATAACGAGATTGGTGTAGAAACGGCAACCTGATCTACGGCAACCCACAGTGACACAAAAAAGCCCGCTCAAGGCGGGCCGGGGCATGAAGATATTTTTTAGTTAATCAATATCGAATCTTGTATTCATTTGCACTTGGATCGGCCCAGCATTTTCGATGATGTTTCTGTTCAGTTTTTCTAAATGATCGCCAGCTGATCGCTTTGGCCGATTGTCGTTATCGTGCCTCGGCTCCTTTCGCGGAGTTTCTGAGTGGGAATTTTGCCGAGTGCCAGACCCGCCTATGCTAGCACTGCCAGCATTTCCGCCAAATTCGGTTGAATTCCATTTTGGTTTCCCATTTTGATTTCCGCTCGATCCATTGCTGCCCGGATTGGTATTTGTTTTCTGGCTTTCTTGATTACCAGAAAAATCAATCTTTTCTGATGCAGATGCAGATTTTTCGCCATCAGTTTTTTCTTGTTTTTGTCGTAGCGGCTGGCCGTGTTTTCCAAGTTCAAACGGCTCTGGTGGTGGTTTTGGTGGGCTTGCATGTTGTGCCATAGAACTAGAAACATCTGGTTTCCAAAGTCCAGTATCTACGCCGCCGGAGCCTGACCGACCTGCATTACTGACCCCCGCTCCGCCGCCCGCAGCCATTTTTTGGAGCGTGTCTGCAATAGTCTTCGCTGGATTTGCGACAGCTGATGCGATAGAGCTTGTGCTGCTCATCGCTAAACCAGCAGCAGCCCCAGCTGCGGCACCGGCAGCGACTGCATCGCCAGTGCTGATTTGCGATGATCCCGATGCAAGAACGGCGGCGACATGATCGACCCGCAGAGCAACTGCGCCGAGCGCGGCAAACCCCATCGCCGCCGCCCAGATCGGTGGCCAAATGCTCGAACTATTTGAGCTTGGCAACGCTTTGAATTGCGCGATCAAAGCTTCGCTAAAAATACCCATAGCAGATAAAACTGCGCCATACAAAAACATTCTTATAGCCATGCTGACGAGATATTTCAAAGGGGCAAGTCCCTGATCCCGAAAAGCATTCAGACCCAAGAGAGAAAAGCTCAAGGGCGAAAGTGCAATAATCATCTTGGTTTCAATAAAAACCATGAGAATTTTAAAAGCCAGTAATGCCGCGACTGCAAGTATAACAATCGAGATAACCCCCATCATTATTGCTGGAAAAGGGTTTAGGGACTGCAGGACGCTCTGTGTCTTATCGACAGTAGCGAGTAGGGTAGATGTTATTTCGATGCCTTTATGTATTGGCTCGACTGGATCAAAAGAAACGCCGGTCGAGCCGGTGGCTTGCCTTATTATGTAGCCGCCAACATTTTTGATAAAATCACTGCCGTTATCAAAAATGTAAATGCAAATACCGAACCAAAACAAACTACCCATTAATTTTGAGAAAACTTTGCCGACATCAATATCCGCTTCTCTGATGATTAATTGGATGTTGGTAAAAATGAATTGGACTAAAATAAAAAGCCCAAGCCAGGTTACTGCTACGCTTTGCAGCTGTGCGAATACTTTATCTAGCGATTGTGATAGACCTTTTTGCAAAATCGGGATTGCGCCGTCTTGAGCAAATGCCGCTGAAGATATTGCCAAAAGAGCAAATACCGTAAATTTTTTTAAAAAATTATTCATTTCAGATCAGAGTTCTGGAGTTTTGTAAGTGCTTTTTGGTGGGGGCTCAAAAGGCACGAAATTATTCAGCTTGTTCGGTGCTTTTTTCTGCTCTTCCTGCATTTTCTCCAGCTGCTTTTTCTGTTCCTCGTGCATCTTCTCCAGCTGCTTTTTTTGCTGCTCATGAATATCTGCCACTTCTGATTTTTCCCCGCATGCAGCATTCAAAAAAACAAAAGAAATGATGAGAATTTTAGAGATTACAGATTTCATATTTTTCCTATATTAAAGATTTGGAGTTTTGTAAGTGCTTTTTGCTGGCGGCTGAAATGGTTTAAAGTTGATTTCTCCAGCTTCCTGCTTCGCTTGATCGCGCGCAGTCTGAGACGCAAGCGCAGTGCCGACAGCGAGGTTTGCTGATGCAACCAGGTCGCCCAGCTGCTGGAGCTTTTGAGACTGATCAATCGAGATTTTCGAGAGCGTCTGCAAAGCCTGCAAATTTCCTTCGGTTTTTTGTGATTGCGTGTAAAGCGCTTTCAGTTTTTCGGCTTCGCTTTCAAACCGCTCTCTGTGCAGCGCCGATGATTTAATCATTCCATCGAGAGTGTCTGTCGATGTTTCATGCCAAACTTTGAAGTTTTCAGTCAGCGTTGCACCGATTTTTGTTTTGTATGTCTTGTTAAAGTTGTCGCCAACTTTTGCCAGAGTTGACCCGATTGCTTTTCCCGCGCTCATTATCTTGCTAACATCGCTGATAATTTTGCTGACCTCAGGATCAATCACGCTGATCGGGTTGTTGAGCAAGTTAATGGCCATCGTGCGCAACATATCGACTTGCGTAATGTGCTGCTGAATCTGCTTTTGGTACTCTTTAATTTGTGTCGCATATTGCGACGTTAGAACACCAAGGTTTGCATACTGAGTTGCTTCTGTAGCGCAGCCCTCAGCACACACACCGCCGCCTGCATGAACTTTTGCAGCAAAACTTCCGGAGCTAGCCGAGAAGAGGAATACAAGGAAATTTCGACGATGTGTGCTCATTTTCAGTCTTTCATTTAAGTTGATTTGCTGCGATTATGTGCAGCGATTTGCATTCTGCTACTTTCTGATTTTTTCGCAAGCTCTTTTCCGAAAAAGTCAAGACCGGGGTTCAATCGCTTAAATTGCGTGCGGGAATTTTCAATCCGTGCTTTTTCTCGACCTGAATCTGATTCAGCAAAAATCGCTTGTCGAGCTGATTCGGGTAGCTTGTATGCCTGTTTCTTCATCTTCTTTCCCCTTTTGTTTGAGTCTTTATTTTACTCATTAAATCAATAGAGTCAAATGATTTAAACATCATTAAAGGGTAAAAAAAGTCAGGGCAATCGAGCGATCGCGTCGCGCAAAAAGTCCGTGATCGTCAAGTCGTTTTGAGCGCAAAAAACCTTCAATTTTTTGTGCTCCTCAGCCGTCACCTGGACATTGATCCGCACCATTCCCGGCTCGTTTTTCTGAGGCCGCCCAGGCCCGCGCTGGGTCGCAGCGAGGGGGCTTTTTGCATCATTTGATTTTTGATTCATCGAACAATTATAGCTGCGATCAGGGTATGAACCACCCTACTTTTGGGGCGTCGCCGAATAGCGGTGGCGCTTTCAAAACACATTGTTTATACGGCTTTCCATCTTTCTCGACATTCTCTATTTTCCAAGACGGGCTGTTGCAAGTCGCTACTTTTTCGCCCCAGCCGTTTTCAAAAAACGCTTTAGCAAGCTTTCCTTCTTTAGTGCCAGCCCACCCCGCTGTTTTTCTAATATTTTCAACATCTTCTTCAGCCGCAGTAACTTTCGCCTGCGCTTCGTCAATCTTTTTTTTCGCGCTGTACTCGCCTAAATAATAGCCAGATACCCCAAAAAAAGCACCGATAAGAATAACAGCGCCGACAGAAATGGAAGCTGCTTTTGTGAAAGCGTTGTGTCTTTCTGCCGCTGCCGAGTCGCCTGCTATTTCCTTCGCTATCTTCCCGACCTGAGTAGAGAGTGACGCAATAGCTGCATCACTCGCACGCTTCATTTCTTTTTCTGCTGCGCCAGGTAATCTCTCAATCGCATCAATCGCTTTCTGTTGCAACTCAGCAGCTTCCCCCAGCGCTGCCCCTAAAACCTCGCGGTTGATATAAACAGTAGTCAGTATTGGGTCGTTATCACTGATTTGGATTTTATAACCTGACGCTTTGTGTACTAATAATTTCAGCTCATCGATTGAAATGAAGTTTTTATTTTTTTCTGACATGATTATTTTGCGGATTTTGCTTTCGGTTTGAAAACTTTATCAAGCTCTGCATAAACGTCAGTAAAAATTTTGTTGATGCGGTTTTTGCGCATGAAGTCAAAATTCGCAGACTTGCCGTTCATGATTTCCTCATATGTCAATTCTTCGGTCATCATCGACAAAAAATCAGCTTTAAATGCGCTGTTGTTGTAATCAAGAATTCGCACAATGCCAGCGATTTGATCTTTATTTGCTTGATACCAATCTGTTTCTTCAATAGTTTTTCCGTCTAAAAGTGGGATGCCGTCTTTTTCATTCTGCCAGATTACAACCTTTACACCCGTTCCTTTAGTTTTTTCAAGTAATCTCTTCGCTCCTTCCACAGTTTCCGATTTTTCGGGGCCGCTGGCGATGATGACGTGATAGTAAAGCTGTTTTTTTACTTGTGTGAGCAGATCATAAAGTCCGTTATCTTTCATGTACTTCAGCAAAGGCAGAAAAGCGCCTGAACCTGTATCAACCAGTGTTGCTGCTGTGCTTTGGACGATATGGCTGAACGCGGGATCAAAAGATTTTTGCTGAATTTCGCCGTGCTCGACAAGCGGCAATAACGGCACGTTGAGTGCTTTGATTAAAGACAGTTTTGGTGCTTGAGGATCAGCATCAACGCCTTCAATAGAAATTTGTTGTGCTTTCATGTACTGCATGAACATCGATGCTGTCAGTGTCTTTCCAATCCCACCTTTTTGTTGCAAGAAAATGTGGGCGCTGCTATTCAAATTCATAATATTACCTTCGTTTAGTTAATCGTTTCTTCTCGGGTCGAAACTCGAATTTTTCTCTGCAATATTTGCAACTACTGCGTGAAATCCAGTTAGCGGCAAATTTGTCTGAATAGTTTCATTATTTTTTTCTGTTGTATTTTGTTGTGTTGTTTGCCCTGTGTTCTGTGGTTCTGTTTTGATTTCTGTATTTGTATCTACTGCTGTATTTTCCGTTCCCTTATTTTTTTTAATAAATTGTTGAATAGCTTGTCTGCTTATTAAAATCCCATTACTAGCCAGCCATTTCTTTACTTGCAAATCCGCATATCCTTCCTTTTTCAGAGTGAAAATTTTTTCTCTGAACGGCTCCAGGATCGACCTTTTGCCGCTCGGTTTTTCCTGCTTCACGAACTCTTCGATGTCCATCTTTCACCTTCTTTGACAGCCTGCAAGTGTTAGCAAGCATTTGCAATTCATGGCTCTTATCCTGCCATCTTACGAAAGCATTTGCAAGCTATTTCCTTTCAATAATTTTATGTTGCCACAAAAAGCAAGCTAGTGCAACTTTCTTGCAATAGAAGGCAAGAATTCTTGGCAATCCTATCGGTGCCTGCTATGATTAATGCCTACACATAAATACAAGATGGGGTTTGTCAGACACATAGACGCTACGCTTCTATGTGCCTGCCAAACCACGTCCCCATGCTCGGCGGCTGCGCCTTCTCTCATGGGGACTCCTCTTGCAAGGGCGCTGCCCTTGAACCCGCTGGCGCACATCCGCAGGTGCGCCGCCACCTGCCACACAAAGGAGGCCGCATGGTCTTTCAAGCAATCGGCGATGAGCCCCTAGATACCAAAGTTGATGTGCGTCTGACCAGTGCTGAAAAAGCGCGCTTGCAAGAAGATGCAGAGATCGCCGGAATGTCTATGAGTGCGCTTGTACGCGCCCGGTACTTTGGTCGTCCGATCATTGCCAATACCGACCAAGTAATGATTCGCGAGCTGCGCCGACAAGGTGGCTTACTCAAGAAAATTCATGATGAAAGCGGTGGTGCCTACAGCGCAGAAACATCGGCTGCACTTTTTTTGTTGAGTGAGGCAATCAAGTCCATCGGTCGTGGTGGATACAAAAAATGATCGCCAAAAAAATATCCAACAAAAAATCAGGTAACAAGGCCAGGCGGGTTGCTGGCGTTGCAAATTACATTGTTGAGCCCGAGCGAGAGAACGGTTTAGAAAAGTGCATCCACCACGAAGCAGAGAACTTTTTTACCGACACCCATGAAGGCCACATTGCCGAAATGACGGCGTTGGCACAAGACGCTGTGCGCAGCAAAGACCCAATTGACCATTGGGTTTTGAGTTGGCGACCAGAAGAGCGACCGAGCGTTGACCAGGTGCGAGAAGCAGTGAATATTTTTACCGCGCATTGCGGCCTGAAAGGCCACCAGATCATTTGGGGACTGCACGACGACACCAAAAATTTGCATGTTCACATTGCGATTAATCGCGTGCATCCCGAAACGCTCAAGGTAATAGAAATCAACAGAGGTTTTCAAAAAGAAGCCGCTCAACAGGCCGTCGCCATCATCGAGAAAAAGCAGGGTTGGAAAAGTGTTGAGAATGCACGCTACAAAACCAACGAAAAAGGCGAATTGCTCATCGACAGCAAGACCAAACGGCCCGCCAAAGAAAAATCCAAAGATAAGCCGCTAGAGCCAACCGGCCCGGCGAAAGACATGGAAATCCAGACCGGCGAGAAGTCGGCCCAGCGCATTGGTATTGAAAAAGCAGTACCCATAATTGCCCAAGCTACTACTTGGAAAGAGCTGCACGCCAGCATGGCCGCAGCTGGATTTGAATACCGCAGAGACGGCAGCGGAGCAAAAGTCTATGTTGGTGATGTAGCAATCAAAGCCAGCGACGTAGATCGAAAAGCAAGTTTCTCAGCCCTGCAAAAGCGCCTTGGCCCGTATCAACCACCACAGGAAATCAAACCCAATGAATACCACCACCATCCCAGCCACACCGTCCGAAGCCTCACAGGCGCTATTGTTGCCACCAAAAAGCCGCACTCTCCTGCGCTTGGAAAAGCAACCGGAAACGGTTTGCGCAATTTGTCCGAATGCACTTTGGCAGTCCTTACAAGTGAAGGGAAAACCCGGCGTGCGCGTGTACTGCACATTGATGGGCGTGCTGGTGGACGACCTGCTGACGGACTGCGACGGGATGCCGGACACGGACGAGAAAACAGAAAATTAACACCGCAGCCTCTGAAAGAAAATCAACCCGGATGGAATGAATACATTGCTATTCGGGACAGTCAGAGAGCGGAAAAAACCAAGGAAACTATCGCACTGCAAAATATCCATGACGCCGAACGCGCAGCGCTTGCAGCCAAGCAGAAGGCCGAACGCGACGATCTTTTTAAAGGAAACTGGCAAGGAAAAGGTAAAGAGAAAAACCTGCTGAAAAGCCTCACAGCCACGCAGCAAGCCGCCGAAAAACTGGAGTTACAGGAGCGCCATAGCGATGAGCGCAAAGCGCTCCAGGCCAAGTACAAGCCGCTGCCCATATACAAGCAGTGGAAAGAACAGCCGCAGATCGTGGGCCTCAGCGTGCAGCCGCTCATTGACCAGCACAACACACGCGCCAGGCAGGTCACTGTGGCGCAAACGCTCAGGTCACTGACGAACAATGTGGACGCCCGCCAGCACATCACGTATAGGCTCAACAACAAGGACGTTTTCAGGGACGAAGGCCGAACAATTGCAGTTCTTGACCTGAAATCTGATGCCGGTATCGCCGCCGCGCTTGCGACCGCACAGCAAAAATTTGGCAACGTGCTCGAACTCACTGGCTCTGATGAATTCAAGCGCAATGCCGTCGCTGTGGCCGTGGCCAACAACCTGACCTGCAAGTTCGCAGACCCGGAACTCGAAAAGCTGAGAGAGCAGCTCCAGGCCGAGCAATACCAAGCAACCCGAGAAGCAGCACGCGCCGTGCGTGACCGCGAAGCCGCTGCAAAGCAGTTGGAACAGCCCGAGAACCCCACCTCGCAACACCCCCTCGCCCATCCATCAACAAGCCGCGAAGCAATGCACCCGGCCCCGGCACAGCAGCCTACGCCCCGACCCGCCGACCAGAGCACTACAGCCGAGCGCTTTGAGGCTTTGAAAGCAGACAAAAAAGCCGCCCGCGAAGTCGAAGCTAAAGCCCCGGCCCAAACCCCTGCGCCAGAGGCGCAACAGCCCGTTTTGTTGGATAGAGAGATTCCGCCAGTTGACTACCTGGCTGACATTCACGAGAAGATCGACCTTGCAAAAGCTGCTGCCGCTCCCGGCAGTAGCCTGGCGAATTCGACAACCACAGAAGCTGACCATGAGGTCTCTGGCAGTGGTGTCATCTTGGCTGTCAATGTGGGGTTTGTTGCTGTCCTGGATCGCCACAAAGTGCAAATCTACAAGGCGAGCGAACTCGTGAAAAACCTCACTTACGACGGGCTCGACACCACAGGCGGTTGTTTTGCGAAGGGCAACGAGCTGATCCGCAAGCGTGGCGCCGATGGCATGCGTACCGTGGTCACTGAAAATCGCCTGCACATGCAAAGCCCGGAAAACCGCAAAGACAACCGAGGCGTCGGACGCTGACGGCACAGCAACCCCAGTAGGAACACCTTGATGCTACTTTCCAGCCAGGATTTGGGCGCTGCATTGCGAGCGAAGCGCCGCGCAGCGGGGCTGACCCAAGCCGATTTGGCGCAACGGGCGGGCTGTCGCAGGCAAACCATTGTCGCCATCGAGGCTGGGCACAGCGTGCAAAGCCATGTCCTGGTAGCCGTCCTTGCTGCACTGGAGCAAGGGCTGCTGCTCGTGGATTTAGAGAGCACTGCTCAGTGATGTTTTTTCTGGCCCAGAACTCATTTTTGAGAAAAAAAGTATTTTTAAATGTCGTTAAATTTTTCCTTCTTGGCGGGGCTGTAGGATGGCTTGCGTGGGGGTCTGGCGATAGCCTCTACCAGTTGGCGTGGATTTCTGTAACACCCTTGGCTTGGGGCAGGGCGGTTTCAAAGTGGTGCGCAACGGCTTTGATCGCTGGGTATTTTTTATCTGGATCGCGGGGGATCGTTGATGGTGCCAAAGTATTCTTTGGGCAGACCAATGAATTCGTTGGACTTTCTTTCTGGATTGTTTCCAGCCTTCTCTTGACTCTGCCTTTCTTTTTTGCCTGGTCGGCTGACCGTAGGAAAAATCCACATCGTTTTTTGGCGGCTTTGGTTGTTATAGCTGTGCCGCCATTAGGTATTTTTGGGTGGGGTAATCCATTTGTAGCTGCTGGTGTTTTCTTTCCTGGTTTGTCGTGGTTTGGTTTGATTTTGATTTCTGTGATGCTAATGTCATTAGTGGCTGAAAACAAACGGTGGATCGCTATTTTTTTCGCCATAGCAATTTCCTGCAATTTGATGGGCCACTTTATTTCTTCGGAATCGAATAATTTTTCTAAGTGGGGTGGCGTAGATACAGAGTTTCCTGGTGTTGCAAGCGGCGTTTCTACTGATGGCGGTCTTTATTTAAGTGCTTTCAGGCGATTGCAATGGATTAAAAATTATGCCAATACAGTTGAGCCGGGGCAAGTTATTGTCCTGCCTGAAACTATAATAGGCACCTATGATAATTTTGCAGAATTTCAATTAGATGATTCTGAAGAAAATCTAAGAATTAAAGGTTCAAGATTGATTGTGGGTGGTGAATTGCCTCAGTCTGATGGGCGTTACAAAAATTCACTGGTTGTTCTTGGGGCAGAAAAAGAAGAAAATAAATTGATTGTTCAGAGTATTCCGGTTCCATTTTCAATGTGGAAGCCTTGGAGCGAAAACGATGGCGCTGTTGCTAATTTATCTGGTAAAAGCGCCATTTTGGTAAAAGGAATTCGCACATCAGGGATTATTTGCTACGAGCAGTTTTTGTTTTATTCATGGATTATGACCATGATGAATAAGCCGGAAATTGTTTTGGCTGCAAGTAATCTTTGGTGGGCGCGAGATACTTCTTTGCCAAATATTCAATTGCAAATGATTCGTTCTTTCAGGCGGCTGTTTGATGTCCAAGTCATTGTTTCAAGAAACTTGTGAACTGTCCTGCATCCTCGTCCGTTGCCAGTAAATATCATAACGATGTTATGATATGTGTAGCATAAAAAATAACGTAGGAATGAAATGAAAGATCAAAACGACATCCAAACCGGCGATTTGCTGCCCGAATCAGCGTTGTGCGCGCTGCCCGAACCACGGCGCAGCGTTGGCAGGCCAAAGCAGTACGAGAGCGCAGCAGAACGCCAGAAAGCCTACCGGCAGCGCCTGAAGCAGCAGGGAAAGCGGGTTGTGTCTAGGGTGGTGCGCGATGTGCGGGACGAGGCCCAGCCGCTGGTGTCGGACGTGCTGGACTTGTCGGCAGTGCGCGGGGCGCACGGCGTATAAAGGCGGTGCAGGCAGGGGAGGGGTGCCCCGGCCTGCACCTAACCAAAACCGAAGAAAGAGGCTTCAGAAATGGCTAAACAAGAGGATACCGCGCTACAGCGAAAGCGGACTGAAGCAGATATTGCAGCGAGTCTTGCGCGTGCAAAAGCGCGGGGAAAAGCGGCGGAGACGGCGACGGTTGATTTGCCAGCTCTGATGAGCATGATGGGATTGCCGCAATGGCCTGATGCGGTGCGTGGAGTCCCCAATGGATTTTTGCGATCTGCACTTTTCGCGGCCCTCGGAAGGGGCGTAAGACGCTACATGGAGCGCGAGCTTATTGCTGCGCTGGAGGGTGTCGAGATTCGCTATACAGGCCCACAGCTAGACCAGGGCGAGCTAGACGTTTGGTCTACTGTGCTGCACTTAGCGCGCAAAGTGCCGGATTTCCCTGTCGCTGCAAAATTCTTTGGTGGACTCACTATCAAAGTGACTGCATATGAGCTGCTCAAGATGCTTGGGAAGACAGACGCGGGAGACAACCGCAAGACGCTTGATAAGCGACTGAGCAGGCTAAACGCAACTGCACTTGATGTGAAAATTGCAGGGCAAGGCAGCTATGAAGGCAGTTTGATCGAAAAGATTTATCGTGCTGAAGACAGTCGTGCTTATGTCATCGTCATCGACCCAAAAATTAGCGGTCTTTTTGCGGGCGATCAGTTCACTCAGGTGGACTGGAAGGTACGTCGCGAGCTTGACGGCCATCCACTCGCGCAGTGGCTGCATGGCTTTTATGCGACCCATGCAAAGCCCTACCCCATGAGAGTGCAGACACTCTTAAAACTTGCTGGCAGCAGCAACGGCGACCCCTATAGCGCAGCCCAGAAGCTGCGTAAAGCGCTGACAGCAGTAGCAAATGCAAGCCAGCTGCACCTCGCAAACTTTAGCTATTCAATCTTGGGCGATTTGGTGCATGTCGAGAAGTCCAGCCGAAAGCACAAGCGCAAAACTCTATCTTGAGCCTTTCAACACCGTCCCCACAAAGCCCGCTTTTGCGGGCTTTTTTGTGCCGTCGTAGCGGATAGGAAATGCCGTCGTAGCGGATAGGAAATGCCGTCGTAGCGGATAGGAAATGCCGTCGTAGCGGATAGGAAATGCCGTCGTAGCGGATAGGAAATGCCGTCGTAGCGGATAGTCTATCCACAGGTCAAACTGCCCGCAAACCCGCATGGATGCTCGGTTTTGTCCTTTTTGAAAGGGCACCCTAATCTTCTTTTAATCCTTTTTAATACTGCGTGCGCACGCGCAAGCGCGGCGCTACGCACGTAGAAACACCAGCCCCCCAAGGGGGGGAGGGCCAGGACCCCCGGCATGCGCTTCGCGTCATGCCTGCCTATGCCACTGCACAGCAGCAAACACCGACAAGGCAACACCAAGGCAACAAACATCCAGTTTTCCAGAAAGAAGACAAAACAGCCGTTACGCCTACGGCTACATGCCTTCGGCATAAACATCCAAGGCATCGATAGGTCAAGGGTGCGCGGAAACTGGCCTAAAAGGCACTACGGATAGCATGCCAAGGGGGTAAGCGCTTGGCTGCGACATGAGGCTTTAAAACCCCAAAAACCGATGGATGGATAAGACAGCTGGGATCAGCAGGAAATTGAGTAGGTGCAGCCGGCCAGGCGACAGCTTCAGGCTGATCTGAGTCGTTGGCGCTTCAGGGCTTAAGCGACCGCTCCTGCCGATCGCAGTCGTTGAAATTCGCTTGCCAGCGCGGCAGAATCGACAGCAGGAGGGAGCCATGGCAGGCTTGGGAGAGAAGGTTAAGTTGCCCTGCAACCTGTGCGCGAGAAAGAACTGAACATCAGGAGGCATATGACGCTGAGAACAACAAGAAGGCATCTGGTGGACCTTCTCGGCGATCCGGGCAACAAGGTCATTGCTCTGTCCGGCAAGTGGGGCACTGGCAAGAGCCATCTTTGGCGCGCTGTGAAAGCTGACTCGAAAGACGATCGAGTCAAGGCCGCCTTGTATGTTTCTCTTTTTGGCTTGGTCAGCATGGACCAGGTCAAGTTGAAGATCGTCCAGAGCGCGATCCCGAAGGCTGATGAAAACCCATCTTGGTGGGACAACGCGAAGAAGGGGTGGAGCGCGGCGTCCAAGGTCCTGGAGGGCTTTCACAAGGGATTTTCGGCTCTCAATGAGATTGCGCTGTTGGCAGTCCCCTCCATCCTGAAAGACCGCGTGATAGTGCTTGACGACATCGAGCGCAAGCATGAGAAGCTCAGCGTTGACGAGGTGATGGGCTTCATCGACGAGTTCACCCAGCAGCATGGGTCGCGGATCGTCCTCATTCTCAACAGCGACCAGCTTGCTGACCGCCGGGTATGGGACACTCTTCGGGAAAAAGTGATTGATCAGGAGGTGCGGCTGGAAACATCGCCGTCGGAGGCATTCGACATAGCTGTTGGAATCCAGCCATCGCCTTATGCCGACCGCGTCAAGAAAACCGTGGAAACGTGCGGTGTCACCAACATCAGAATCATCTGCAAGGTTCTCAAGGCGGTAAATCGAATTCTCGGAAATCGCCAGGACCTATCCGATGACGTGCTCTCTCGAGTCGTTCCCTCAACGGTCCTGCTTGCCGCTATTCACTACAAGGGCATTGAGGATGGCCCGGATTTCGACTTTGTCCTAAAGGTCGGAAACCCCGATCTCGAGGGCAGGAATAAGAGCGCCGACGAGCTCGACGAACACGCTAAGCGCAGAGCAAAGTGGCGGCTCCAGTTGCAGGAGTTAGGAATTCACGCGTGCGACGAATACGAAGAGCTGGTGGTCGAGTTTCTGCGGTCTGGTCTGTTCGATGTGGCGGACGTGGAGGCGGTCATTCAGCGATACGCTTCCGAAGCCGATGTCATGAGGGCACGGAAACTCTCGCAAGACCTCCACCAGCATGTGATCTGGCACTACAAGATGACAGAGGCCGAGTTGGTCGCCGAGGCGCAGGCGCTTGCGCTGCAAGCGCATTTGCTCGACCTCTACACCGTGAGCTCGCTTCACGAGCTGGTGTCGGGGCTCGCGGGCGGCGTCGGCGTGGCGGATGAAATCGTCGATAACTGGATTGCTGCCTTTCGGGCGAAAGATTCCGACGTGGGTGATTTCGACAACTTCTGGCGTAGGCCCATCCATCCGCGCATCCAGACGGAACTCGATGCCCATAAGGCGGCTGCGCAGGCAAATACGACGATCTTCGACGCATGTGAATACGTCGCCAAGAATAGTGGCTGGGGGCACAAGCAAGAGGCTGCCATGAAATCGGCCTCGGTTGCCGACTTCGAGGTAACCATCAAGTCTCTGGAAATTGAGAACCTGCGGCTCTTCATGTGCCGGTTCCTGGACATGTGCGTTCACAAGGGAACCTATCAACCCTACTTCGGCTCGGCCATGGAGCACTTCACGCAAGCATGCCGAAACATCGTTTCTGATTCCAGTCAAGCCCGGCTCGGCGCGCTCATCACTCTACTTTTCAAGGACGCAAAGATCGAGTCAGAGCTCAAGCCGTCGGCAACGCCGGCAGCGATACCGTCGGTGAGCGCAGAGGTCAACCAGGCTACCAGTCCTGCGACGCCGAAGTGACATGGGGAGAATGGGCTTCAGTGGGTGCTTCGCCCATGTAACCCCATAAATAGCCCTCCAAAGGAGGGCAAACCGATCCCCCAGAGCCCCCTCTCGCCTGGCCCTACGCGCCGCGCGTAGGGCGCTCCAGGACGGTGGGTTTGTGTGTGCCGCCGTGGTATCTTCCACGGATACGGAACGATAGAATAAAGTGAACGTAAATCACATTCAGCCTTTCGCGGGAACCCACGCCATTGAGGTGATGGCTATCGGCATCGAGTTGCTAGCATCACCCAATGTCAACCTTCTGGATGTCTTTCTTGAGACGTACGAACAGTCTTCAGAACTACATGCTCAGTTTCAAAAATTTGAGCCGGTTAACGCGATCATCATCCAAGGCCCAAGCCCCGGACAGGAATTGCCCGCAACCACTCAACTGAGCACGAAGCTTGACGGCTATGACTTGACTTGCATAGAGCAAGGCCGCAAGAAGTGGGTCATGTCACTCCGCGAGGATGTCATCACCTGCACATGCCTTCAGTACACCCGCTGGACATCAGTAAAGGCGACAGCCCTTGCGGCTGTCACCCCGTTCATCGCAGCGGCGTTAGAGAGCGGTATCAAGATTCGCGCTACGGGTCTACAGTATCAAGACAAGTTTAGATTGATTGGTGGTGCCGGTCCCAAGACCATCAAGGAGCTTTTTAGGCATAACTCCAAGTGGATTCCGGATCACCTTTTTGATCAGCCAGATTATTGGCACAACCACCAAGGCTGGTTTTCTGAAGGGTACGAAAGTCGTCGGATTCTGAATAACGTCCGAGTCGAAATAGCCGAGTTCGACGGGAATGATGTTGCGGGAATAAATGGTCAGCATCGCATGCTGGCTGTTGATATGGATGGCCAATCAGAGATACCCATTGAATTAGAAAAAATAGATCCCATTCTTGATCATTTGCATTCAGTAAACATCCAGCTCATCAAAGGAATGCTCAGCGATTACGCATTGGAAGCAATAAATTGCCAAGAGGAGGGGGGAATATGAAGCACACATTCACTTCTTGCGATCTTTACGAGAACAAGGACTATTTCACCCATTACCAGTTGCTCAATGAAAGTGCCGTCGATTACTTGAGCACGCCAAGCAATAAGGTCATGAGTGTCTTGAGTGACTGGTTCAGCCGCCTAGGATATAACGCTCAAGTTCAATGCAACCATGAGCACTGGATGTACGCACCTAGTGCTTCCCCCATTGGGAAAGATTTGCTGGACGCATATGAGCAGTGTTTTTCCATCATCGAAGACCGGATTCAATTTGGTGAAGCGGAGTCCTCACCGAGCAACAGCCAGCGTACAGCCGCTTTGCTCGTGTTAGGTAATCTCTTGTTAGCCGCTTTCCCTGCACCGTCTCCTATGTTTCTATCTAACGGCACGATTGGCGGTTTTTGGCGGCGTGGTAAGTGCTACGCGAGCATTGATTTTGAGGAAGACGGTGAGCACACTTGGGCCATCACCAACGGCAAAGAGGTCGAGGTTGGCTCTTGGCACCAAGATGATATGCCGCTACCGAGTGATCTGTTGGCCAACATCCAAAAAGTATTGATCTCGTTTGTGTGAGGGGTGTGCTCACGCATGAATTTTTACGACGATATAGAGGGCACGAAAGACTTAGTGCCGAAGTTGTTTGCCAAAGACCCGGATGGTTCGCTCCAAAGGACACAGGTTTCTGAATTAGCACCAAGTCCGGTAAGCGACGAAGAGTTGTTGACCCGCAGTCTGGAGTACCCATCCAGGTTCACCCCTAATGGCGAACTCAACGAGTCGTTTTTTGAGCACTTGTATACCAGCGGCACATCTGTCCAGCGACTGGTGTACGGCTGGGATTACCACAGTCAGGATGTGCATGATCGTTTTGAGAAACGTGCTTACATAAAGCGCAATGATAAACCGATACAGGAGCATGTCTATGTTGGTGCGCTCCAAGCTTCTGCTGGTGAACTCAGAAATTTCGCCGTTGATGATGAATCGATCAAGCGCGTGCGTGTGTACGACCATGCGAGAGAAGATGATATCTTGCACGCCGAAGTCATCGCTGATATCAGAAACTTGAACAAAATTGGACGCAAGAAATTTCGTATCCAGCTCATGTGCCTTTTCCTCGAACGTGGGCTTTGGGTATCACCATTTCTTGCTCAGGAAAATCAGTATTTGCTCAGTAATTGCGGGTGTAATCTGCATAAATCACAAGTGAAACAACTGGGGGGCGCTGTAGAAAGCGAAATTTAAAGTACAGCTAAGCCGCTGTGTTTTTCTCTCGATTTTCGGGTTCCTGTATATTTCAGGCGCCGTTTCAAGACATACGCAGCACAGCACGACATGAAGCTGATAAGGCTTTCGATGCATACGTGAGCCGTTGAGCAGGCCAGACAGGAGCTCTGCAAATGGAGCCGCAACCCAGATTAGCGTACGATTTTTTCCGGATTCTGAGGCGACCCTAAAACGGGCAGATCAGGTCAATTCGCTTTAAGTACTGGGCGCCAATGGTGTCTTCTCCATCGCGCATACGCGCTTGACTTGGCTTGTGCTGCACCCGGCCAGCTTCGCGGTTTCCGCGATGCTGTTGCCGCCAGATCGCAGTGCCAGGATGCGTTCGTGCATCAAAGTGTCGGTCTTGCGGCCAGCGTACCGGCCCGCAGCTTTGGCTAGCTCAATGCCCTGCCGTTGGCGTTCGCGCCTGTCCTCATAATCGTCGCGGGCTATTTGCAGTGCCAGCTTCAAAAGCATGTCCTGCACGGCCTGCAAAACGATCTTGGGCACACCCTCGGTGGCTGTGGCTAGCTCGGACAAGTCCACCACGCCGGGGACGGCCAGACGGGCGCCCTTGGCCTGTATGGGGTCTCTTCAGAAAACGGAAAAAATCGTACGTTAAGCCGAATTCAGCTCGTGTGAAACAGCCTGAAGCTCGACTTGTCTGTGCAGGAAGGTGTCCATCTGAGGTACACCTCAATCTGGCGTCAGGCCACCGAAAAAAATCGCGTCAAGATAGGATGGTTTTTGCATTTTTCTGACATCCTTTGACCTACGTCTACGACTCAAACCTGACACGTTGACCCTTAGCGTACGATTTTTTCCGTTTTCTGAAGCGACCCCTGTATCGCGGCAATGAGGGCTTCGGCTTCGGGCAGGGGCAAGCGGCTGATGCGGTCGATCTTCTCTGCAATGACGACCTCGCCTGGTTGCAGGTCGGCCACCATGCGTAGCAGCTCTGGCCGGTCGGCACGCGCACCGCTGGCCTTTTCCCGGTAGGTTCCTGCCACGTAGTAGCCTGCCGCCTTGGCCTGCTCGGTGATCGCCTCCTGCCGCTGCAAGTCCTGTGCTTCGGTGCTCACCCGCATGTAGATGCGGGCCACCTTGACCGGAGCGGATGGGCTGGCCGATTTCCTCTTCATATCATGGCCTTTTAGGGTATAGCTAACTTGGCCGTCGTGCCGATGGGGTAGCCAAATATTCAAAGCCAATCTTAATTGGCTAGATTATTTTTGGCTACCCTAAATAGCCATACTGTGTTTAAAAATAGTACATTTCTTGAGCGCATGTCAACTACTTGCCGTACTGCTGTCAAAAAAATAGTGCATATACTGCGCAAACTACTTGTAGTTTGCGGGGTTTGCGGTTACGATACGTATCGTTACTTCATCAAGGAATCAACATGACGCTGCCCCCCTTTGTTACCCATCCAACCCAGGTTTTGGAGAACGCAATTCAGTTCCAGCGGGACTTGCTTTCAAACAAAAATTTAGCTGCTCTGTTATCTTCCTTTGTGAGTTGGTACGCATTCAAAAAGCCCCAGGGTGAAATTATTTTCGTACCCTCAAAATTTGGCGGATACCAAAATATGAACGCTTCCACGTACCTGCAAATAAACCAGTTAACCAATGGTCGTGAGACAGAAGCTGTACTTTCGCGCTGGTTTGAGAGGCCCAGCGTTCTGGAAGAGCAGGCACTCTTGGCTGAGCTTGCAAATCATTTGTCGAAGTTCGGGAAGGCCGTCAACAAACGCGCTCGGGTCTCAACACTTAGCGGCAGGACAATAACAAGCGCGGTAGAGGGTACTGCGCAATCATCACCTTTAGTGATGGCGCTGAAGACAATATATGACAAACTAGAAGAAGCAGAAAAAGTTGAATTTCTTCGTCTAGTACGTGAGTCATCTACTTCTGATGAAGAAAAATAATTCCCGTGAGGTCTTATTTTAAGAAGCATGCCAATAGCTTCTAATCTTGCATGGCGCGTATAAGGGCCGGTTCTGAACTAATCTACAAATTTTTAAATTATGCGGATAGATGCCTTACCTTTGCGTCCGATCCGGGGATACTCGTTCAGTAATTTCAGCACCAATAAACAAGTTGCGAGCGCGCGTTCAACAATCATGCGCTACGTTAGCGAAGCCCGACCTTACGGTTGTCACACGCTCGTGCTTGGAGGGCCTGAATCTAGCGGGAAGACCCATCTTCTTAACGCAGCCGGGCACGCGGCTTTAGTAAACGGAGTCTTTAGAACTGCTAATACGTTGTCTGGTGAAAAGTTCCAAAATGTTGCGGAAGACGGCCTCTTCTACGGTGATTGGGGATGTTGGAGGCAAAGGTTTATTGCTACAGAATGGTTGGCTATAGATGATGTTGACATAATCATCCGAGATTCGATTTGCGAGAAACTGCTTTCAGAGATTTTGCAGGAAAGGGCATGCGGTAAAGGGCGGACATTGTTAAGCATGAGGTTCCCCGTGCAACCACGGGTAAACTGCATGCTCTACAACTACATGAAAGAATTACCTGCAATTAGCCTTTCAAAAAATCCTTTTTTGGCCTTATCTACGCATCATTCTTCAATGATCGCCATGCCGTAGGGCCTATAAAGGGGTCGTCTCAGAAAACGGGAAAAATAGCACGCTAAGGCGCGCGACGGCTTTTACCTAGCAGCAGTGCAAGTCTGCACCTGCGAGGCATGACATGCAGGAGGGCGCTATCGACCCTCACCAGTCGGTCGGGCTGCGGTCCCAGCACTCAGGCGCTACTCGACGGGTTAATCGAGAACGGTCCTTTGCGACAGTTGGTTTAATGACCACCACGGGCTGCTGCCCGATGCCGAGGAGATGGAACGTGCGGCGAGCCCGCACCTGCCGAGACCTTGTGGTGACGATCTCGATCCAATTTCACACTTCCATTGACAACCAGTTTCCAATGATGGAAACTGGTTGTCATGAACCGTAGAGACCCCATCCCGACAACGCCGGAACCCGGAGCCGCAGCCGTCACCCAACTGGTGCTGAGGGTGTTCCGCCTCAATGGCGTGCTGCTGCACAGGGGCGACCAGCTGGTTGCGCCGCTCGGCCTGACCAGTGCACGCTGGCAAATGCTTGGCGCTATCGCGCTCGCCGGCACGCCGCTGACAGCGCCGCAGATCGCAGAGGCGATGGGCGTTACGCGACAGGGCGCGCAGAAGCAGCTCAACATGCTGCTGGAACAGGGGCTGGTGGAGGCGCGCCCGAATCCGGCGCACCGGCGCTCGCCTCTCTATGTGCTGACGCCCCAAGGCCTCGCCTTGTACCGGCAAGCCGATGCCTTGTGGGCCGCCCAGGCGGTCGAGTTGGCCGCACTGATCCCGTCCGCCCAAGCCCACGCGGCCACCGGGACGCTCGAAACGATGCTGCACGAACTGCATACCCCCAACCTTTCCTCAAAGGTCGAATCATGAAATCGAAGTTGCATGGAATCTTCGGAGCCGTGGCGCTCCTGTGCATTGCCACGTTCTGGCTTTCGACGGTCGTGTCGGAGCTCTTCCTGACTCAGGCGAGCGTCGTGGCCGTCAAGAACGCGGTGCTGACCGGCATGTGGCTGCTGATCCCTGCGATGGCTGCTACCGGGGGCAGTGGCTTCTCGCTCGCGAAGGGGCGCGGCGGCCGCCTCGTCGACGTCAAGATGAGACGGATGAAGGGCGTGGCGGCCAACGGCCTGCTGGTGCTGCTGCCCAGCGCTTTTGTACTGGCATCGTGGGCGAACGCCGGGCGGTTCGACGGCGCGTTCTACGCGCTGCAAGGCGTGGAGCTGCTGGCCGGCGCCGTGAATATCACGTTACTCCTGCTCAACATGCGCGACGGTCTGCGGCTCACCGGTCGGCTTTCACCGAAGCGGTCCGTGCCGCCGACGGCGCGCTGAGGGGTGCTACACATGCCAAGGCTCAAGAGTTCTCCGGACCGTTATGGAACGGTCGCAGTCTGGATTCACTGGCTGAGCGCGGTGCTCATCTTGCTGTTGCTCATCACCGGCTTTCGGGCTGTGGATGCGCCGGATGCGCTGGCCAAGGCCGCGCTGCTGCGCGTGCATATCCCGACCGCAATCACCGTCCTGCTGCTGACAGCGTTTCGAATCCTCTGGTGGTGGCGCTTCGACCACAAGCCTGCGCCGCTGGCGTCCATGCCACCGTGGCAGGCAGGCTTGTCGCGCGGCGTTCATGTCACTTTGCTGGTGATCGTCCTCGGGATGGTCGCAAGCGGCATCGGCATGATGATTCTTAGTGGCGCGGGTCCGGCTGTCTTCGGAGCGCCCGGTGCAGTAATGCCCGACTTCCACGAGGTTCTGCCGCGTCGGCCGCACGGACTTGGCGCGCGTCTGATGATCGCGTTACTGGCCGTTCATGCCGGGGCGGCGCTGTACCACCATTTCGTCCGGCGTGACGAGACTCTCAAGCGGATGTGGTGAGTGCATGACGACCTCGGCAACACGAAACACCGTGCAGCTAGCCACGACGCTCATGCAGAGAAGTGCTCGGGCAATTGATCCGCTTGCGCGGTCGCCAGCCGGACGACATGTGCTGAGATCAGTCAGTTGGTGGGGCTTGCGAGCCACGTTGGTGACAGCGCATGGTATGGACAGAGGGGCCGGCGCGTCGCTGTGTAATGAACGTCCGCTAGAGCCACACCGTTGTGCTGCCCGACCGATGACCGGACGTACCGTGGAATGACTGTTTATGGCCGGGAGCCGAAACCCAGAGTTGGGGCGTCAACCTGATCTATGCCCCATACTGGACGTCAGACCAGAGAGGTAAAACCGTCAGAGTAGAGCCGTTTTCCGAATTTGTGGACACCATTGATGCGCGGTCTATGGCCACAACCTGACACCTTGCGTCCCTTAGCGTACGATTTTTTCGTTTTCTGAAGCGACCCCAATAAGGGCTTCAGCGTCCGGCAAGCAAAGCTGACCGGAAATAAGGCGCGGTAGCAGGGTGTCACGGAGAGTTGCGAGCGTTTGGGCTTGCTTTTCATTCTCAATCAGCCGCTCAAACAAAGCGCCCACCACGGCTGAAAAATGCTGCAAGACCTGAGACGGAGGCACCAACGCAGGAATGGGCCTGAACGCTTTTTTGCTGATTTCCATGAAGGTCGAACCATTGGCTCGGCCCTTGATGGCTTCCATGTTTTCACGGCACCAGAAAAGCAGGTACAGCGGAGGCAGCAAGCCCCCTGGCGGCATGGCAATGTAGCCCTGATTGATGGCCAAAGGGACTTGTGACAATGCTAAATAGCCAATGGGCGCCCGCGATGACAGCAACAAAGTGCCTACAGGTAACAAGCCCGAGCCAATTTTTGCGAGGCCATGCGCGCTCAGCTTGCGTTCGGTGTCGAGCAAAACGGGCGCTGCAATGCCAGAGAGGTCTTTCGGCGTTGTCCAGCAATGAACAGCGGGCTCCCAGAAAGCCGGGTTCTTTGTATCAGGCGTCGCACCACCCACAGCCTCCACTGCGTCGCCAATCGGCAGGACGCGCCACCCCTTCGGCACCATCCCCAGCTCGATTTCCTCAAAGCTATCGGGGAACAGCGCCGCCGTGGCCTCATCCATGCCTGCGGGGGCGCGGCCTTCCATCTTGGCGCGCACGGGGTCGAAATCGACAAACCACGACTTGAACAGCGCCTGGGCGATGGCTTCGAGCGTGGCGTTGGTTTCGCGCAGGAGGGTGATGCGGTCGTCGAGAGCCTTCAGCGTTGCCGCCGTTTCCAACTGCAATTGGAACGGTGGAACTTGAATTGGCACTTTCCGAAGTTCACTCTGCTTGATGCCGAGCACAGTTGTGCCGGTGGCACGGGATTTCAACTGGTCTTGAACTTCCTCAGACTGAAGCAGATAAAGCAAGTACGTGCTGTCGAGAAACCCCGATTTTCCGCGAAGGGTCACCACACGTTGAGCTAGTGCCACCTTCTCCGGCCCGAGTTGCGCCACTTCACCCAGTGGGGCTTCTACCGTCAGGACAACATCGCCTGCCTTTGGCAAACCACGACGCATCCAAGCATCGTAATTTTCAGTGGCGATGAACTCTGTTGGGGTCTCAATACGCCCTGACTTGATGATTTTTGCCGTGATAAGAGGGATGCCAGAGTCTGTCTTTTCAGGCGTTTTTCCACGGTAGTCAATTAACGCATCAAGGCAATCTTCCAGTGGTAGGACATGCCACTCAGAACTCATACCCCATCCCTCCCAATTTCTGCTGCACCATCGTCGTTGTTATCCAAACCCAATTCCCGCTCCAATTGCTCAATGCTGGGCAGCTGGCCGCGCAGCGCCTCGGGCAGCGTGTGGCTCAAGGTGTAAGTGGACAGGCCCATCGGTTTCTGAATGTCGCTCAGTGCGTATTCGGCCACCAGCCGGTCTTTGCTTTTGCACAGCAACAGGCCAATGGTGGGCTGGTCGCCATCGCGGCGCAGTTGTTCGTCCACGGCTTTCAGGTAGAAGTTGAGCTTGCCCGCAAACTCGGGTTCAAAGTCCACGGTTTTCAGCTCCACCACCACGTAGCAATGCAGGCGCACATGGTAAAAAAGCAGGTCGAGGAAGAAGTCGCGCTCGCCCACTTGCAGCGGCACCTGGTGGCCCATGTAGGCAAAGCCCGCGCCCAACTCCAACAAAAACTGGGTGATGTGCTGCACCAGCCCGGTTTCCAGCTCGCGCTCGCTGTGCTCCTTGGTCAGCGACAGGAAGTCGAACACATACGGGTCTTTCAGCACCTGCGCCGCCAGCTCGGACTGCACGGCGGGCAAGGTCTGGGCAAAGTTAGTGATGGCTTGGCCTTCGCGCTGCCACAGGCCGCTTTCGATTTGGTGTACCAGCACGCTGCGGCTCCAGCCGTAGGTGATGGTGTTCTGCACGTAGTACAGCGCCTCATGGTGTTGCTTGCACTTGGCAAGAATAGCCAAGTGGTGGCCCCAAGGGATGGCGCTCAATTGGGCAACAGCCTGTTGCCCAATTGCCGCCTCACGCCAAAACAGGTGCCATTGCCGGATGTACTTCAGGTTGCGTTCTGAAAACCCCTTGACCTCGGGGAACTCGCGCATCAGGTCGGCGCTCAGTTGCGCCACAAAGCCCTGGCCCCAGGCGTATTGCTGCTGACGCGCCACCATATCGGCCCCCAGCTCCCAGTAGAACTGGAGTAACGCGGTATTGACCGCCACCGCTGCCTTGAGCTGCACTTGCCGAAAGCGGGTTTTGAGTTCGCCCAGCCATGTGCGGTATTCGGGCTGCTGGGGCAGGAGGTCAGAACTCATAGCCCAGCCCGCCCAGCTTCTGCCGAATCAATGCATCCAGCTCGGCGCCCTTGGCCATTTGCTCGCCCAGTTTTTCGGTGAGCTTGCGCATCTTGTCGTCAAAGGCTTCGTCGTCGTCTTCTATGGCTTCGGCACCGACATAGCGGCCCGGGGTCAGCACGTGGCCGTGTTGGGCGATTTCGGCCAGGGGTACGCTGCGGCAAAAGCCGGGCTGGTCTTGGTATTCGGTAATAGCGGCACCGTCTTCCACCTCGCCGCGCCAGGCGGCCACGGTTTCGGCAATACGGGTGATGGTGGCATCGTCCAGCTCGGCCTGCACGCGGCTAATCATCTTGGCGCTCTTGCGCGCATCGATGAACAGCACTTCGCCTTTGCGCTTTTTCTGCTTGGCCAGGAACCACAGGCAGGCAGGGATTTGGGTGTTGAAGAACAGTTGCCCCGGTAAAGCCACCATCACCTCCACCACGTCGGCCTCCACCATGGCGGCGCGAATGACACCCTCATTGTTCTGGCTGGAGCTCATGGAGCCGTTGGCCAGCACGATGCCGGCGCGGCCTGTTCCTTTGAGGTGGTGCAGCATGTGCTGCAACCAGGCGTAGTTGGCATTGCCCTGGGGTGGGTCGCCGTAGTGCCAGCGCGGGTCGCCTTCCAGGCTGCCGTGCCACCAGTCGCTGATATTGAACGGCGGGTTCGCCAGAATGAAGTCGGCACGCAAGTCCGGGTGCTGGTTGCGGGTGAAGGTATCGCCCGGCTCGCGGCCCAGGTTGAAGTCAATGCCGCGAATCGCCAGGTTCATCGCCGCCAGGCGCCAGGTGGTGGGGTTGGCTTCCTGGCCGTAGATGCTCACATCACCTAGCTTGCCGCCGTGGGCCTCGATGAACTTTTCCGATTGCACAAACATGCCGCCCGAGCCGCAGCAGGGGTCATAGACCTTGCCGCTGTGCGGGGCCAGGATGGCAACCAGGGTTTTGACGATGCTCGCTGGCGTGTAGAACTGCCCGCCACGCTTGCCTTCGGCGTTGGCAAACATGCCCAGAAAGTATTCATAGACCTGGCCCAGCACGTCACGGGCCTGCGCCGCATCGGTGCCAAAGCCGATGGTGGAAATCAAATCCACCAGCTCGCCCAGCTTGCCGTCGGGCAACTGCGCGCGGGCGTAGCGCTTGTCCAGAATGCCTTTGAGCTTGGGGTTTTCTGACTCGATAAGGGTCAGTGCGGTGTCGATGTACTTGCCAATCTCCACGCTCTTGGCCATGGAGCGGATGCTTTCCCAGCGGGCGCCGTCCGGCACCCAGAATACGTTGGCGCTCTTGTAATAGTCCCGGTCTTCCAGCTCAGCATCGATGTCCTCGGGGCTGGCGTCGCCGTAGTAGAACTCATCCTCGGGGTCTTGCAGCCGGGCCTGCATTTCCACGCGGCGGGCTGTGAAGGTGTCGGAGACGTACTTCAGGAAGATGAGGCCCAGCACCAGGTGCTTGTATTCGGCGGCGTCCATGTTGGCGCGCAGCTTGTCGGCCGTGGCCCAGAGGGTTTTCTTGATGTCGTCGAGCATGTATTGGGAGAGAAGGAAAAAATCGTAGCCACTATGCACGACGTTGTGCCGTAGGCATCTTAGGCTACCAAAACAACGTGCTGGTCTTTAATCACTTCAGCGGTCGGCAAGCGTAGGATGGAGCACCTCGCATGCAACTGACCCCGCCTCCAATGCGCCCCACCCTCACCCTGAAAAAACGTCCTGCTACCCTGCTACAGCCCAGCGTATCCGAGCCAACGGTACCTGCAGCCCGGGCACCCGCCCCGCCCCCGAAAGCTGTGCCAAAGAAGCCGGGCAAGGCCGAGCTCGCAAGGGAAGCAATCAAAGCGGAAAACATCAAACGGGGGTCAGAACAAGCGGCCAAGAAAGCGGCAGACAGGCTGCGGCTTGAGCCGGTGGCCCTGAACTACCTGAAAAGTTTGGCCATCATCAAAGAGCCCGTGGAAATAGACGGCCAGCGCTATTTCCGCCCACTCATGCGGCGCGTCCACAAGGGACTCAACGAAGTGCTGTGCCAGATGCCCGAGGGCCAAGGTTGCTCCATCTCTCTGGTGAACTACCTTACCTCGAATTTCCTGGAGACTCATGTGACCCAACGTGAGTACCTGCAAGGAATGCTGCACTTCAAGAAACGCTTTGATTTGGAGGGTGCCGTAGTGGAAGACATCAGTCCCAAACACCTGAAATCAGCGCAAAACCGCCTGGCGAAGCTGACGGGGAACGAGTTTCTTTGATTACTCGGGGTCGCCTCAGAATTCGGAATTTAAAGCACGCTAAGCCGTTGGCATCTCTCTCAAAAACGAAGGTTTACTGGATGGTGCCCAAGTCTGGTCAGTTGCACTTAATGTTGGCCGGCGGCCATGCAATGCAGGCCTGCGCCGTCAAACGCAAGTTCAGTTGCACTTAATGCTGGCCTGAGGGGGCTGATAGATGCAGTTAATGTTGGCCCAGAAATGCGCTGAATGCAGGCCTGACGCTTTTCAAATGCAAGTCCCTACAGCTAGGGCGTGTCATCAACCAAATCCTGAGTGTGGAGCACGGCCATGGTACTTGTCATGCCAGCCAAACCACAGCAGCGGCAAGGTAGATAGCGCCCAGGAAGTTGCGCGCCGTCTTGTCGTAGCGTG
>JAQTZQ010000202.1 GCA_028687645.1 Rhodocyclaceae bacterium
CTTGCCGAACAGGGAAAACTGGCGCTTTAAGCCTGCCCGCGCCGCCCTATTTCCTCTTGGCACAAACTTTCAAATTGCTTGATCTCCGCCAGCATCGCCTCGATATCCTCGCGTTGCTGCTCCAAGGCCTCCCGCCGTTTCGACATGATGCGCAGGCATTCCAGCAATTGTGGCGTTTCGTCTTCGGTACTTGAATACATGCCGATCAGGTCTTTGATTTCAGCCAGCGACAATCCGAGACGTTTACCGCGCAGCGCCATTTTGAGGCGGGCGCGGTCACGGCGGGTAAATACGCGTTTGCTACCGTCGCGTTCGGGGGCGAGGATGCCATGATCTTCCCAGAAGCGGATGGTGCGCGGTGTAATGCCGAATTCGCGGGCAAGATCGGATATGGTGAAGGTGGTGACCGACTGACTCAATGACATCTCCTGATGGTGCCCGCTAGTTAAACAGAGTCGCGGGCATTTTTCAATTCGCTACAGTATGGTAACGTCCCCCCTCTTGAATTCCTGGTCTACCCATGTCACTGCACTATCCTTTTCCTGATTTGCCGCCGGCGGGCGAAATGACCGAGGTGGCCCCCGGCGTTTTCTGGCTGCGGATGCCGTTGCCGTTTCAGCTGGATCACATCAATTTGTGGTTGCTGCGAGATGGTACGGGCTGGACGATTATTGATACCGGCTTTGCGACGGATGATGTGCGAACTATTTGGACGCAATTGCTGGCCAAGCTGGATGGCCCGGTAACGCGGCTGATTGTGACGCACTTTCATCCGGATCACCTGGGCCTGGCGACCTGGCTGATGGAGAACACAGGTGCCCAGCTGAGCATGACGACCGGCGAGTTTCTCACCGCACATGTGGTTTGGCACAGCGTCGGTGGTCACGGACCAAATTTCATGGTTGAACAGTTTCGCGAACACGGATTGGGCCGCGAGCATCTGGAGAAATTCGAGAAGCGTGGTTCCGGCTATCGGAGTGCGATTCCTGGTCTGCCGAATCACTACCAACGCCTCAAGGGCGGTGACTTTATTGCGGTCAACGGCAAAAATTGGCTAGTTATTATTGGCTATGGGCATTCACCAGAGCATATGGCGCTTTACTGCGCTGAACTCGGCGTGTTAATTTCAGGCGACATGCTTTTGCCTAAAATATCAACCAATATCAGTGTTTTTGCGGCGACGCCGGATGCCAACGCTTTAGCGTGGTATCTGGATTCCCTGAGCGAGCTCGCCAGAGAAATACCCGCAGAAACCCTCGTTTTACCCTCTCATGGCCTGCCCTTTACCGGTGTTCAGCCACGAGTGGAAGCTTTGCACGCGCACCACAGGGAGCGTTTGCAGGCTTTGGAAGAAAGCTGTGAACAAGCGCCGCAGAGCGCAGCCGGATTGCTCGATGTGTTGTTTGGTCGAGCGCTGGATACACATCAAACGATGTTCGCGATGGGTGAAGCAATTGCCCATCTGAACTACCTAGAGCAAGCTGGTCGGTTATCACGCAGTATCGATGCCGACGGGGTGATTCGCTATTTGCGGTTGCAGCACTGACCCGCCGCGTACAGACAGAGGAGTTGTAGATGTCGAAACAAACTGAAAATCAGGGTATGAACCTGCCCAACCCGGCCGATATGGCCAAAACCTACGCTGAAGTCGCCCAGCGCGCTTCACGCTTGATTAACCAGTTCATGGAAAAAAAGGTCAAGGATGGTGTTAATGCACCGACCGATGAACTGGGTGTGGCCAAGGCTTTCATGGACATGTCTTCACGTCTGATGGCCAATCCGTACAAGATGGCGCAAACCCAGATGAACATGATGTGGGACTACATGTCGCTGTGGCAGAACACCTCGATGAAGATGATGGGCATGCCGACGCAAGCCGTCGCTGCGCCGAAAAAGGGTGATAACCGCTTCAAGAACGAGGAGTGGGAACAGCACTTCATGTTCGACTTCATCAAGCAGTCTTACCTGATCACCGCACGCCACCTGCACGACACCGTTGCCGAGACCGATGGTCTGGACGAAAAGACCCAGCAGAAGGTTAACTTCTTCACCCGTCAGTACATCGATGCGCTGTCACCGTCCAACTTCGCCATGACCAATCCGGAAGTTTTCCGTGAAACGGTCAAGAGCAATGGTCAGAACCTGATCAAGGGCCTCAACAACCTGCTGCACGACGTTGAATCCGGCGATGGCCAGTTGCGCATCCGCATGACTGACACGGCTGCTTTCGAAATGGGCAAAAACGTTGCCACGACACCGGGCAAGGTCATTTTCCAGAACGAACTGTTCCAGCTGATCCAGTACGATCCACAAACCCCGGATCAGAACAAGCGTCCGTTCCTGATCGTTCCGCCCTGGATCAACAAGTACTACATCCTTGATCTGCGCGACAAAAACTCGATGGTCAAGTGGGCCACCGATCAGGGCCACACCACCTTCATCATGTCCTGGATCAATCCGGACGAGAAGATGGCAGGCAAGTCCTTTGAAAACTACCTGCTTGAAGGTTCAATCGAAGCCATCAACCAGGTCTGCGCCCACACCGGCGAAGACAGCGTCAACCTGGCCGGCTACTGCCTCGGCGGTACGCTGACCATGACCACGCTGGCCTACATGACCGCCAAGAAGGACAAGCGCGCCGCTTCCGCCACCTTCTTCACCACCATGCTCGATTTCTCCGAGCCGGGCGAACTGGGCATTTTCCTGGACGAAGGCGCTGTCGAAGGCCTCGAGAAGAAGATGGCCGCGCATGGCTTCCTTGAAGGCTCTGAAATGGCCGGCACTTTCAACATGCTGCGCGCCAATGACCTGATCTGGTCCTTCGTGGTCAATAACTACCTGATGGGCAAGGATCCGTTCCCGTTCGACCTGCTCTACTGGAACTCCGATTCAACCCGCATGCCGGCTGCGATGCACAGCTACTACCTGCGCAATATGTATCTTGGCAATCTGCTCAAGGAACCAGGTGCCCTGACTTTGGGCGGCGTCAAGATCGACATCAGCAAGGTCAAGACCCCGTGTTACTTCGTCTCAACCATCGAGGACCACATTGCCCCGTGGAAGAGCACCTACATGGGCGCCCGTCTGCCGTCAGGCAACACCAAGTTCGTGCTCGGTGGTTCCGGTCACATCGCCGGTATCGTCAATCCGCCAGCCGCCAACAAGTATGGCTTCTGGACCAATGACGCGACCGACGGCAATCTGCCGGAAAGCCCGGAAGACTTCCTGGCTGGCGCAACGCAGAACGCCGGTTCGTGGTGGACGCATTGGAATACCTGGGTAACCAGCCTGCCGGGCGGTTCCGCCAAGGTCAAGGCCCGCAAGCCGGAAGATGGCACGCTCAAAGTGCTGGAGCCGGCACCGGGCAGCTATGTCAAGTTCCGTCTGGATACGCAGAAAAAAGTTGCGTAAGCGGATCAGGTGATCAAAAAAAGGGAGGCTTCGGCCTCCCTTTTTTGTGTGCGTTAAATCGACTTGCCCAATTTAAGGCGCGGCAAATTCGGCCATTCGATTGAGTCGAGCAGGTTTTTGACCAGTAAGCCCAACTCGGTGTCGCCGGTGACTTCGAGTTCGCGGCTGAAGAACAACGTATCCGGGTCTTCCTGACGTGCCATCAACTGCAGATAGGCGGAGAGGTAAGCGGAAAAAGACAGGTCGGGCGATTCCGAACGACTGAAAAGCGGGCGAAAAAGACCGTTGCGGTAGGTAAAAAATGCCTCGCCGCCGGTGTCGCGGATATGGACGCGAAAGCTTTTGCCATTCAGTGCGGTCAACTCGTTTTCCGGCAAGAATTTTAGTTTGAGCGCGGTGTTCAGTGCCGTGACCAAAACCATGGCGTGCGGCCATTGCGGCAGTTTTTCACCGACGCTGGCGATAAAGCTGGGCAGACGAAATTTGGGGATGATGAAACTCGTGTTCATGCACTGACTCCCAGTTGGCTAAGGGCTTGCGAGTGACGTTGGACGATGCCGGCATCGCCGAACCAGTAACCATCAACCAGGCCACAAGGGTCCCAGAGGCTAGTGTCGACGTTGCTGCTTTGGCCGTGGCGGGCTTGATCGAAGGCGCCAATAATATCGCCGATATGGGCTTTTTGCGGGCTGATACGGATGATGTCGATGTTCATGGCCAGCATCTGCGGGATTTCATGCAGCAAATTGTAGCTTTGCGCTGACATGGTCTGAATCCCGTTGATATTCAAGAAGGCCTGCCCTTCGCGCGTTTTGAGCGTCAGACCCTCGGCGTGATCAAGGCATTTGAACTGGCAGTCATCCTTGTTCAGATCGTAATGACGGGCGGTAAAGCAGCGTGCGGAGAAAGCCAGGGGGATTTTGCCGTAGACGAAAACCTCGGTTTCCACCCCGGCGGGTTTGCTGCGATGCAGGGTTTCAATGGTGGTTCGCGTCGCTTCGAGCGGCGGAATCCAGCGCTTCATGCCGTAACGCGTAAAGGTGGCGAGGGTCGCTTCGTTGTAAATGTTGAGATGCGGCCCGGCGACAAAATTGGCCCCGTTTACCAGGTTGACCGCACCAAGATCGTTGGCTTCCAGCATGCAGCCGGCGTCGTCGATCAAACGGCGCAGCGCCTTGAGGTCACTCTCCGATTCAAGCAAGGCCTGGGCTGAAACAACCACCTGCTTGCCGGCATCAGTCAGGTCGCGGGCGAGGCCAACCCAGTCCGAGGTACGCAATTGCTGGCGGCGGGAGCAGACGACTTCGCCAACGTAAATGATGTCGATGGCCGGGTTTTGCGAAATTTCAGCGTAAAACTCCATGACCTCGGCTTTGGGCCAGAAATAAAGCAAGGGACCTAGTGCCAAACGCATGCTCATCTCCATGGACGGTTATAGGCGCCCAGGGTCGCCTGGCTACCTTCAGACACTTTGCTCAGTTCAGCCTGCCAGGCTGGTTTGACTTGATAGCTGGCAGCCCCGTTTTTTAATGAATCGAGGGCGGCACGTAGCGTGCGGGTCACTTGCGTGACGTAAGCCGGGCTACGCTGCCGGCCCTCAACCTTGATGGCGCGCACACCGATCTTGATGATTTCCGGCAGGATGGGCAGGACATTGAGGCTGGTCGGCTCTTCCAGAGCGTAATAGGTGTCGCCTTCGACCTCAAAGCGGCCTTTGCACAGGGTTGGATAGCCGGCCGGTTCTTCATCACCAAAACGGTCGATCAGAATCCCGTTGAGCCGGGTTTCCATCACCCCCGGCTTTTTGTCCCATTTGACGTATTTGGCCGGAGAACAAGCGCCGACCGTGTTGGGTGACTCGCCGCAAGCGTAGGACGAAAGCCAGCAACGCCCTTCGTTCATGACACAGAGGCTGCCGAAGCCAAAGACTTCGATTTCAACCGTAGTGTTTTTGATCACTTGCTCAACCTGCGCCAGGGTTAATACGCGCGGCAAGACGGCGCGTTTGATGCCAAATTCGCGCTGGCAAAAATTGACGGCTTCGTAACTGGTGGCCGAGCCTTGCACCGAGAGATGCAAACGTTGCTGCGGGTGGCGCTGGCTGGCGTAATCCAGCAGTCCGACATCGGCCAGAATGATGGCGTCCACGCCCTGATCAACGGCGGCATCGACTGATTTGTGCCAGTCGGCGACGCGTCCGGCCTGGGCGAAGGTGTTGATCGCCAGCAAAATCTCGCAACCTTTGGCGTGCGCATAGCGAACGCCTTCGGTCATGGCTTTCTGATCGAAATTGAGCCCGGCGAAATTGCGTGCGTTGGTGTCGTTTTTGAAGCCGAGATAAACGGCGTCGGCGCCGTTATCCACTGCCGCTTTGAGGGCGGGCAGGCTACCGGCGGGGCAGATGAGATCGGGGAGTTTCATGACATGGTCTCGCGAGCTGAGCAGCGCAGTATAGCCAGCCTGTTTGGTTCGCCATTGATCCTCGTCAAAGCTGATAGTTTGCGTTTGGACAATATTGATGCAACATTCAGACAGTCGGCCCGTTGCGGGCTAGCGGCCAGGGAGTAAAGATGGGTCAGGATCGCGTTTTGGTGGTTGATGATGAGCAGTTGAACCTGTTCATCATCGAAGAATTCCTTGAAGGTGAAGGGTTGGCGCTTGAGCTGCACAGCGACCCGCTGATGGCGTGGGATGCCTTGCTGGCACCCGACAGTGATTTTTCATTGAT
>JAQTZQ010000041.1 GCA_028687645.1 Rhodocyclaceae bacterium
TTTTCCTGAAAAGCTTGTCAAAATTGCGGTGCACCATTGCTTACAGTAGGATTATACCTTTTGCCGTACCGCACTCTGCCTGATTGCAGCAGTTTGCCCCCGATGGATGGTTGTCATGAAACTAATCAAGAAGTCCGCCAAGCTGGCCAACGTCTGCTACGACATTCGCGGCCCCGTGCTGCAGAAGGCCAAGCAGATGGAGGAAGAAGGCCACAAGATCATCAAGCTGAACATCGGCAATCTTGCCGCGTTCGGTTTTGATTCGCCCGAGGAAATTCAGCAGGACATGATCCGCAATCTGCCCAATGCGGCGGGCTATACGGATTCCAAAGGCATCTTCGCGGCGCGCAAGGCGATCATGCATTACTGCCAGCAGAAACATATCAAGGGCGTCACGCTCGATGATATTTTTGTCGGCAATGGCGTTTCCGAATTGATCGTCATGGCGATGAACGCCTTGCTTGATGTGGGTGACGAAGTGCTGGTGCCGGCGCCCGATTACCCGTTGTGGACGGCGGCGATCAGCTTGTCAGGCGGGACGCCGAAGCATTACCTGTGCGATGAAGAAAAGGGCTGGTTGCCTGATCTGGCTGATATTCGCGCCAAGATCACGCCTAAAACTCGCGCGCTGGTCATCATCAACCCGAATAACCCGACCGGGGCGTTGTATCCGGATGACTTGCTGCATGAGTTGATTGATATTGCCCGCCAGCATCACCTGATCATTTATGCCGACGAGGTGTACGACAAGGTGCTTTACGACGGCGTGACCCACACGGCGCTGGCTTCGCTGTCTGATGACGTGCTGACGATTTCCTTCAATGGGCTGTCGAAAAATTACCGTTCCTGCGGCTATCGTGCCGGCTGGATGGTGGTTTCCGGCGACAAGCGCCACGCCAAGGATTACATCGAAGGCCTCGAAATGCTGGCCTCGATGCGGCTTTGCGCCAATGCGCCGGGGCAACATGGCATTCAGACGGCGCTGGGCGGCTATCAAAGTATTGATGATCTGGTGAATGATGGCGGGCGCCTCAAGCGGCAGCGTGATATTGCGCACGAACTGATCACTGCCATTCCCGGTGTCACCTGCGTCAAGCCCAAGGCGGCGTTGTACATGTTCCCCAAGCTGGACCCGAAGATTTACCCGATCAAGAACGATCAGAACTTTATTTCCGAGTTGTTGCAGGAAGAAAAAGTTTTGCTGGTGCAGGGCACCGGTTTCAACTGGCCGCACCCTGATCACTTCCGCCTCGTTTTCCTGCCGCATGAGGACGATCTGCGCGAAGCCATTGGCCGTATTGCCCGTTTCCTCGAAAATTATCGCAAGCGTCACCATACTCAAACCGTTTAATTCACATAAAGTCAGACCATGAAACCTATCAATGTTGGCCTTATCGGCATCGGCACCGTCGGCGGTGGCACCTGGACCGTTCTCAAGCGCAACGCGGATGAAATTGCTCGTCGCGCTGGCCGTCCGATTCGCATTACGGCTGTGGCCGACAAAAATGTTGAACTGGCGAAGCAACTAACCGCCGGCGCTGCACGCGTTACGGATGATGCTTTTTCGCTGGTCAATGATCCGGAAATCGACATCATTGTCGAACTTATCGGCGGCTATGGCGTGGCCAAGGAAGTAGTCATGCAGGCCATCGCCAATGGTAAGCACGTCGTCACCGCCAACAAGGCGCTGCTCGCCGTGCATGGTACCGAGATTTTTTCGGCTGCCCAGAACAAGGGCGTCATGGTGGCGTTCGAAGCGGCTGTGGCTGGTGGCATCCCGATCATCAAGGCGCTGCGCGAAGGCCTCAGCGCCAACCGTATTGAATGGGCGGCCGGCATCATCAATGGCACGACCAACTTCATCCTTTCTGAAATGCGCGACAAGGGCCTGTCCTTTGACGACGTACTGAAAGAGGCGCAGCGCTTGGGTTATGCCGAAGCTGATCCGACTTTCGATATCGAAGGCGTTGATGCTGCGCACAAGGCAACGCTGATCGCTTCCATCGCTTTCGGTATTCCGGTGCAGTTCGACAAGGCTTACATCGAAGGCATCACCAAGCTCGAAGCTTCCGACATCAAGTACGCCGAACAACTCGGCTACCGCATCAAGCTGCTTGGCATTGCCAAGCGCCGCGAGAACGGTATCGAACTGCGCGTCCATCCGACCTTGATCCCGGCCAAGCGTTTGCTGGCCAATGTTGAAGGCGCGATGAACGCCATCGTCGTCAAGGGCGATGCGGTCGGTACGACCTTGTACTACGGCAAGGGTGCCGGTGCCGAGCCGACTGCTTCCTCGGTGATCGCCGATATTGTTGACGTCACCCGTCTGGCCACTGCCGATGCCGCCCACCGTGTGCCGCACCTGGCTTTCCAGCCGGATGCCATGTCCAATCTGCCGATTCTGCCAATGAGCGAAGTCGAAACCGGCTACTACCTGCGCCTGCGCGTTGAAGACAAGCCGGGCGTGCTGGCTGACGTGACGCGCATTCTGGCCGATCAGGGCATCTCGATTGACGCCATGCTGCAGCGCGAGCCGGAAGAAGGCGAAGGCGAGACCGACATCATCATCCTGACCCACGTCTGCAAGGAAAGCAGTGCCGATGCAGCGATTGCCAAGATCGAAGGCTTGTCTGCGCAAAAGGGCAAGGTCAAGCGCATTCGTCTGGAAGAGCTACAGTAAATTCAAAGTCTGTACAGGCTTATAGAGGGAGCTTCGGCTCCCTTTTTTGTCGACTAAACGCCAGAAAGCAAAGTGTTACGGTCAACAGCAAAAATGCCTTAATTTTTTTGCAGTAACTCGGCGCACAGTTGCCCAAGCCGTTTCAAGGCTGGCCACAGTTGAGGTGAAAAAAGTAGCTATGCCAAGGTGGAAAGCAGCATGAGCTACGCTGCCAGTTCCCGCAACACCTCCGGGTGGCGCTCTGCCACCTTGAGCAAGGTGATGGCTGCGCCGGAGGGCTGGCGCCGACCTTGCTCCCACTCTTGAAGTGTGCGCACAGATACCCCCATCAGCCCGGCAAATTGCGACTGGGAAAGCCCGGAAGCCGAGCGGACAGCAATCACCGGGGAATGGACCACTACCCCGCGACCAGCCTTCATCTCCCGAATGGACTGGAGCAAATCAGCGTGCAAATCCCGTCCTGCTTCAAAAGCGATCAGTTCGTCATCGCTCAACGGTTTAGAGGTCAAGGGCATGTTTTATCTCCAACAACTGTTTGGCGGTCATCGAATCCCGCTCGGACTTGGCGTAAAGCACCAGCAGGACAATCTCCCCGGCGGCATTACGTGTGAAATAGATCACTCGGACGCCACTGGATTTCCCAGAACCGGAGCGACTCCAGCGCACCTTGCGTAGCCCTCCCGAACCCTGGATTACATCACCAGCCTCCGGGTTATCCGCAAGAAAGGCAGCAAACGCCCCGCGCTCTTCTTCCAGCCAGTAACGCGGCCAGAGCTTGGAAAATAGCGGGGTTTCAATTACGGTGTGCATAGGATGAATCATACGTCTTTGACGTATGGCGTCAAGTTTGTTGAAATTGCCGTATCAATTTTTACCTTTTCTAGTGGTCGGCAAACCGCCAAAGCAAAACCATACAGTCAACAGCAAAAAAAGCAGGGGCATTTTTCACTTCACAAACGTGCCAGTGCACCACTGCGATTCGCAGGGGACTCCATCCCCGTCCCCATCCATCTTGGTGTTCGGGCAATTCCGTAAAAAGAAAGTAGCCTCTGCACAGGATGTCATCTCAGAGCAGTTGGTCCGTCCGTCACACTGGAAACCACCGGAAATAGCCTCTGGCTTTGTGTTTGCCAACGCTTCGGGCCGTGAGGAAGATATGTTGAATTTGGGTGCCAAGAACGTGTATGCAGCCGAACCAAATATTGTTGCGACCAGCACCAAGGTGACGAAGCGCTTCAGCAAAAAACTGTCGGGGCTGACATTTGCTTGAGGGCGACTCTTGACCTTTGATGCATCAGGCTTGCCACCTGGCCGTTGAACAAGTACAGCCTTTTTTTTGCCGTCCTTATTAAGAATGATTTCGAAGGAAAGCAGTTCACCGATTTTTGGTAGCCCGCCCTGTTTCGGATAGTCTGAAATGTGAATGAATATGTCTTGGCCACCGTTCAGAGGAGTGATGAAACCAAATCCCTTACTTTCGTTCCAGATTTTCAGGGTACCGTTGATGCGTGATTCCATAGTGAGCAAGTTGATAAGCTGATTCCGGATTATTACATGCCATCTGACTTTGTGATTGGTTGGTCACTAACGAGGTCGTTGCTGCTCCCTCTTTGTCGCCTTGTCGTCAGAAAGCAAAGTGTTACACCCCAAGGGTGCTTCCTGCGGGGCGCGGTCAACAGCAAAAAAGCCTCAATTTTTTTGCAGCAATTCAACGCACAGTTGCCCCAGCCGCTTCAGGGCCTGCTCGATTTCGGGATTGAAGGGGCGGCCGCAGTTGAGGCGGATGAAATGTTCGAAACGGTTGGAGTTCGAGAACATCAGGCCGGGGGCAATCAGGATTTTTTCGGCTAGTGCTGCGTCGAACAACTGTTTTGACGAGAGTTGATCGGGCAGTTCCACCCATAGCGCGAGGCCGCCTTGCGGATTGTTCATCCGGGTTGCGTTTGGAAAATGGCTGGCGATGGTTTGGGCAGTTTGTTCGCGTTGATTGAGCAAGGCTGCACGCAGGCGGCGCAGGTGGCGGTCGTAGGCGCTGGAGGCGATAAAGTCGGCGGCGGCTTGTTGCGAGAGTTCTTCGTTGTTGCGGCTTTGCACGTGCTTGAGCATTTCAACCCGTGCCTGCCAGCGCCCGGCGCTGATCCAGCCGAGGCGCAGGCCGGGGGCGAGCACTTTGTGCAGTGAGGCACAATGAATCACATTGCCGCTTTTGTCACAGGCTTTGAGTGCCTTGAGCGGTGTCTCGCTGTTGCTCAAGGCGCTGTAGGTGTCGTCTTCGATCAGGGGAATGTTCTGGTTGTTGCAAAACTCGACCAAGCGGGCTTTGTGGCTGTCCGGCATGATGCTGCCGAGCGGGTTTTGCAAGTGCGGGACGACGACCAGCGCCTTGATTGGCCCACAGGTTTGTGTGGCCAGTTCCAGCGCTTCGATGGATATGCCGGTTTGCGGGCTGGTCGGGATTTCGAGGGCGCGCAGGCCAAGGCTTTCGAGAATTTGCAGCAGGCCGTAAAAGCTGGGTGTCGCCCGATGTTGTGGCTGGCTGAAAATATGGTTGCGCCTGAGGTATTCAGGCGTTGGTTGTGGAATCCGGTGGCTGGGTAACGCTGCTGGCTCAGGTGGGAGTTAAGTTTGTCGTCATTCTGCCCAATGGTATTTCATTCTGGCGCGAGGTTGGGCGTTGTTTGCAAACACTATTTGGTTCAGAAACGCATTCAACCCCGCTTTGAGGTGCTTGTAATCTGCTTGCTACAGAGGGGGAGTGATGGGAGACTCCTTGAGCCAATTCCCCCGGCGGAAGAAAGGGTATCCCGATTCGGATCAAGGAAATTTAGTCGAGGGCTAGGCACAATTAATCCTAATTGCCATCCCGGCAAGCCACTCAAGGAGACAACATGCAACCTATCCACGTTTGTAATCACACCACCCCGGAAGCCCTTTACCCGTTTGATGCGCGCGGCGTTGCCAAGCGTTTCCGCCATGCGGCTATTTTTGGTGCGCTGGATTCACTGCAAGCGGGCGAAACCATGCGTTTCTGCAACGACCACGACCCGCTGCCACTGCTGGCTCAACTTCAGCAACGCTACGGCGACCGTGTCAGCATTGCCTACGTTCAGCGTGAGCCGGGTGCTATTGTCATTGATTTCGCTGTTCAAAACTGATTGATTCTTACCGCGAGCCTGACCCTTCTCTCCCTGCTCGTCAGCGCTGCGCTGACGCTGAGCGGGGTCGGCTCGCCGGTGGCGGTGGCCCACCTGGCTTTTGCCGTGGGCATTGTGCCGCTGATTTTTGCGGCTATTAGCCATTTTGTCCCGGTACTAACCCGCACTGGCGACCCGGAAGCCAGAATCCGCTGGCTACCTGGCCTGGCGCAATTGACTGGCATTCTGGTCGTCATCACCTTGCAAGGCTGGTTGCCCCGCTGGGTGTTACACCCAATTGTTACGGTCGACCTGGTTTTGGGGCTGATTTTGCTCCACTGGATTTTTGCTCGTAGCCGTCGCTGTCTCGGTACGCCGCATCCCGGTTGGCGCTGGTACGCCGCTGCCCTGGTTTGCCTTTTGCTGGCCCTATTCCTGGTGCCGTTGCTAACCGCGGTGCCTCAGTGGTACGGGCCGTTGCGTGCGATTCACCTGCATTTGAACACCCTGGGTCTGGTCGGACTGGCGGCGCTGGGTACGTTGCCGGTGCTGTTGCCGACGGTCATGGGGCAGGGGGATCCGCAGGCGGCGGCCTGGTTGCGTCGGCGTTTGTGGCCAGCTGTGGCGGGCGTCATCGCCGTCAGTATTGGTGCGGGCGTCTTCTGGTGGCTGGCCGTGCCAGGCGCAGCCATTTTGTTTGTTGTTGGCTTTGGACTGCTCGGGCAGTGGGTTCGGCGCTATGGTGCATCGTGTTTGCTGCGCGATGGCGCGGCGGCCTCATTGCTCGTGGCGCTGCTGGGCTTGCTGTTTAATTTGTCGGCAGGCGTCGCGCATGGTGCCGGATTGTTAGCGGCGCGACCGGCCATCGCGGCCTGGGGCATCGGCTTTTTGCTGCCCTTGGTGACCGGCGCGCTGACGCAATTGTTGCCGGTCTGGCGTTGGCCGGGGCGGGTGATACCGGCGCGTGCCGTGATGCGTGCGCAGCTTGCTGCCAGCGGTGTTTGGCGTGCGGCGTTCTTCATGCTCGGCGGACTGGCGGTACTGGCTGGCTTGCCTGAGTTGGGTGGCGTGTTCGCTGGCCTGGCAATCACTGGCTTTGCGTTCGCATTGCTGCAGGCGATGCGCGTGTCGCGGTAAAATCCTCGTTTTTCGCCTTTCGGGTTTTCTCCATGCGCTATCTTTCAACTCGCGGCCATGCCGCCCCCCAGTTTTTTTGCGACATTCTCCTCGGTGGCCTGGCCCCGGATGGCGGCCTCTACCTGCCGGAAACCTACCCGCAAATTACTCGCACCGAACTCGACGCCTGGCGCCAACTGTCGTATGCCGATCTGGCCTACGAAATTCTCTCCAAGTTCATCACCGATATTCCGCCAGCTGACCTCAAGGCGCTGGTCGCCAAAACCTACACCGCCAAAGTTTATTGCCACACGCGCAACGGCGGCGATGCAGCGCAGATCACGCCGCTGACCAAACTTGAAGATGGCCTTTACACGCAGGAATTGTCCAACGGCCCGACGCTGGCCTTCAAGGACATGGCCATGCAGCTGCTCGGCAACCTGTTCGAGTACGTGCTGGACAAGCGCGGCGAATCGATCAACATCCTTGGTGCCACTTCCGGCGATACCGGCTCGGCGGCTGAATACGCCATGCGCGGCAAGCACAACGTCAAGGTTTTCATGCTTTCGCCGGATGGCAAAATGAGCGCCTTCCAGCGTGCCCAGATGTATTCGCTGCAAGACCCCAATATTTTCAATATCGCCGTCACTGGCCTCTTCGACGATGCGCAAGACATCGTCAAGGCGGTGTCCAATGACGCCGAGTTCAAGGCCAAATACAAGATTGGCGCCGTCAATTCGATTAACTGGGCGCGGGTTGCGGCGCAGATCGTCTATTACTTCCAGGGCTACTTCCTGGCCACACAATCGAACGATGAGCAGGTGGCGTTTGCCGTACCGTCAGGTAACTTTGGCAATATCTGCGCTGGCCACATTGCCCGTCAGATGGGCCTGCCGATTGCCAAACTGGTACTGGCTACCAACGAAAATGATGTGCTCGACGAATTTTTCCGCACCGGTGTCTATCGTCCGCGTACCTCGGTTGAAACCAGCATTACCTCCAGCCCGTCGATGGACATTTCCAAAGCCTCAAACTTTGAGCGCTTTGTCTTTGATCTGGTTGGCCGCGATCCGGCGGTGGTTGGTGAATTATGGGCAAAAGTGGATAAGGGCGAGGCTTTCGACCTGTCTGCCACGGTCTACTGGCAAAACATGCCAAAATTTGGTTTTGTTTCCGGCAAAAGCACGCACAGCGATCGCATCAAGACCATTCGCTTTGCCCAGGGGCGCTACAACGTCATGCTCGATACGCATACCGCCGATGGCCTGAAAGTAGCGCTGGAGCAGCGTTTGCCAAATGTGCCGATGATCGTTCTGGAAACCGCCCAGCCCGCCAAGTTCGAGGAAACCATCCGTGAAGCGCTGGGCACCGAGCCGGTGCGCCCGGCTGATCTGGCCGGGATCGAGGAACTGGCGCAACACGTCGTTGTCATGGCGCCGGATGTCGCAGCGGTGAAGCGTTTTATCGTCGAGCGGGTTTGAGCGGTAAGAAGGGGGAGCGATTGACAATCGTGCCCCCGTTGCTCTCTTATAAGTAAATCACGGCGGGGAAGACTGCCACGGCCAGCACCATGACCAGCCATTCAAGATTGTGGCGAGCCAGGAAGCCGGTAAAGTGCATGACCAGAATGGCAATGGCCACGACATAAAAAAGAGCGAATAGCATGGTTGCTCCTGAAGGTGATGCGACTGAGTGTACAGCCCGATTATAGGTTGCTTTATGTTGATGGCAAACGACTCTTAACTGGCAAAGCGCATCGATAGATCCAGCGCCTTGACGTCTTTGGTCAGCGCACCGACTGAAATCCGGTCGACACCGGTTTCAGCAATTTCACGGATGGTGTCCAGAGTGACATTGCCGGAGGCTTCAAGAATCGCACGTCCGGCATTGATTCGTGCCGCATCGCGCAGCATTTCCAGGCTGAAATTGTCGAGCAAAATCATTTTTGCCCCGGCGCTTAGCGCAGTTTCCAGTTCTGCCAGATTTTCCACTTCGATTTGAACAAACTTGCAGCGCGCGCTGGCCGACTGGGCGACGTCATGTGCCGCATTCAGGGCTGCAACAATGCCACCGGCGGCCATGATGTGGTTTTCCTTGATCAGAATCGCGTCCCACAGGGCCAGGCGATGATTGCCGCCGCCACCGCAACGCACGGCAAATTTTTCTGCGATACGCAGCCCAGGCAGGGTTTTACGCGTGTCTACCACCTGAGCCTTGGTGCCGGAAATTGCATCGGCATAAGTGCGAGCCTTGCTCGCGACGGCGGAGAGTAGTTGCAAAAAATTGAGGGCGCTGCGCTCGGCAGAGAGCAGGGCGCGGGCGTTAGCGGAGATCTGGCAGAGCTGTTGATTTGGCGTGATACGGTCACCATCCTTAACTGCCCAAACCACCTTTGCGGTTGGGTCAAGCTCGTTGATACAGCGCTCAAACCAGGCGATACCGCAGACAACACCGGATTCACGAGAGATCACTGTTGCACTGGCAACACGCTCGGCGGGAATCAGGCTGGCGGTGAGGTCGCCGGCGCCAATATCTTCAGCCAGCGCGGCGGCAACGTTACGGGCGACTTCAGTGGTGAGGGAAAAGGGGAAGTCGGGAAACTCGGGAAATTCGATGGACATATCACTTCCAAATCGGCATGCTGAGGGCGAATTGTAATGTTTGGGAGTTACTTATGGCTGATCTGTTCGGGATTTTTCAAGTTAGTCTCGGCGTGCTCGTGGCGCTTGTCTTGGCGCTGACATTGCTTTTTTTCTATGTGCGTGATGTCACCCAAAAGCGCCATACGGTATTGCGCAATTTTCCCATCATTGGTCGTCTGCGCTTTTTTTTCGAAGATCTTGGGGAATATTTCCGCCAGTATTTTTTTCTCGGTGATCGTGACGAAATGCCCTTTAACCGAGCAACGCGCGGTTGGGTTTATCGTTTGGCCAAGAACGAGGGCGGCATCCTGGGTTTTGGCTCAACTTACGATCTCACCCAGCCGGGTGCGCTGGTGTTTGTGAACGCTGCTTTTCCGGTGATTGAGGGAGAGCACGAGCCAACGCCGCCGGTCGTTATCGGCGCGGGCTGGTGTGACAAGCCTTTCACCGCGCATTCGCTGATTAATGTAAGCGGTATGAGCTATGGAGCGATCTCGCGGCCGGCAGTGCAGGCCTTGTCGCACGGGGCAGCGAAGTCAGAGGCTTATATGGATACCGGCGAAGGCGGGTTAAGTCCTTACCATCTGGAAGGGGGTTGCGATGTGATCTACCAGATCGGTACCGCCAAATATGGCGTGCGTGATGCCCAAGGGCGCCTCGATCCGGATAAATTGCGCGCCATGGCCGCGCATGAAAAGGTGCGAGCCTTTGAGATCAAGCTTTCACAAGGGGCCAAGCCAGGCAAGGGGGGCGTTCTGCCGGCGGCCAAAGTAACTGAGGAGATAGCCAGGATTCGCGGGATTCCGGCGGGTCAGGATTCGCTATCGCCAAATCGTCATCCGGAAACCAGCAACATGGATCAATTGCTCGATATGGTCGAGCAGGTGCGGCAGATTACCGGCAAGCCAGTGGGGATCAAAACGGCTATCGGCGGCTGGCAGTTCATGAACGAACTGGCCGCCACGGTCAAGCGGCGGGGTTTGCAGAGCGCGCCGGATTTTTTGGCAATCGATGGCGGCGAGGGCGGTTCAGGCGCGGCACCGCAGGCATTGGCCGATCACATGGCGCTGTCAATCAACGAGGCGCTACCACGGGTAATCGACGCCTTGATCGAGAATGGCTTGCGCGAGCGAATCAAGGTCATTGCCTCCGGCAAGATCATCACGCCGGCGAAAGTGGCTTGGGCGCTTGCCTGCGGTGCCGATTTGGTCAATTCGGCGCGTGGTTATATGTTTGCGCTGGGCTGCATTCAGGCTTTACGCTGCCACCAAAATAGTTGCCCAACGGGAATTACAACGCACGACCCAAAGCTGCAAAGAGGGCTGGATGTGAGCAACAAGGCTGAGCGGGTGGCGGCCTATACGCGTAATATGAACAAGGAGGTCGAGATGATTGCCCACGCTTGCGGCCTTGAACACCCACGGCAATTGCGCCGTGAGCATGTGCGCATCGTCCAGCCGAATGGCCAAAGTCAGGCGCTCAACATGCTTTATCCGTACCCACCCATTCGTTGAAAATCTGCCGTGCGGCATCGCTGACTTCACCGGCCGTCAGGCCGATGGGCCCGTTGCCTTGGGCGACCAGACGATCCGCTGCGCTGCCGTGCAAATGCACCGCAGCGAGCAGTGCGGGCACTGCCGGCCAGCCCTGGGCAAGGAGGGCGGTGATCATGCCGGTCAACACATCGCCCATGCCGGCGGTGGCCATGCCTGGATTGCCTGTGGAATTGATCCAAAAAACGCCGTCGACCGTAGCAATGATGGTGCCGCAGCCTTTGAGGGCGACGCTGCAGTGATAGCGTTTAGCCAGCTCGCAAGCCGCTTTGATGCGGTCGGTTTGCACCTCGCGTACAGTGCAAGCCAGCAGGCGAGCCGCTTCGGCGGGGTGCGGGGTGAGAATGACCGGGGCGATACGGTGATAAAGATTGCCGTCCAGGCGGCCATCGGTGGCCAGGATATTGAGGGCGTCGGCATCGAGCACGAGGGGAAGTGGGCTTTGCAAGGCCTGTTCCAGTAAGCGGATGGCTTCGCTGGAACGCCCCAGGCCGGGCCCGCAGGCCAAGGCGCGGAGGTCGGTTTGCAGCAGCGTGTCAGCGCGGCGCAGCATCAATTCAGGTTGCAATAAATCGACACTGGGTAATTCCGGATCGAGCAAACCCAAATAAACCAGTCCGCTACCCAGTTTGAGGGCGGCACGGCCAGCCAGCAAGGCGGCGCCGAGCATGGTTTTGCTGCCGCCAAGAATACCGGCACTGCCAAAGCTGCCCTTGTGGCTGTTGCGCTGCCGGGGTTTCAACCAGGGCGCAAAGTCGACACGACTGACAAGGTGGCCATCGGCTGGGATATCGTTGTCGACCGCCAGGTCGAGGTGGGCGAGACGAATTTCGCCGCAATGATCCGGGCCGTCTGCGGTCATCAAGCCTGGCTTGTTGCCAATGAAAGTGATGGTATGGCTGGCCGAAATGCTAACGCCCAGTGTCTGGCCGGTATCGGCATTCAGGCCGGAAGGGCAATCGAGCGCCAGCAAGGGGCAATGATCGCGCTCGGCCAAGCGGTTGGCGGCTGAAATCCACTCGGCGTAAACGCCCTCAGCCGGGCGCGTCAGGCCGATGCCGAAGAGTCCGTCGATGATCAACGCGTAGCAGGGAAGGTTGGGGATACTGGCGCTGGTGCTGCCGCCAGCTTCAATGAAGTTTTGGTAGGCGGCGGCTGCGTCTTTGGGCAAAGCGGCGGGGTTGCCGGCAAAAATAACGTGTACCTCAAAAAAACGCTCGCGCAGCAGGTGCGCCGCTTCAAAGGCGTCACCGCCGTTATTGCCGGGGCCGGCGAGAACCAGAATCGGCTGGTTACGTTCGCTGGCCAGTGTTGCCGCCCAATCAGCGGCTGTCGCCCCAGCGCGCTGCATCAGCGGTTCGTGGCTGTAGCGCGACTCGATTTGGCGCAGGGTGCGGCTAAGGTAGAGCGCAGTATTCATGCGGGAATTTTAGCGCCAGATTCGGGCGCTCGCTTGCTCATCGGCAGCACTTCAGCGCACGCGCTTTTTGATCTCGCCATCACAGGTGTTGGCGACGCGCTCGTATTCTTCAGGGGTGTCGATCAGCGCCTGCGCCTCATCAACGCGCTTGAATTCACGCTGGACATAGGGAAGCCAGCGCTCATCCAGTTCTTGTTGCAGCCTGGCGCGGGTAGCGCCTGCCGGCCCACGCCATGGCGCATCCGTGGCGAAGCGGGCGTTGAGGCTTTCCAGCAGGCGTTTTTCGATCTCGGCGGTGTGCGTCTGATAGGTTTTTACATGGCGCATTTCATGTTCAAGAATTTCTTTGTAAGCGCAACTTCCTTCCGGGAATTCTTTGGCAATATAGACAGTGATCGGGCTGATGCCATAGGTCATGGTAATTTGTGGGCTGCTGCATTCCCAGCGACCGCTACGCTCTTGGTAAGCTGGGAGGCTGGTGGAAAAACTGATAGTGGCATTGCCGCGCGTCAGGCCGAGTATCTGACGGCCCGGATGGGTAGCACTGGCACCGATGTTGGTGAGAGAGCGGTAGCTATATTCCCGGTTGTAGAGAATTTTTTCGTCCAATCGTTTGACCATCACCGAGGGCTTGGGGAGTTGATCGCAATCATCGGCCCACAGTGGGGCAGCCAGGGTTAGTCCAAGACAGGCGGAACAAACATTAAGTAACGCGGATTTTTTTACGCTTTCAGGCAAAATTGTGCTCTGACTCAAAGAGATTATGCGGCTCACTATGAAAATTACCCTGAACGAAAGCGAGGTTGAATTTACCCCGATTCGCGCACAAGGCGCAGGCGGGCAAAATATCAACAAAGTCTCGAATGCCATGCACCTCCGTTTTGATGTGGCCGCATCGTCCTTGCCGGAGGAGATCAAAACCCGGCTGCTGGCCTTGCGTGATCAACGGATTAGCAGTGACGGTGTGGTGGTCATCAAGGCGCAACGGCATCGCAGCCTGGAGCGCAATCGTGAGGATGGCCTGGTGCGCTTGCGTGAATTGATCGCCACGGCGGCCTTTGTGCCGACACAGCGGAGGCCGACCAAACCAACACACTCGGCGCAACGCAAACGGGTGGATGGCAAAGTGCAGCGCGGGCAGGTCAAGTTGTTGCGCCGGCGCGTGCTCGATTAAGGCGCGAGGCGCTCCCTGATCCATAGGCCGTCAGCTTGTAGCCGAAAGGCGATGCGGTCGTGCAGGCGCGAAGCGCGACCTTGCCAGAATTCCCAATAATCCGGCTGCAAACGGTAGCCACCCCAGTGCGCTGGGCGTGGTGGGTGGAGGCCGAATTTAAGGCCGAATTCAGCGGCACGCGCGACGATGCTGCCGCGCCCGGAGATGGCTTCACTCTGCGGTGACGCCCAGGCGCCGATACGATGCGCCAGGGGGCGGCTGGCGAAATAGGTGTCGGATTCGGCGTCGCTGACTTTTTCAACGCGTCCTTCAATGCGCACTACGCGTTCGAGTTCAAGCCAATGAAACTGCAATGCGGCAAAGGGCGTGACATCAAGATCATGGCCTTTGCGGCTGTTGTAGTTAGTGAACCAGACGATACCGCGCTCGTCGAAATCCTTGATCAGCACCGGGCGCGATGAGGGGCGACCCTCAGGGCTGACGGTGGCCAGTGTCATGGCATTAGGCTCGACAATTTTCTGCTGCAGCGCTTCGGCGAACCATTTTTGAAACTGTAGCAACGGCTCGCTGGCGGCTTCATGTTCTTCAAGAGCGCCAAGCTCGTAGCTCTTACGCTGGTCGGCGAGGGGGATTTGATCGCTCATTTTGCGTCAGGCTCAGTTAAGCGCTGCCGACATCTTGCGGCGGAATTCGCGGATCAGGTCGTCGTATTGCTCGCTGCCGGCCAGGGCTTCAAACAGTTGCAGCATGGCTTTGCGGCCAGCGCCTTCATCAAAGCTGCGGTCGCGGATGATGACTTCGAGCGCCGCTTCAAGCGCTTCACGGAAGCGGCTTTTGGCGGCGTAGGCGCGGGAGAGATCGAGGCGCGTGGCGTGATCATTTTCGTTGGCAGCGAGTTTGGCTTCCAGTTCCCCGGTGTCGGCGGCACCGGCAGCCAGGGCAAGGCGGGCGCGAAGGGCGTTGGCGCGATCTACTTCCTGCGCGTATTCACCGCTGAGCAGTTGCTGAGCTTCATCGTTGCGGCCGAGCTGGAGTAAAACATCGACGGCATCGAGTTGAATCGCCTGATCGTCCGGCTTGGCTTTGCTGGCTTCGACCAGTTTGGCCAGGGCTTCTTCAAGTTTGCCTTCGAGGACGAGGGCAGCGGCTTCCTCGCGCAGATTGCCGCCGGGGCCGGCGGGGGCGACAAAACGGTCGAGAAATTCACGAATCTGGCCTTCGGGTAGGGCGCCGGTAAATTCGTCGACCAGTTGGCCCTTGAACAAAACCTTGACGGTCGGGATGCTGCGCACGCCAAAGTGCTGGGCGAGTTCAGGATTGTCGTCAGAATTGATTTTGGCCAGCAGGAAGCGACCGCCATATTCTTCAGCCAGCTTTTCCAACATCGGCTTGAGCACCTTGCAGGGGCCGCACCACGGCGCCCAGAAGTCGATGACGACCGGCGTGGTCTCCGAAGGGACTAATACTTTGGCTTCAAATTCATCAATGGAAACGTCAAAGGCAAATTGGGACATGGGGTTCTCGGGGTGAAATTAACGGCGGGTGAATTCTAATGCCTGCTGGTAGGCGAGCGGGGATTGCAGGTTGAGCGTGCCGGTGGCGGTGCGCGCCAGCCAATAATTGAGTTGTCGTGGAAAATCCGGCGTGTTGGGTAGCACTTCACTGGCTTGATGCTTTGTCAGTTGGAGTCGAATGACTGAGTTTTCAAGGGGCGTCTGGCTCAGATTTAGCCAATGGCCCTCGGCAAACTCGGGCGTCAGCTCAAGGTGAGCGCAGAGAATTTGCGCATAGCGGCCTTCATCGAGCAGGTTGAGCGCCAGATTGAGTACCAGCGCCCATTGTGCGGTCGCTTCATTGTCCATCGGAAAATAGCTGGCGGATTGCAGGCCGGGGAGAAAGCCCTGGATTTGCGGTGCAGCGATGGCCGGCTGAATGGCCAGGAAGTCGTAAGGCATGGCCTCGCCTGAACCGGCGCAAACTTCGCGCAGCAAGGTCTGGGTTTCGCTGCGTGGGCCGCCGGTGGATTGCCAGAGCAGCGCAGTCGATAGCTGGCGGCGGCATTCCGGCACGGCGGCCAGTGCGCCGACCACAGCGAGTTGGTTGATGGCGGCAGCACGGCGCAGCGGTTTGCCAAGAGCGGCGCGGACCGCAGCGGGGAGTTCCCCCGTGGCGAAATGCTGGCTGATCGGCAGATTCAGGTAAGCCATCAGCTGCGCTCGATGATCATGCTTGCCAGCCCGCCGCCAAAGCCGATCAGATTGAGCAAGGCGCGCTTGATGTGGCAATTGTTACGGTCAACCGGCGAAATGGCCCCAATTTTTGGGTCTGTTTGTTGAAAACCAGCGGTGGCCGGGATTTGATCGGCTTCGAGGCATGCCAGCAAAGCTACCAGCTCGGCAATGCCGCTGGCGCCAAGCGTGTGGCCGATGGCTGATTTGAGCGAGAGCAGCGCCGGAGGTTTTTTTCCAAAAATCTGGTGTAGTGCATTGGCTTCGGCCAGATCGGTGCCTGGTGAACCGGCGGCCTGAACCTTGATCAGCTCGATATTGCTGGCGCTGATTTGTGCTTCGTTCAGGCAGTCAGCCATCACCTGGGCAATCGGCCCGCCTTCCGGGTCGGGGCCGGTGGTTGAATAGGCATCAAGCCCGGTGCGCAGCCCGGTGATGCGCCATGGGCTGGGCGTGGCACTGAGGCGAACGGCGGCGACCGCCTCCCCCAAAACCAGACCATCGCGCCGGGCGTCAAAAGGCCGGCTGGCAGTTGGGGATAGCAGTTCCATGGCAGAAAAGCCGGCTAGCGTGACTTGGTTGCTCAGTTCGATGCCGATGATTACCGCTTCGTCGAGTCGGCCGCTGGCGATCAGGCTGCGCGCCGCCTCCATTGCCGAGAAACCGGAAATGCAGGCATTGGAGATGCTGGCAAGCGGGCCGCTGAGTTGCATCCAGGCGGCAAGCTGGCGGCTGAAGGCTGCATTGGCCACAGAGACGGCGTAGGGCTCGCCCCGTTGTTCGTAATGGCCGATCTGGAAGGAGGATGAGGCGACGAAGAGTGGAATCTCAACAGGCAGCGCGCCGAGCTGAGTCGTGACGTGGCAGACGGCTTGTTCAGCGCGCTTGAGCCAGCTGGGTTCGCTCAACGGTAGGGCGAAGTAGGGGAATTCCCGGTCGCCGACACGGCGCACTTCGCTGCCATGCTCACCGTTCCACAAGCTGGCTGCTACTGCTTCGGGCGAGCCACCGCGCGCGCAAAGCAAGCCGCTGGCGGCGATGTAAACCGGTCGCCTCATGCGCGGCTGGCGAGCCAGGTGTCGAGATGCTCAGCCATGTTGGCGACGCTGGAGAGAATACGGCGGGTTTCCTTGCTATCCGGCAGGCGCAGGCCGTATTTTTTCTTGATCGCCATCGAGACTTGCAAGGCGTCGAGCGAATCGAGTTGCAGCGGCGCTTCCGGGCCGAAGAGCAGTTCATCGTCGCTGATGCTTTCTGGCGCGCAATCCTTGTCGCAGGCTTCAATGATCAGTGCTTTGAGTTCGAGGCAGAGGGCGGTGTTCATGATTGGGCGGCGAGGGCGCGGTGGTTGAGCCAGATGGCGGCGAGCAGCGAGGCGGCGGCGAAAACCAGTAGTTGAGCCAGGCTGGGCAGAATATCGGCAAAACTGCCGTGGCGCAGCATGACGGTGTGGAAACCCTCCAGCCCCCAGGCCATCGGCGAGAGCGCGGCAATTTTCTGCATACTGGCCGGCATGATGAATTTGGGCACCATGATGCCGCCGACGGCACCCATCAAAATGTTGCCAACACCGCCAACGATGGTTGCCTGCTCGGAGGTTTTCGCCAGGCTGGCAATCAGCAGTGCCCAGGACACGGCGGCCAGACTGACGGCGGACGATACTGCCCACCAGTTGAGCAGCAAAGGCAGACTGCTGGGCAGTTCCAGCGCTTCGCTGCCGAATAGCGGGACGAGATACATGCCGACCAGCACCATCAATGCAGCTTGTACTTGATTAACGATGAAGAAGGGCAACAGCTTGCCGGCAAGAATCAGGTGAAACGGCACGCCCATCGCGCGCAGACGCTGCAAGGTGCCTTGCTGGCGTTCGATGATGAAGATCGATGAAACCGGAATAACAACGAAGAACATGGCAAAAATCAGCCAGGCCGGGACGTTTTGCTGGACGGATGAAGGAATCTTGGCGTTGGTGTCACCGCGCACCGCTTCACTGCGAATTTCATCCGGCCAGTCTTTTTCCAGCGTCGCACCGGGGGCGACCGGCAGGCCGAACAGCTTGCCCGCCTTGACCGTCAATTCATCGGCCCGCACCGCGCCGAGTGCGGCCATGACTTGGTTGCGGAAGGCGAGTTGCAGGGTGGGCGAAAGCGCCGGGTCGACCAGCAAAGTCATTGGCTCAGCCGGTTTGCCATCGGTGCCGCCGGGTGTTAACAGGCGGCTGCCGAATTCCTTGGGGAGCACTAAAACCAGGCCTTGTTTACCCTGCAGCAGCTCATTGCGGGCTGTTGCAAGATCGTTATTGCCGTCAATTTTTTTAAATGCAGCCGCTCGGTTCAGGCGCTTGACCAGCGCTTTGGAAATTGGCGTCTGGTCGAGATCGACCACGCTGTAGCTCACATCTATCGTGACGCCGGGCGTAAACGCATCGCGCAGCGCCATGGTCATGACCAGAATGAAAATGGTCGGCATGATGAACAGCGCCAGCAGACCGTGTTTGTCACGAGTCAGGGCGATGGTTTCCTTGAACCAGAGGGCGATTAGGCGGGGCGACATAATCAAATCTCCCCTCGCCCGCAAGCGGGAGAGGGGCTGGGGGAGAGGGCGCTTTTATCCATCAATCGCGCAATGAACGATTAGTCAGCCGCATGAACACCTGTTCCAAATCATGCTGTCCAAAGTTGAGATTCCGCACCCGACAACCCTCACTATCCAGTTCGTCAAGCAAATTCTGAAGTGTTACGGTCAACGGCAAATTCAGCCGATATTTTTGCTCGCCAATAAGTGTTGCCGAGTAACGCTGAGCAATGGCTTCCGGCAGCGGCTGCTCAAGCCCAATATCAAGCAGCGGCACCGGACTGCGCAGAATGTCAGTCAGCGTGCCTTCCGCCAAAACCTGACCCTGATCGACGATAGCGATTTTCTGGCAGATCGCCTCGATCTCTTCCATGTAATGGCTGGTGTAAATCACCGTCGTACCGGCAGCGGGCAGGGCGGCGATGGAGTCGAGCAGGAAGTGGCGCGATTGTGGATCAACGCCAACCGTCGGCTCATCAAGCAGCAACAGTTGTGGCTTGCCGAGCAGGCCAATAGCCAGATTGAGACGTCGCCGCAGACCGCCGGAAAGTTGTTCTGCGCGTTTGCCAACCACTTGCTCCAATCGCGCGAAGGCAATCGCAGAATCAGTTTGTGTTTTAAGTTCGGCACGACTCAAACCCAAAACACCGCCAAAGAAACGAAGATTCTCGGCAACCGTCAGCATCGGGTAAAACGCATAATCCTGCGGCACCAGGGCGATGGCGCGCGGATTCTCTCGGCGAATCTCAGTCAGTGTTTGGCCGTGAAGCGTTATCTGGCCATTTGTTACGGTCAACAACCCGGCGAGTGCCGAAATTAACGTAGTCTTGCCCGCTCCATTGGGGCCAAGCAGGCCATAAATTCCGCCAGCGGGCACATCAAGCGAAACACCAGACAGCGCCGGAGAAGGTGTGTCGCGATAGCGATAGGAAATGTTTTTGATCTGAAGCATTCAACGATTCAACAGGTTATAACATTTCCCATCTACAATTCACCTGGCATTGTTTCTGGTTGCTAAGGCTGCAATGCCCAGCAGAATCACTCGAAAGCGCGTTTTTGCGAGATTTTAGACTAAATATATTCAGTAAATGCGAGTTGACCCTGATATCCCTTGGTGCTTCCTTATGGACCCGCGCTCACGTCTAGTCATGTTGGTTATATCTGCACTACTTGCTGCTTGTTCGTTTGGCTATCAGGCTCGGGGTACTTTGAGTGACGTAGCTGGCGAGTTGCGCGGCAAGGGGTACCCGGCCAATCGTGGTGGGGGTGCGTTCGTTTTGAGTGACTCAGATGGGCGCTTGATCTGTGATGGGAAAACCTCCGCTGCGACGGCTTTCCCCAATCCCGGCAATTGCGCCGGTGAGCGCGGTGAGGGCTTGGCACGTTGCTCGGATGGCAGGGAGGTCCCTTTGCGCTGGGAGGCGATCAGCTGCCGCTCCTGGAAAGGCAGCGGCATCGATGCCCAAGGAAATCGCCTGGAGTTTCGCGTTGAAAGGCGTTAACCCAGTCGACCGAGTTTTCGATACAAGGTATTGCGGCTGACACCCAGCAATCTGGCCGCCGCCGAGATATTGCCGCCGGCTGATTCGAGGGCATTTTGTGCTGCTTGCCGCCCGATTTCCTCCAGACTGCCATTGCTGGAAGTATTGAAAGCCATTGGCGTTGCTTCTGTCATTCTCGGCTGGACTGGGCTTTCGAAAAGCTCTTCGGGGAGATGGATTTCCGTAATCAGATTTTCATCGTCATCCATCAAGGCGATAGCGACCCGAATGACGTTGTTCAATTGGCGGATATTGCCTGGCCAGGCATAAGTTTCCATCGCTTGCATGGCGCTCGCGGAAAAGCGGATTTTATCGAGCCGACCATTTTTTCGCGCCTCCGTCAGTGCCAGTGACGTTGCCAGCGCCTGAATGTCAGAACGTTCACGGAGCGCGGGCAAGGTAACGCAGAGCCCGTTGAGGCGGTAATAGAGATCTTCGCGGAAGGTGCCAAGCGCTACCTCGTCGCGCAGTTTGCGGTGCGTGGCGCAGACCAGCGAAATATCAACCTGAACTGACTTGCAACTGCCGAGTGGCGTTACGCTGCGCTCTTGCAGTACGCGCAGCAAACGGGCTTGCAGGTTGAGCGGCATGTCGCCGATTTCATCGAGAAATAATGTACCGCCATGCGCTTGTTGGATCTTGCCCGGTGCACCTTCCTTGCGCGCGCCGGTAAAGGCGCCACCCTGGTAGCCGAAAAGTTCGGATTCAATCAGGGTTTCGGGAATCGCAGCACAGTTGAGCGCAACAAAAGGCGCACTTTGGCGGGGGCCGGAATTGTGGAAGGCCTTAGCAAATATTTCCTTGCCGGCGCCGGATTCACCCTGAATCAGAATCGGAATATCGCGGCCAATGATGCGGCGCGCCCGGGCAATGGCCAGTTGCAGCTTCGGGTCACCGGCATTCAGGGTATCGAGATTGAGTTCAGCGAGCGGCTCCATGATCGGCTGAGGGCGGGCAGGCGCATGTGCCGGGGTGGCGGATATGGCTTCTGGTGGGGTTTCATAAACGTAACCAGAAATTGCTTGAGCCGGTAATTGACCACGAATTTGCAGATAAAAATTACGTTTGCCGATCTTGATCTCGTGAATTCCGAAAGGCGCGCGACGTGCCTGATCAATCAGGCTGGCCAGGTTGTTTTCAAAAACCATCGAGAAATCACGGCGTACCGCATCAACTCGGCGAATGCCCAAAAGCGTCAGTGCATTCTGATTGATGGCAATCACCTGCCCATCGGGCGATACCGCGGAAATTCCTTCCGTTGGGCTGCCAATAAAGTCAGCGCGCTCGTGAAAACAAACGAGAATATCGCGGGCATGTTCTGCCTCAAACAAGCGACGTTCAACAAATTTAGAGGACATTCGTGCCAGACCCAGGGTGTGACTTTGGTAGCTGCGGTAATCGCCGGAAATATCAAGAACGCCAATCAGCGTGCCATCCGGCCCGAAAATCGGGCAGGCGCAACAGGTTAGAAAGCCGTTATGGGAGAGAAAATGCTCGGCACCAAGAATCTCGGTCGGCGCTTCTTCTACCAAGGCTGTGCCGATGGCATTGGTGCCCCGCTGGTTCTCATCCCACGAGGCGCCAGCTGTGAGTGCAACGCGGTCAGCCCGATCGACAAAGTCCGGGTCGCCGACGGTGTCGAGCAAAAGACCGTTGGCATCGGCCAGAATAACCATGCTCCCCGACTCACGGATTTGTTCATACACATGCTCCATGATAGGTCGTCCGTGAGCGAGCAACTGACGATGGTGATTTTGTTCGGTTTTCAGTGCGGTACGATCCAGGAAGTCAGCCGTCAGCACCTCGCTCGATTCGGTTAGGCCAAAGCGGTGACAGCGTTCCCAAGAGCGTAATATCACCGGCTCGACAAGACCTTCCGGGCGATTGCCGCGTTCAAAAAACTGCTGCCTTGCCTCAAGTAGCTGTTGGCCATGGATATCGGCGGCCAATTGAATTCGACCCATTCTCTCCTCCTTATTTTTTGTGTCTTTTTTGTATCTGCTTCATAACGTAACACTTGCCCATTTTATTAGCAATCTGCTAACGGCTCGAATACCAGTGCAGCAAGCAACGTGCCAATGGTAAATTTATTTCTTCATGGTAAATTTAAAGCCTTGCTGGCGATTTTTGTACTTGGCACAGGCTTTGCTGTGAAGAGGCGACCAAGCTAATCCCGGCGATAAATCAAGGAGACAATGTGAAAAATTCGCTTAACCTTTCTCTGCGCAGTCTTTGCCATGTGGCTGCTGCCCTTTGTTTTGCAACCGCAGCCACACAAGTTTTCGCCCACGGCGATGTTGTGCCGCAAGCGGTGGATACCAAAGGACTCAAGGAACTCGGTGCCGAATGGCAGGCTGCCAATCCTTATCGTAAGGACAAGACCGCCATCCGGATCGGTGATTCTGCCTATAACCAGAACTGTGCCCGCTGCCACGGCCTGGGGGGCATTTCTGGTGGTATCGCACCGGATTTGCGCTACCTGCCTACGGGTGATGAGGGTGATGAGGTATTCATGCAGCGCATTCGTAAAGGTGCTGTGCGTGATGGACGCGTCTATATGCCGCCGTTTGAAGGTATTTTGAGTCAAGAGGCGATGTGGGCGATTCGTGCCTGGTTGGAGACCGTTCATGAGGAATGAACGCCGACGGTGGTTGAAGGCGCTGGCAGGTTTGCCATTGATGGCTGTGCTACCAGCCGGGGCCGGCGATCTTGAGGCTTTCCGCCAGCGTGGTCGCTTGCGGGTTGCGGTCTACAATGATTTCTTGCCGTTTTCCAATGCTGGTAAAGGGATTGATGTCGACTTGGCGCGTGCCATTGCTGGCAAACTCGGCCTGACCGCCGAGATTGTCGGCTTCAATGCCGATGAGGACATGAATGACGACCTGCGCAACATGGTCTGGAAGGGGCACTATCTGGGTACTCAGCCCGCCGATTTGATGATGCATGTGCCGGTTGATGTGCACCTGGCCAAGGCTAATGACAAGGTGCGAATTTTTGGCGCATATCATCGTGAATCGCTCGGTGTGGCGAGGGATGCTGCGCGTATTCAGCCATTAACAGGCTCAGCGGCAATGGCGCTGGAGGTCTTTACCCGTGAAAAAATCGGTGTTGAAACCGCGACGCTGGCTGATTCATTTTTGCTTAGCGTGCTGAACGGTCGTTTGCGCGAGAATGTCGTGCATTTCAAAAATGTGGCAGAAGCGGCTCAGGCCTTGCAACGAGGTGCCGTTGCTGCAGTTTTGGCGCCGCGTTCCGAGCTGGAGGCAGCCATGGTCGGGCAGTCGAAAATCCCTGTTGAGCCAGCTAATTTGTCTGAGCTTAAAGTGGGTGGCTGGCCGCTTGGCATGGCCGTCAAAGTGGAAGAAAATGAACTGGCCGATGCGCTTGTCGCTGCGCTAGCTGAACTCAAACGCGAGGGCGTGGTTGCCGAAATCTTCAAACGCCACGGCATTACTTATCAGGCAGCCTAAGTATGAAAATCCGTTTGTCACTCATCTTTACCTTGCTCGCTATTGCCGCCAGCCCCGTGCAGGCAGCGCCCTTTGCTTATGTGCCGAACGAAAAATCGGCGACAATCAGCGTCATTGATACGGCAACCGACCAGCGCACAGCCGATATTCCCGTTGGCCAGCGTCCACGTGGTGTGGTGACCGATGGGCGGCTGCTTTACTTGACTGATGCCAAGGAGGGGAGTCTGTTGACGCTCGACCCGGCGAGCGGCAAGGTGCTGCGCAATACGCGCTTGGGGGCTTCGCCGGAGGGGCTGGGTTTGTCTGCCGATGGCACGCTGCTAGCAGCAGCAGTTGAGGACGACAACAGTGTGGTGTTGGTCGAAGCCTCTAGTGGCAAGGAACTGGCACGCATCAAGGTCGATGGACGCAACCCCGAGCATGCCGTATTCAGCCCTGATGGGCGCTGGATTTACGTCAGTGCCGAAGAGGCCGAGCAGGTGGATGTAATTGATGTCGCCAAGCGCCAGCAGGTCGGTCATATCCTGGTTGGCAAACGCCCGCGCGGTATCGCTTTCCTTGCCGATGGCAGCCGTGCTTATGTCGCTTGTGAAGTGGCTGGCAAGGTTTACGCCATTGATGTTGCCAAGCAAAAAGTGCTTGCTGAGATTACTGCCGGACTCTACCCGAACGGCGTGGCTGTGCATCCCGATGGTCAGCAGGTCTTTATTTCAAATGGCCGCGACGGCACCGTAATGGCGATTGATACAGCAAGTAATACTGTTATTGCCACCATCCCTGTGGGCAAGCGCCCGTGGAACATGGCCTTGACGCCGGATGGTGCCAAGCTTTACGTTGCCAATGGCCGCTCTAATAGTGTTTCGGTCATTGATACGGCGAGTCATAAAAAGCTGGGTGATATTAACGTCGGTGAATTGCCCTGGGGGGTGAGCATCCGATGAGTGTTCAGCGCTATACGCTACCAGCCATTGCCATACATTGGGCGCAGGCAGTGCTGGTGGTGTGGCTACTGTGGTTGGGCTGGACAATGACTGATTTGCCCAAGGGGGCCGAGCGCAGCGCAGCCTACGGCCTGCACAAGTCGCTTGGTTTGCTGGCCTTTCTGTTGGTCTTGATTCGCCTTCTGTGGCGATGGCGGAATCCCGCGCCTGCAGCGATCAGCAGTGGCTGGGAGGCCAAAGTTGCGAGTGCAACCCATCATGCGCTTTATTTTTTTCTACTTTTTGCCCCGCTAGCAGGGTATCTCGCCTCATCCTTCACACCGTTTGCGATCAAATTTTTTGGCATTGAGATACCCAAGGCTGGCTGGCCGGACGAATTGCTGAATGGCGTGTTCAAGCAGTTGCATGTGATTTTCGTTTGGGCTGGAGCCGGGCTTATTGCCTTACATGTGGCAGGGGCGCTCAAGCATGCCATTAAAGGTGACGGTATGTTGTTACGCATGTTGCCCGGGGCGCTGTTTAAAAACTGAACAACTGCTCCATGCTGGATCAGGCTTCTTTAACTAAAGTGATAGAGATTCATGCGGTCAACCGCGAAAAACAGGCCAAAAATTTGGCTGAGGTCACTGCTGTCCGGTTAAAAGAATACTCAAATCGCTGAACACCATGACCGACAGTGCTTTTCGCGCGAGAATGTGTGGTGTCGATTTGAAATTGGCCAAAAATAGCCCGTCAGAAATTTTCTGAGGGTTACGCTCATGAGCGCTGGCAAGACATTGTTTGCGCAGTTGATGGACTTTCTGCAGTGAACGACCTTCACCTGATGCGTGACGTGCTACGGCGTGACCAAAGGCATTCGCCCTCAATTCGAGCACCGTCGATCTGTGTCTGTTGGTCTTCCTGTGGACTCGCTTTCGAACGACCAAGGCATCGGTCAAGATGTAGACGCTGCTCGACCTGCTGACACCAGAGGCTGGCGCAATCTACGTCGTGGATCGCGGTTATGTCGATTTTGCTCGTCTGCACCGCTTCCATCTGGCTGGGGCTTTTTTCGTGACCCGCGCCAAATCCGATATCAAAGCCCACCGGATTTATTCGTGTTACCAGCGATTGAAATTTGATACGCCGAGTTGAGAAAAAATCGGCGGCTTTGGGGTGTCGTTGATCACAAGCGAGGTGTTTATGGAAATTGAAGTTTTGAGAAAGCACGGTTTTAATCTGCGGTGCATTGCGCCGTGTTCGCTTCCAGGATCCAGAGACAGGCAATACCCTCGTCTTTTGACCGGGCAATAGTGGTAAAACGCGCTACAACAAAAAGCCTTGATTTAGCTTAACAAGCTAAATCAAGGCTTTTAATGTTTGTTGGCGGAGTGGACGGGAAACCGCATATGTAAAATTAAATCAATTAAATCAATATGTTACGGTTGTATTTTTGATATGCTTTGTACCCTCGTTGTGCCCCAGCTATAACAATTTCATTGATTTGGTATATTTTTTTGATGGCTGGCTTATGCAATTCAAGTAAGCGAAGCGCTACGAATTGTATCGACAGCCCATTGGTTCAAACTCTTGCCGTGAGCAGCTGCAGCGATAGTAGCAGCCTCGTGAACATTGGGGTCAAGGCGAAGCACAAATTTACCCGAGTAGTGCTTTTTAGGTTCAATGCCGCGCGCCTTACAACCGTCAAGGAACACTCGCAGTGATACTTCACCTTCGCGGTGCAGGCCACCAACGTCTGCCGCGTAGAAATCAGCACCACCGTTCAGACCTAAAAACTCTCCCCTGAACATTTCAATTTCAGGATCGAAAGCAATCACTGCCTGGTATCCATTAATCATCATGACGTTATTCATGGTTTCACTCCATTTTCTTCAAGCCACTTTCTAATCGCCGCAACTGCGCCTTTGTCTGTGTCGGGCGAAGGGTGCGGGCGATGAAATACTCGCACAACATCAAATAGAAAAACCTCAACACGCGAACCTTCACGTTCTGCAATCTCGGCCCCTAATTCTTTGAATAGAGCCTCAATCTCAGACCATCGAACGTTTGCCGAGACTGGCCGTGAATAGATCAATTCGACTGTGCGCTGATATTTGCGTTTCATGAAGTCATGATACCAATAAGTGATATCGTAGGCAATGGGCGGTGTTTGCTATCCGTACGAAATTTACAATCCCATTCGCGCTCGGTGCAGTTTTGCTGATCATCTTCTCAGATGAGCTTATAAAGTCTCGTCGGTGGGCCATGGTGGCTAATAGCCGATTTCCCTCTGATGCCGATCGCTAATATCAGAGAAATCTAATGTTATATCTGTAGAGGGCTACGTAGCCGCTATCGCCAAAATCAACAAGCCACTCCCTAAACTCGGGAGCCATGTCCTCCATTGGGCGACCGATTTCTAGCTGGGATGCAAGAATGCGAACCTCTGTTCATATCGCTTTGATAGCCCGTTGGGCAGCGTCAGGACTCCTCACCGCAAGAAAACGATAAAGTCGCTGAACATCAAGAAGCGCTTCAGGAAACCAATTTAGCTGTGGCACTTAGGCGGCTCCACATCGTTGCCAGCCTCCAATTGTTCAAGCCAAGTATCAGCTTCAGCTCCCGTCACGTGCTGACCAGTCAATTGGTAGGCCGCCCAGGCACGAAGTCCATCTTGCCTGAACGTTTCCCGTTTTTCTTCCCGGTCGACGTATTGTTCAATAGCCTCACGCATCAGCCAGTGCGGCGTACGATTTTTGGCATCTGCGAGTTTCTTCATGCGGTCATGTGTGCCTTGGTCTAGCTTGACCGCCACGGGGTGGTAACATCATTGTGCCCAAGCAATAATAATTTCATCTGTTCGGTATATTTTACTTTTTAATGGCTGGCTTATTCAAATCAAGTAAGCGTAGCGCTACGTCGACAAACAACATTAAAACTAGTTTGCCGCGCAGCAGTCACCTAG
>JAQTZQ010000203.1 GCA_028687645.1 Rhodocyclaceae bacterium
GGGTGCAATCAGGTCAGCATATCGGCCCAGATATTGCGCGCCCAACCCATCGCTGCCTTGGCTTCGATCTCGTTACGCGCGGCGGAAACGCCGCCGGAACCCTTGACCGTTTGCAGGGTTTTGCTGGCTGCATCGTAGTGATGGATGGAGGCCACATGCACGGCATTTTTCGCATCGACAAAGCTGTAACAAGTGTTGGTAGCCGCCGGGTTCGGGCTGGGTTCCAGGCCGGAGAGCAGATTCAGGATTGCCGCAGCAGCGATCTTGCCGTGCTGGTTGGCCATGTGGCCAGACTTGGGCATCATCGGCGCCGGGAAAACCGCATCACCGATGACGTGAACGCCAGGGGTGTTGGTTGATTCCAGGCTCAGCCAATTGACCTCCACCCAGCGATTGTTGATCAACTTGAGGCCCGATTTGTGGGCAATATCGCCAGCGCGATGCGGTGGGATGACGTTGAGCACATCCGCCTTGAACTTGTCGAATTCAAGCATGGCCGTGCCGCTCGCCATGTCCATGTCTTTCAGCTCGCTGTTGTTGCGATACTCAACTTTGCCTTTGTAAAGATCTGCCCAGGCTTTGGTGAATAGCCCCTTTTTGGAGACGATATCTTCGTTGGCATCGAGAATGATGACCTTGGATTTTGGCTTGTTACGCTTGAAATAATCAGCGACCAGACTGGCGCGCTCGTAAGGGCCGGGCGGGCAGCGGTAAGGTGACTTGGGAATGGAAATGGCATAGGTACCGCCATCCTTCATTGATTCCAATTGTTGGCGCAGGGCAACAGTTTGCGGGCCGGCTTTCCAGGCGTGCAGGATTTTTGACTGGGCGTTGGCGTTGTTCAGGCCAGGAATCTGGTCGTACATGAACTCGATACCCGGTGACAGCACCAGCCGGTCGTAGCTCATCGCGCCACCGGCTTTCAAAGAAATCGAGCGTTTTACCGCGTCGACCGCAACCACTTCGTCCTGGATGACGCGCACGCCCCATTTGTTCTTTAGGCCGTCATAACTGACGGTAATGTCTTCCATCTGCTTGACGCCAGCAATCACCAGATTGGACATCGGGCAGGAAATGAAGGTTGGATTGCGCTCGATCAAGGTGACCTGAACGCCCCCTTCACTCCACATGCGCAGATATTTGGCCACCGTAGCGCCGCCGAAACCACCGCCGACCACCACCACATGACCGGAAGCCTTGGGGCCGCCGGCACAACCATAAAGCGAAGCCATCGCACTGGCCGCCGCGCCGACTTTGAGAAAGTCGCGTCTTTTCATCAGCATCATGTTCTTGTCCCCTTATTTTTGTGCAGCGTAGTAGGTCGCGATCAGATCAAGCTGGGCCTCGCTATAGCCCTTGGTGATCTGGTGCATGACCGTTGCCGGCTTGTCGCCGCTACGGTAGTCGGCCAGCTTTTGCAGCATTTTGGCCTTGTTGGCGCCAGCCAGCGAATCCATGCCGGCACCTTTGACGGCGTGGCCGTTGGTGCCGTGGCAGTTGGCGCAAGTGGCGGCCAGGTTGCGGCCCAAATTGGGGTCGGCGGCCTGGGCAGTGCTGGCGAAAGCCAGTAGCGACAGGGCTAGAGCAGGGGGAAACCGTTTCATTGAATTCTCTCCTTTGGGTTGGATCACGTACCAGAAAATAATGTAATCATCGCTTGCGCGGCATATCATTGCCGGAAAGACTATAGACTTTTTTTGAAAATGGTAGCTTCGCTGCGACAAATTAAAAATATGATTTCGTACCCCAGCGGTGAAAGTTGAACATCAGAAAGCGAGTCTTTCCGGAGGAGATTATGAACAATCAACGTCGTAAGGTACTAAAAACCGGCGCTGGCGCAGCGTTGCTGAGCGCCTTGGCGGCAGCCGGCATCATTACCCCAAACATGGCACTGGCGGAGTGGAACAGGGCGGCATTTGAAGCCAAAAACCTGGCTGATGCCCTCAAGGCCATGGGTGTTACTGTGCCGCTCAGCAGTAAGGACGCGCAACTAACCGGCCCCGATATTGCCGAAAATGGTGCAGTTGTCGCCGTCGGGGTCAACACTACGCTGCCTAATGTCAGCATGGTGGCGATCCTGATCGAGAAAAATCGCAATCCGCTGGCGGTCAGTTTTAATCTGCCAGCCGGTACTGAGCCCAATATCAAGACCCGCGTCAAAATGGCTGAGACTTCCAATGTCTATGCCTTGCTTAAATCGGACGGCAAGTTCTTTATGGTCAGCAAGGAAATCAAGGTCACGCTCGGCGGCTGTGGCGGTTAGGTGCTTGGTTACTATTAAAAATCGACGGAGATATCCATGACAAATCCGATGAAAATTCGCGCGGCGACCAGCGATGGTGTGACCGAAGTCAGGGTGCTGATTGCTCATGACATGGAAACCGGTCAGCGCAAAGATGCGGCCGGCGCATTGATTCCAGCGTGGTTTGTCAATGAACTGACAGTGAAGCATAACGACAAGGTCGTGTTGAGCGGCGATGTGGGGGCTTCGGTGGCCAAAAACCCCTACTTGGCGTTCAAGTTCAAGGGCGGCGCCAAGGGCGACAAAATTGTCGTTAGCTGGAAGGACAATAAAGGCGAAACGCGTAGCGACGAAGTCGCCATTACTTGAATCGCCGCCTGTTGCACTGCGCTACATCAGCCATGCACTTCAATGGTGAAATATAACTTAATGATTTTAGGTGGTTTTTCGCGGTTGACCGCATGCATTGTCTGGCGCTGGCAGGTTTGGCTTTGCGCTGTTCGTTAAGGGACGAAAAGAAAACTTTGGGTTGTTGACTTGAAATCGCCCGGACTCGACCCTATTATTAGCACTCACCCGTGACGAGTGCTAATAAACAGTTGTCAGGGCTCCCGAGTGCAATTCGCACCGGCCAATTTCCATCGTCAAGAACTACTAGGAGTGAGTTATATGAATATCCGTCCTTTGCACGACCGTGTAATCGTCAAGCGCGTTGAAGCCGAACGCACCACCGCCTCCGGCATCGTTATCCCCGATTCAGCCGGTGAAAAGCCGGATCAGGGCGAAGTGCTGGCCGTCGGCCCGGGCAAGCGTGACGACAGCGGCAAGCTGAACGCACCGGATGTCAAAGTCGGTGACCGCGTTTTGTTCGGCAAATACGCCGGCCAGGCCGTCAAGCTTGATGGCCAGGAAGTCATGGTCATGCGCGAAGAAGACATCATGGGCGTTCTCCAGGCCTAATCGCCGCACCCCAAAAGCCCCGGGCGGCCGCTACGGTCAACGCCCAAAACAGATCAAATTTTCAGGAGCTATTAAATGGCAGCTAAAGAAGTCAAATTCGGTGATTCCGCCCGTGCCCGCATGGTCGAAGGCATCAACATCCTTGCTGATGCAGTGAAAGTTACCCTTGGCCCCAAAGGTCGCAATGTCGTCCTTGAGCGTTCTTTCGGCGGCCCGACCGTCACCAAGGACGGCGTTTCTGTCGCCAAGGAAATCGAACTGAAAGACAAGTTCGCCAACATGGGCGCGCAGATGGTCAAGGAAGTTGCTTCCAAAACCTCTGACATCGCCGGTGACGGCACCACGACCGCAACTGTTCTGGCTCAAGCGATTGTTCGCGAAGGCATGAAGTACGTTGCCGCCGGCATGAACCCGATGGACCTCAAGCGCGGTATCGACAAGGCTGTGATCGCCACCATCGCCGAGCTGAAGTCCTTCTCCAAGCCGTGCACCACGACCAAGGAAATCGCTCAGGTTGGCTCCATTTCTGCCAATTCTGATGCAGACATCGGCGAAATCATCGCCAATGCGATGGAAAAAGTCGGCAAAGAAGGCGTTATTACGGTTGAAGATGGCAAGTCCCTGGCCAACGAACTCGACGTCGTCGAAGGCATGCAGTTCGACCGTGGCTACCTGTCACCGTACTTCATCAACAACGGCGACAAGCAGCAAGCGCTGATGGAAAACCCGTTTGTCCTGCTCTACGACAAGAAGATTTCCAATATCCGCGACCTGCTGCCGATCCTTGAGCAAGTTGCCAAGGCCGGCCGTCCGCTGCTGATCATTGCTGAAGATGTCGATGGCGAAGCGCTGGCCACCCTGGTCGTCAACAACATCCGTGGCATCCTGAAGACCGTTGCCGTCAAGGCTCCGGGCTTTGGCGACCGTCGCAAAGCCATGCTCGAAGATATCGCCATCCTGACCGGCGGTACCGTGATTGCTGAAGAAACCGGTTTGTCGCTGGAAAAAGCTGTCCTGAAGGATCTGGGCCAGGCCAAGCGCATCGAAGTTTCCAAAGAAAACACCATCATCATCGACGGTGCCGGCGAAGCCGACTCAATCCAGGCGCGCGTCAAGCAGATCCGCATCCAGATCGAAGAAGCGACCTCTGATTACGACAAGGAAAAGCTGCAGGAACGTGTTGCCAAGCTGGCTGGCGGCGTTGCCGTCATCAAGGTTGGCGCAGCCACCGAAGTCGAAATGAAAGAAAAGAAAGCCCGTGTTGAAGATGCCCTGCACGCGACCCGTGCTGCGGTTGAAGAAGGCGTTGTCGCTGGCGGCGGCGTTGCGCTGATCCGTGCGCGTGCTGCGGTGGGCAAGCTCAAGGGCGACAACCACGATCAGGATGCTGGTATCAAGATCGTTCTGCGCGCCATGGAGCAGCCGCTCCGCGAAATCGTCGCCAACTCTGGCGACGAGCCGTCTGTCGTTGTCGACAAGGTGCAGCGCGGCAAGGGCAACTACGGTTACAACGCAGCCACCGGCGAGTACGGTGACATGGTTGAAATGGGCGTCCTCGACCCCACCAAGGTGACCCGCACCGCATTGCAGAACGCCGCGTCCATCGCCGGCCTGATGCTGACCACCGAATGCATGGTGGCTGAACTGGCTGAAGACAAGCCGGCCGGCGGCATGCCTGACATGGGCGGTATGGGTGGCATGGGCGGTATGGGCGGCATGGGAATGTAATTCCCCGCCCGGCTTCACCGTTTGACCAAGAGCCCCGCCTTTGAGCGGGGCTTTTTTGCGCCATATCAAAGCATTGCTTATGACTTTTGTAACGCTGTGTAAGTTGGTTGTAAGTGAGCCCCCATAAAGTACGATCCGCAGCAATACCTCTATAAACAAAATCCGAGGAGCATAATCAATGCAAAATGTACTAGATCGGGTGACCGCAAATCCGAAGTTTCACGAGTTTATTGCCATGCGCAGTAGATACTCGATCATCATGGCTATTGTCAGTGCTGCCGCTTATTACGGCTTCATTCTGCTGGTTGCCTACAACAAAGAGTTCCTGGCAACCAAGATGGGTGCAGGAATGACGACAAGTATCGGCGTGCCGATTGGCGTTGGCGTCATTCTCTTCACCATCGTCCTGACCTGGATCTATGTGCGTCGCGCCAATAGTGAATTTGACGCAACCAACGAGGCAATCATCCGGGAGGCTCAGAAGTAAGATGACTCAACTACACAAAATTCTTGCTGGCCTTCTGGCGCTGGCAGTCGCTGGTGGCGCTATCGCTGCCGGCGCTGACATGGGCGAAACCAAACAGCAGGCAACCAACTGGACAGCGATCGTCATGTTCGCCATCTTCGTTGGCGGCACGCTCTACATCACCAAGTGGGCTGCTTCCAAGACCAAGTCGGCAGCTGACTTTTATACCGGCGGTGGCGGCATCACCGGCTTCCAGAACGGCCTGGCCATCGCCGGCGACTACATGTCCGCCGCGTCCTTCCTGGGTATTTCCGGTCTGGTGTTTGCCAATGGCTTTGACGGCCTGATCTTCTCGATCGGCTGGCTGGTCGGCTGGCCGGTTATCACCTTCCTGATGGCCGAGCGACTGCGTAACCTCGGCAAGTTCACGTTTGCTGACGTGGCTTCCTACCGATTCGCCCAAACCCCGGTTCGCGTCTTTGCCGCTTCCGCCTCCCTGGTTATCGTCGCCTTCTACATGATTGCGCAGATGGTCGGTGCCGGTCAGTTGATCAAGGTGCTCTTCGGCATGGAATACATGTACGCAGAGATCCTCGTGGGTATCGTCATGATGATGTACGTGCTGTTCGGCGGTATGACAGCCACTACCTGGGTGCAGATTATCAAAGCCTGCATGCTGCTGGCTGGTGCCACCTTCATGGCCGTCTCCGTGCTG
>JAQTZQ010000042.1 GCA_028687645.1 Rhodocyclaceae bacterium
GCGACATTAAAATGTCGCGATAATGGCTTTCGCGACATATCTACCCCTTGGTGTCGCGATTTTGGAAATGCGTGACAGGAGGCAACATGGCCAGACCCCTACCGACACAAGCCCAGGAAGCAGTGCTTGATGTTATTGCCCGATTTCCTGACGGTGCCAGCACCGAGCAGATCGAAGCCAATCTCAAGGCGCCACCGAATCGCCGCACCTTGCAGCGCTGGCTCAATGAGTTGATTACTCAGGCACGGGTGCACCGGGAAGGCCAAGGGCGTGCCGTCAAGTATCGACTTGGGCAGATCGTAAGCGCGACGGCACACATCACCACAAAGTCGAGCGTCAGCGCGCACGCGGAAATCCTGATTCCCTTCTCGCCGGAGGCCAAGGCGGTCGAGGCGCACGTTCGCCACCCCTTGATGTTGCGCAAACCCGTCGGCTACAACCGTGCCTTTCTGGATGACTACCGCCCCAACGAAACCTGGTATCTGCCCCAAGCGGTTCGCGAGGAATTGCTCTTGCAGGGTCAGGCTGTGGCCACCAGCGAGCCAGCCGGCACCTACGCCCGCCAACTTGCGGGCCGACTGCTGATTGATCTGTCGTGGAACTCCAGTCGGCTTGAGGGCAACACCTATTCACTGCTCGAAACGGAAAGGCTGCTTTCCGTCGGTGAAGCCGCGACGGGTAAAGGGGCGCTCGAAGCGCAAATGATCCTGAACCACAAGGAGGCCATCGAGTTTCTGATTGATTCAGCCAGCGACATTGGCTTCAATCGCTATACCGTGCTCAACTTGCACGCGCTGCTCTCCGACAACTTACTGGACGACCCGACCGCCAGCGGTCGTTTGCGCAGTATCGCGGTTGGTATTGGGCAGACGACATTTTTGCCTTTGGAGGGGCCGCAGCGGATCGCAGAATGTTTTGATCAAGTTCTCGACACGGCAGCGGTCATCCGCGACCCCTATGAGCAGGCATTTTTTGCGATGGTGCATTTGCCTTATCTGCAACCCTTCGAGGATGTGAACAAACGTGTCTCTCGGCTGGCGGCCAATATTCCATTGATCCAGCGCAATCTTTGTCCGCTGTCGTTCGTTGATGTGGCGCAATCGACTTACATCAGCGCGATGTTGGGCATCTATGAACTCAATCGTATTGAGTTGCTACGCGACGTGTTTGTCTGGGCTTATAAACGCTCCTGTGCCCGCTACTCTGCGGTGCGTCAGTCACTGGGCGAGCCCGACCCTTTCCGTCTGCAGTATCGCGAGCAAATTACCCAAGTTGTTGCCGATGTCGTCCGCAAAGAAATGAGCAAGCTACAGGCTGTCGGTCATATTCAGCAGCTGGCAAATGCGCAGATCGAAGCACAGGTTCGCGAGCGCTTTATCGAAATCGTCGAGACGCAGCTACTCAGTCTCCATGAAGGCAGCATCGCTCGCTACAAATTGCTACCGAGCGAGTTCCATGCCTGGCAAGTGAAGTGGAAATCGTGATCACCCGTTTTCGGATGCTCGTCCTTTGCTACGCCCTCGCTACCAAACCATGCCGCTGGCTCATCAGATTCAGCTCTTGATGGAGATTGCAAGCCTATCTGATGAGCTATTTGTGCTGATATTGCTTCATCAGTTCCTTCATTTTTGGATCGTTCATCATTTGCTGGATATTGCCCGTATTCATGGCCGGCATGCCCGGTATCATCACGTCTCCCGGTTTTTGCCCGGCCTTGCAGGAACCTAGCCAGCGGCCTTCCTGGATGATTTTCATCTGACTCATGCCATCCTGTGGTGGCGAAATGGTGACTTTCATATCGCTCTTGTAGCTTTTTGCCAGGTCACCGGTGATAACGGCGTCTATCGTTTGCGTCGAGCCGTTGTCCTTGCATACTGCGTGAATGAGAATTTTGCCGCCGCTATGACTTACCTCCATCACCGGACAATTGGATTTCTCCCGGCTGGATTCCTGCATGATGTCATCCTGGGCTTGATCAACGCAGATCTGAACCAGCCCGCCACCCGGCATTCCGGCCGGCATGCCGGACATCTGCGTTTTCATCTCCCAGAGCCCGGTTTTGCGCTTCGGCGCATCGGCGGAGAGTGCCTCGGCGGGCATAAGCGCGGACAAAACTAACAGCCCACAGAGTGTTGAGACACTTGATTTCATGTCGATTCTCCAGAAGTTAAGCGAGTTTTTATCGTAACCTTCTTTGGCCCTTGCGTCATGGGATAATCATGGCTTTTTGAACGGTACGACCATGGCTCTCAAGGCAATTATTTACAAGGCAGACCTGCAAGTCGCCGACCTCGACCGTTCGCACTTCGCTGAATATTCGCTGACAATTGCCCGGCATCCCTCCGAAACGGATGAGCGGGTGATGATTCGCTTGCTTGCTTTCGCGCTCTACGCCGGCCAGGATCTGGCGTTTGGCAAGGGCGTTTCGAGCGATGAAGAGGCTGCGCTTTGGGAAATCGACCCGGCTGGCGTCATCCGCTTGTGGATCGAAGTTGGACTGCCCGAAGAATCGCGCTTGCGCAAAGCGTGTGGCCGCGCTGATCGCGTGGTTTTGCTGGCTTACGGCACGCGCACGGTTGATGCCTGGTGGAAACAAAACGCCGACAACCTCAAGCGCTACACCAATCTTGAAGTGCTACAGATCCCTACTGAAGAAAGTCTGGCGCTGGCCGGGTTGGCTGAACGCAAAATGAAACTCTCCTGCACCATTCAGGAAGGGGTAATTTATTTTGAAGACGTGGCGTTGCACCCGCAGCGGCTTCAGGCGGTTGGCATGGAAAGCCGGGTTTGATTGATGAAACGGTTAAGGACGCGCTGAATCATTCCGCTGGTGAAATACCTCCCTTCAATCCCTCTCCCGCGAGGGGGGGCGGGAAGCTGCTTGTCTCCTCTCTCCCCTCGCGGGAGAGAGGCCGGGAGAGAGGGGGGTACTGCATATTTCATGATGCGGGGTGGCCTCTCGCCATGAAAGTTAGAGATTTCGACAGGCGCTGCCCGAGCAGTTACAAATAAATCAGCGTTTTCTTGAGCTTTTTGGCGTTGACCGTAAGCATTACGCAACGCGCTCTTTAATCATGCTCAACGCCACCTGCTCCGCCACCTTGATCCCATCAACCGCTGCCGAGAGAATGCCGCCAGCGTAACCGGCACCTTCGCCTGCGGGGTAAAGACCACGGGTGTTGAGGCTTTGACATTCGCCGTTGCGCGTGATGCGGATTGGGGACGAGGTGCGGGTTTCGATGGCAGTCAGGATCGCATCGGCCATCGCAAAGCCCTTGATCTGCTTGTCGAAAGCCGGGATGGCTTCGCGCAGGGCGGCAACCACATAGGGCGGCACGCAACTGCTCAAGTCCGTCATGTAAACGCCGGGCTGATAGGACGGATCAACCTCGCCCAATGCGGTCGACGGCTTGCCGGCGAGAAAATCACCAACGCGCTGCGCGGGGGCTTGATAGGTGCTGCCGCCGGCCTGGTAAGCCATAGCTTCCCAATGGCGTTGAAAGTCGATGCCGGCCAGCGGGTTGGTTTTGTAGTCGCCGGGAAAATCCTCGGGATTGACATTGACCACCAGCGCCGCATTGGCGTTGCGTTCAGCGCGTGAATACTGGCTCATGCCGTTGGTCACTACCCCACCGGCTTCCGAGGCTGCGGCGACCACCTGACCGCCGGGGCACATGCAGAAGCTGTAGGCCGAGCGGCCATTGGCGCAATGGTGCACCAGCTTGTAATCAGCCGCGCCGAGCATTTCGTTGCCGGCAAAATTGCCGAAGCGGGCGCGGTCGATCAGGGTTTGCGGGTGTTCGATGCGGAAGCCGATGGAGAAGGGCTTGGGTTCGATATAAACGCCTTGCTCGTGCAGCATCTGGAAGGTGTCGCGGGCGCTGTGGCCGATGGCCAGCACGACATGCTGGGCTGCTATTTGCTCGCCGCTGGCCAGTTCAACGCCGCGCACCTGCCCATTTTCAATATTGATACGGTCAACGCGGGAATTGAAGCGAATTTCTCCGCCCAGTTTGGTGATCTCGGCGCGCATGGATTCAACCATTTTGACCAGCCGGAAGGTGCCAATGTGCGGTTTGCTGACGTAGAGAATTTCTTCCGGCGCGCCGGATTTGACGAACTCTTCCAGCACCTTGCGCCCGTGGTGCTGCGGGTCTTTGATCTGGCTGTAGAGCTTGCCGTCAGAAAAAGTACCGGCACCCCCTTCGCCGAATTGGACGTTCGATTCCGGGTTGAGCACGCCTGCGCGCCACAAGCCCCAGGTGTCCTTGGTCCGCTCGCGCACCGCCTTGCCGCGTTCAAGAATGATTGGTTTGAAACCCATTTGCGCCAGCACCAGCCCGGCAAGCAGGCCGCAGGGGCCGGTGCCGATGATGATCGGTCGTGACGTTAAATTGGCTGGGGCGTGGGTAACGAATTTGTAGCAGGTATCGGGCGTGATGCCGACATCGGTGCTCTTGCCCGTGGCCTGCAGGCGCTTGAGAACAGACGCCTCATCCTGCAACTCGACATCAATGGTGAAGATGAAAAAAATATTGGAGCGTTTGCGCGCATCGTAGCCACGGCGAAAGATGGTGATGCCGAGCAGTTCATCGGGCGTGATGCCCAGGCGGTCGATGATGGCTGCCTTGAGGCTGGCGTCGTTGTAATCGAGGGGGAGCTTGAGCTGTGTCAGGCGCAGCATGGTGTCTATCCGTGGGGGCGCTTAGGGGCGCGTATTCTATCAAGCAAGCAGCGTTAGCCACTGGCGACTGCGGCTTTGGTCGAGATGAGTATTTCGGTGATTTCCTCATTACCGATTCCCAGTGTTCTTTCCACCAAATCACGCCAGTCCAGCCAGGCTTCAGTTTCGCCATCGCGCAAACGACGGCCGGCGGCCAGCAGGCAGGCGATGGCACAGATGTCGCCGCCCAGTTTTTCGGCCTCGTGAGCGTTGTGGTGGACGGCAACGGCGGCCGCAACCTCGCCGGGCATTTTCCAGTTACGGATCAGGTGGGCGCTGATGGCTGGGTGGCCGTCATCCTGTTCCGCACGCTCAAGATCGACTGCTTGCCCCCGTTTGGCCAGTACGATGCTGCCGGTGTCCTGCATCAGGGAGCCGAGATAGGCAGAATCCCCAAGGCGGCGCAGCGTGGAATGGCGGGCCGCCACGTAACTCAATTCAGCCGCCCGGTTGGACTCTTCAAAAATGGCTTCGACGGTGTGGCGCAATTTACCACTGAGCAATTCGGCCTGACTCTTGAGACAAACGCTGGCGGTAACGGCCAGGGTGCGCGAAAAGCCGATAACGGAAATGGCTTGTTCAACGGTGCTGGATTTGCGCGGCGGGCGCAACACGGCGGAGTTGGCGACCCGCATCAGCGCTCCGCAAACGGCGAGATCTGTTTCAACGGCCTTGGCAAACTCGCGCATGCCGGCGTTGTCATTCTGCGCCGCAGCCTGTAGCTTGATCAAGGCCAGCCCCGGTGAAGGCAGGGAGGCGCCGCTGATCAGTACCGCTTCAACCAAATCGTAAGCCAATATTTGTTCCGTTCGTGAGGTGGAAATCGCTATTGAGCCTGAGCCGCTTATTGTCTGATGTCGGTTCAATGGTTACGCAAATGGTATTGCAGGTCAACGGGCTTCTTAGCCAAAACGCTAACCCGGCTGCCAGCATGCAACGCGCGGGCGGTGGGATAATGGGCGCCCGCAACCGTTAGCGTGAAGTACCGCCCCCGCGAGGGGAAGCTGCCTGTCTCCTCTCTCTCCTCGCGGGGGGGGAGGCCGGGAGAGAGGGGGCATATTTCATGACGCGTGGTGGTCTCTCGCCATGAAAGTTAATCAGGAGTGTTTGTGGTCTACATCGTCGAAAGCAGCAAGTCGTTTGCCGAAGCCATTTTTGATCTGCCACCGGTAGTTCAGCGTCTGGGATTTGTCGTGCAGCATGTGCATGATCTCAGCGACACGCAGCGCCACAAGGAAATGGCGCTGGATGACGAGTGTCAGGTGTTTGCGGTGGCTAACTATCGCCTGACAGAGCAACTTCTTGCGGTCGACATGCGTTTTAGCCTGAATTTGCCGTGGCGCATCTCGGTATTTACCGAAAATGGCGCAACCAAGATCGGTGTGCTGAGTCCGCTGTTATTGCTCAATCAGTTCAGCACCAATCCCATGGTGGAAAGGGTAGCGCGGGAGATTGAAGAAAAGCTGATCCAGATTGTTGATGAGGCGCGTTAGCCACTCCTTGCCACCCCTCGCCCCATGGGGGAGGAGGAGAGTCCGTGCCGCCTTGGGCTCAACCCGGAATTCAAGTGAAAATTTGAACTCGCACTACCTGGATATTGAAGTTCATGCTCCCTCCGTGTAACAGTTCAATAGGTTATACGGTCAAAGCGACAAATTCACGGATTCTGACACGCCGAAATTTCATCCTCGTCACCGCGCCCGCAAGGCGTGAACGTGCCGGGTAGCGGATGTGGGGTGCCGTTGTCGTCCATCTGCGCAGCCAGCGTATCCCAGAAAATCACGCCGGATTTGTCGAGTTTGAGGCGCAGTAGCCAGCCGCGTTTGGCGGCGGGATCTTCAAAACCATCAAATACAAAATTACCGAGGCTGTAAATGATCGGCTTGCCCTTGTAAGTTTCAGCGCCTTGCGTGACGTGCGGGTGGCTGCCGACGACCAGCGCGGCGCCTTCGTCGATCATTTTGTGAGCCAATTGGCGCTGCCGCTCGCTGGGTTTGCCTTCCCGCTCCCAGCCCCAGTGCATGAAGGGGATGATCAGGTCAGCGCCGGCGGCTTTTGCCGCACGGATGTCGGCGATGACGTGGCTGTCTTCGCTCCAGGCGATGCCGGGGTGGTCGGCACCTGCTTCAAATGAGCGCGGTTTGAATTCGTTGTAGCCGAGGACGGCAATCTTCAGGTCTTTGCGGTTGATCCATAGCGGCTTGTGGGCTTCGCTGAGGTTTCTGCCACCACCAAAATAGGCGATACCGCTTTGTTCGAGGTGCTGCATGGTTTCGCGGAAGGCGTCGCTGCCATAGTCGCCTGAATGATTGTTGGCCAGCGAAACGGCGTCGAAGCGGCCTTGCAGGATGGGCAGTGTGCTGGGTTTGGCGCGGAAACTGTAAATCTTGTGGTCGAACGCTTTGCCGCTGGTGGCGACTGCGCATTCAAGGTTGCCGATACGGTAGTCGGCATTCTTGAGAATGTCGGCGAAGGGCAGCAGCGGGTCGCCGCCCTCGGCGATAAATCGTCCGGGACCATCGTCGAGCATGATGTCTCCAGCGAAAATCAGCCGGACGGCCTCGGCTTGGGCGCTAAAACTCAGGCACAGCGCAATCACTGTGGTCAATAGCGCGGTCAACAGCGTTTTTGGGCTCATTTTTGTTCGCACCAGTATTGCAGCTCGCTGTCGCGTAGCGGTTCGTAAACAAAAATCAGCCCGGAAAAGCCGTTGACCGCAGCATTTGTCTGCGGATAGGTGTAGCTGGCCTGATGAATGATCGCTGGCCCGCTATCGTGGTTGGCATAGGTATAGAGCTTGATGCTGGCGAGATCCGCCGGTTCAGTCTGGAAAACGATGCGGAACAAAAAGAAGGAACCGATGGCGACGGGCGCAACGCCATAGGGCGAGTCGACCGGCGCGGCAACGATGGTTTGCGTCGTGCCGCCATAGGTGACATGGCAGGCAACGATCTCGGCCTGCACCGGGGGGCTGGCGGCGATGAACGCGGCGAGCGCCAGGGCAAATTTAGTGGTCTTTGCCATCAATGCGTGGCCGGATGTAGAAAGGAATAAAACGCCAGCCGAGCAGCAGGAAGGCGACAAACCAGCAGGTGGCGGCCATGTCGAGCCAGCGCAGGTAAAGGTCGGGGGCGAGTTGCGGGCCGATGAGACGCAGCACGAAGGCGGCGATCATGATCCACAGGATGCTTTTTTCGTAAGTGCCAAAGGCCACTTTGCGTCCGGTGTGGCCGTTGGAAATGCGGATGATCATGGCCGGAATGACCAGCCCCATGGCGCCAAAGGTGAAGACATGGACGGACACCGTGCCGACCCAGGCGAAGTTGACAAATAGCTGGCTGCCTTCGATCAGCAACTGGCTGGCGATGGCCAGATAACCCAGGTACATGATGCCAACGTCCAGCCGGCTGAAGGCGTGGCGTGGATGCCAGAAGATAAAGCGCCCGAGCAATAGTGCGCCGAGGATCAGACTGAGCGCGGCGGCAATGCCGGGCGGCATGAAGCCGGCGGCAACCAGCGTTACGCCCAGTAGCTTGATGCTGTTGTCGAGCCAAGGCAGGCGTAACACCTCAACCTTGAAAATACTCTTCATGAATTGCGTGACGGTGCGTTCGATCATGATCAAAAACGCGACACGGAAGAGGCCGAGGGTCATCGTCCAGCCAAGCTGGAAGGTATCGGGCAGCAGAATGAGAATTTTGGCCAGCCCGAAGGTCGGCAGAATGATCAGGAAAAACAGATTGTCCTGGCGATAGCCATCTTTCTCCCGATAACGAATCAGCGTCGTCAACAACAAGGCGACCATGCTTATCAGGAAAAGTTGACTACCGAGCCAGAACAGAACGCTCGGTAGCTGGCCGCCAAAGGCCATGACCAGACGTTCGACCAGCCAGGCGGCGGTGAGGTAAATCAGGATGCCGCCGTGATAGCCGCGAATATTGACCCAGTTTTTTGTCGAGGTGAGCAAGAAGCCGCCCAACACCGCCCAGCCAAATCCGTAAAACATTTCGTGGGCGTGCCATTGGGTCGGCGCGTAGGCCGCTGCCGGGGCGGGTAATACGCCTTTGAAGACGAGTATCCAGAGGATAGGCAGGCTGAGGCCGGCGAGGCAGGCGAGGCTGAAAAAGGGTCGGAAGCCGACCAGCCAGAGAGGGTGTTTGCTGTTGATCACGGAATGGGCAGGGTCAGTGGTGGGGCGAGCTTGCTACTCTCGCACGGCAGTTCGGCGCTGCGCCTTGATCCAGCGCAAGGGCCAAAAATTAGCGTTTGCGTTGGGCATTAACCTGGCGCAATTCCATGTCGACATGGCTCTTGCCATCAACCAGCTTGACCGGGTACGACTTGTCGTTGATGAACAGCAGTTTGCCGTGTTGTTCGATGCGTGCAGCGAGCGTGATGCGCGCCCGTTTTTTGCCGATCAGGTCACGGTCAACGACCAAATTAAAGGCAATTGGCACCTGCTGGCCGGCTAGTTCGATGGTTTGTTCAGCCAGCGTCAGCGCCTTGGCATCGGCGCGGCTGGTGTCCTGAACCTTGATCGTGAGGATGGCATCGGGTGGTAATGCAATGCGCTGGCGATAGGAAACGCTGCCGCTGATATCGACAAAACCACTGACCGCAGGCGCTTGCGCTTTGACGGGTGATGGCGGTGGCGTATTGCCGATGGTGCAACGGCGCATCACGCCATTGTTGTCCTCAAAAATGGCGTCGTCGCCTTTGCTGTAAAAGTTGAGGCCTTCTCCCCGGTAATGCGTGCCCGAGGCGGCTGGAATCAAGGCCAGCGTTTTGCTGCTACCCGCCAGATTGAGCGTGGCCAGCGGGCGGCCTTCGCTGTTTTGGGAAAAGACGGCGGAGATTTTGCTGCCATCGTCACAGGCGTAGCTGACTGCTTCGTTGGCCTGCAAAAAGCCGGGCAGCAGCGCCAGCAGGGCGATAAATTTTTTCATGATGTCGTTGATCTTTGTAGGTGCAAGGGGCCCCAATGGCCGGCGACGTAGCCTTCAATTGGGGTAAAGGCCGATTTGTAGGCCATTTTCTGACTTTCGGCAATCCAGTAGCCGAGATAAAGATAGGGCAGGTTGAGCGCCAGGCATTGCGCCGCCTGCCACATGATGTTGAAAATGCCAAAACTGGCTTGTGGCACATCCGGGTCGTAGAAGGTGTACACCGATGACAAACCATCATCAAGCACATCAATCAGGCTGACCATGCGGACGATGTTGTTCTCGGTGAACTCCACCAGCCGCGTTTCAACCCGACTTTGCAACAAAAAATTGGCGTATTGCTCATGGTTGTCATCGTCCATGCCGCCGCCCGGATGGCGTGCCTTTTGATAGCGGACGTAAAGCGCGTAATGGGTGTCGTTGAAGGCCAGCGGCACCACGCGTGCCTCCAGGTTGTGGTGCCTTTTCAGCGCACGGCGCTGGCTGCGGGTCGGTGACAGTTGCGCCACCGGCAGGCGAACCGGCACGCAAGCCTGGCAACCATCGCAATGTGGGCGATAGGTAAACACCCCGCTGCGACGAAATCCGGCGCGCACCAGCACGCTGTATACCTCGTCGTTGATCAGGTGCGTAGGCGTCGCTACCTGCGAACGTGCCTGACGATCCGGCAGATAGCTGCAGGGGTAGGGCGAGGTCGCGTAAAACTGCAACAGCGAGAAGGGCAGGGCGGCGTCGTTGGCTTGCGACATGATTTACCAGGCGAATTCAGAGATTTCGGCGCGCCAATCCGAGCGCGCCGGAAATGTTACGGTCAACGCCCTTAAATGGCCTAAAAATTTGCTTCGTTCGATTTCCCGACCACCGAGCGAGGCGAGATGTTCGGTGCGCATCTGGCAATCGATCATGCCGAACTGCTGCTTTTGGAGCAGGCGAATGAGATGGGCGAAGGCGATTTTCGAGGCGTTACTGCGACGGCTAAACATCGATTCTCCATAAAACATGCGCCCGACGGCCAGTCCATACAGTCCGCCAACCAAATCGCCTTCGACATAGGTTTCGACCGAATGCGCCCAGCCAAGTTCATGCAGACGAATATAGGCGTTCATCATCTCCGGCGAAATCCAGGTTCCGTCCTGCCCCGGTCTTGCCGTTTCAGAGCAGGCGGCGATGGTGGCAGGGAAGTCGTGGTCGAAGCGAACTTCGTAATTGCCATTGCGCAAGGTTTTGCGCAGCGACCGGGTCAGGCGGAATTCTTCAGGAAACAGCACCATGCGCGGATCAGGGCTGTACCAAAGCGGCTGCCCCTCAACCGTGCCCCAGGGGAAAATACCGCGTCGGTAGGCGTCAAGAATGCGATCTGGCGCGAGATCGGCGCCAACGGCCAGCAGGCCGCCCATATCCTCCCTGGCCAGCTCGACCGGCGGAAAAGGGTCGAGTCGGCCAAGAAAGGGAATCACGCGTGTTGCTTTTTGAAGGCGATGACGTGATCGGCATCGAGACGAATGCCGATCATCTCGCCAATCGCGTGATTGTGGTGCGAGGGCACCAGCGATAGCACTTCGGCGCCACTGGCGAGTTTCAACGTGTAGAGAATGTCGGCGCCACGGAAAGCCTTGTGCAGCACTTCGGCTTGCAGCGCACTTTTGTCGTCATGAACCACATCATCCGGGCGCAGCAGCACATCCACATCGCAGCCATCATCGCAATTGGCGCAGGTTTCACTGCACTCGACCGGGATGTCGGAAGTCAGCTTGCCGAGCTCCATTTCAACATCGGTACCGCCGGAAACGATACCCGGCAATAACACGCCCTGGCCAATGAAGTCAGCCACAAAGCGATTGGCTGGGCGGTGATAGAGGTTGTACGGCACATCCCATTGCTGAATGCGGCCTTCGTACATGATGCCGATCTGATCAGCCATCGCGAAAGCTTCATTCTGGTCGTGCGTGACCATCACGGCGGTCGATCCTTCGCGCTTGAGAATCTCGCGCACCTCGACCGAAAGCCGCTCGCGCAGGCCAACATCAAGGTTGGAAAAAGGCTCGTCGAGCAGGATCAATTCAGGCCTGGGCGCCAGCGCACGGGCCAAAGCCACGCGTTGCTGCTGCCCGCCGGAAAGTTCGTGCGGAAATTTGTCGCCCTGACCAGCCAGGCCAACCGTTGCCAGCAACTGGCGCACCCGCAAGTGGGTATCTTCCTGCGCTTTACGACCAAGGCCGAACGCGACATTTTGCTCCACACTCAAATGCGGAAACAGCGCGTAATCCTGAAAGACCATGCCAATCCGCCGCTTTTCCGGCGCCACGCGCTGCCCGGGCCGGCTGACAATATTGCCATGCAGGTTAATTTCGCCACCGGCGATTTCCTCAAATCCGGCAATGCAGCGCAACAAGGTTGTCTTGCCGCAGCCGGACGGGCCGAGCAGGCAAGCAATCTGCCCCGCTTCAAGGCGCAAATCGACACCATCGACGACGGTGGTTTTGCCGTAGCGCTGAATGACGCCATTTAGTTCAAGTTGAGCCATGCGGTTGATTATAATTCGCAACACCCTTATGCGCGCAGCCCATCTTTCTCCTCTCCTGATCATTGCCCTAGTGGTGGCCTTGCTCGCCGGCCTGCCAGTGGCCAGCGTCGGGCTGAATCTGTTTGTTGGCGGCACCAGCGAAACCTGGACGCATCTGACGCAAACGGTGCTGCCGGACTACATCCTCAACACGCTCTGGCTGTGCCTTGGCGTTGGCACGGGTGTCGGGCTGATCGGCGTCGCCACCGCCTGGTTGACGACCATGCACGAATTCCCCGGTCGGCGTATTTTTGAATGGGCGCTGGTGCTGCCGATGGCGATGCCCGCCTACGTCATGGCTTACGTTTATACCGATTTGCTGCAGTTTGTCGGCCCGGTGCAAACGACGCTGCGCGAAACTTTCGGCTGGCAACATGGCGACTACTGGTTTCCCGATATCCGTACCCTGTCCGGCGCGGTGCTGATGTTTGTTTGCGTGCTCTACCCCTACGTCTATCTGCTCGCCCGCAGTGCTTTCCTTGAACGCGCCAGCGGCATGCTTGAAGCGGCGCGTACTTTGGGCATGGGGCCGTGGCGCGCTTTTTTTGCCGTCTCGCTACCGCTGGCGCGACCGGCTATTGCCGCCGGTATCGCCCTGGCCTTGATGGAAACCCTGGCCGACTACGGCACGGTGGCGTACTTCGCGGTCAACACCTTTACGACAGGCATTTATCGCGCCTGGTTTTCACTGGGTGATCGGGTTGCGGCGGCGCAATTGGCGTCGATGCTGCTCGGTTTCGTCCTTTTGCTGCTGATGATTGAACGCGTCTCACGCGGCCGCGCCCGCTACAACAACACCACAGGCCGCAATCGCCCGATGGCCGGCGCTCGCTTATCCGGCCTGCCTGCTGTTTTGGCGATCATCGTTTGCAGTCTGCCCCTGATACTTGGCTTCATCCTGCCCGCAATTTTGCTGCTAAAAATGGCGTTGACCGAAGGCGATGCCCAGTTTGGCGAGCGTTTCATCATGCTGGCGCGCAATAGTTTCGTATTGGCCAGCATCACCGCCGGTATCGCCGTTCTGCTCGCTTTGCTCTTGGCCTATGGTGCACGTTTATCCAAAACAACCCTGGCTCATGCCCTGAACCGCCTGGTGGGCCTGGGTTACGCCGTGCCTGGTGCAGTCATCGCCGTCGGCGTGCTGATTCCGGTGACGCGGCTCGACAACTGGCTGGCCGGACAATGGCTGACCTGGTTTGGCTACAACCCCGGCCTGTTGCTGACTGGCGGCATTGCCGCGCTGATCTACGCTTATCTAGTCCGCGTCCTTGGCGTCGCCTTGCACAGTATCGAATCCAGTCTGGCCAAAATCACGCCAAGCATGGATGACGCCGCGCGCAGCCTCGGCCTTGGCCAAAGCGAAACCCTGCGCCGCGTCCATGCGCCCATGTTGCGTGGTAGTTTGCTGACGGCTGCCTTGCTGGTTTTTGTTGATGTGATGAAAGAGCTGCCAGCAACGCTGGTCATGCGTCCCTTCAACTTCGATACGCTGGCGACGCAGGCCTACACGCTGGCGTCCGATGAGCGCCTGGCCGAAGCATCAACTGCCTCACTGGCGATTGTTGCCGTTGGTTTGTTGCCGCTGATTGCCATTTCCCGGCAAATTTCCCGCAGCCGGAAATGAAAACGCCCCGCGATGGCGGGGCGCTGATCTTGCGGGAAGTTGGGATTACTTGAAGCCGGCGCGATCAAAAATGATCTGGGCTTTGGCCTGATACATTGCCAGATTCTTGACCGGCATCTTGTCCGCCTTGAATTTACCCAACTGATCAAGGGCCGGGTTTTCAACCTTGACGCTTTCAACTGCCGGCCATTCGTTATTGCCATCGGCAAAGTGGCGCTGCGCGTCGTCGGAGGCCAGATATTCGAGGAACTTCACCGCAGCTTCCTTGTGTGGCGCTGTTTTCAGCATGCCGCCGCCGGAAACATTGATGTGGGTGCCGGTGCTCGCCTGATTCGGCCAAACCACGCCAATGCTCTCCATCACTTTTCGGTCGGCAGGCTTGGTTGACCGCATCAAACGGGCAACGTAATAGGTATTGGAGATGGCCACGCCGCATTCGCCGGCAGCGACTGCCTTGATCTGGTCGGTATCACCACCCTTGGGGGCGCGCGCAAAATTGGCCACCATGCCTTTGGCCCATGCTTCAGCCTTGGCCTCACCCTCGTTGGCGATCACCGAGGCCATCAGCGACAGGTTGTACGGATGAGCGCCGGAGCGTGAGCAGAATTTACCTTTCAGCTTGGGGTTGGCCAGGTCAGCATAGTTTTGAACGTCCTCGGCTTTGACCGCGCCTTTGTTGTAAATGATGACGCGTGCCCGGGTCGAGAAGGAAAACCAGTCCTCCGTCCGCAGGTGCGCCGGAATGCGTGACTCCAGCGCTTTGGAGCTAACCGGTGCAAACAAGCCGAGCTCGTGCGCTTTGGCTAGACGCGCCGCGTCGACAGTTATAAAGATATCGGCGGGGCTGTTTGCACCCTCGTTCTTGATCCGTTCGAGCAACTCATCTTCCTTACCCTCAATGCGGTTGATTTTGATGCCGGTTTGTTTGGTGAAATTGGCGTATAGCGCCTCGTCGGTTTGGTAATGGCGTGCGGAATAGAGATTCAATTCCTCGGCAGATGCTGCAAATGAGAGGGATGCGAGCGCAGCGGCAAGCCATGTCGAGGTCAGTTTCATACGGTGCTCCAAGCATTGTTAATGAGAATTGCTTGTATTCTATAGATCAAGGTAAGGCTTGTAAATGAGAACTGTTATTAAATATTGGCGAAAAAAAACGGCAAATTTGCCGTTTTTTGTTCAGTTGCCTTCGATTATTCGTCGGGCGCCGTTGTAACGCTTTGTCCAGTAGCTGTTTTCCATATTTTCAACACGAACCTCAGCACCCGTGCGGGGGGCGTGCAGGAAATGGTTGTCACCCAAGTAAATACCGACATGCGAAAAGGTGCGGCGCATGGTATTAAAAAATACCAGATCACCCGGTTTGAGTTGGCTGGAGTCAATGCGCTGACCGACTTCGCTCATCTCGCGTGCAGTGCGCGGCAACATGGCGCCGATACTGTCCTTGAATACGAGTTGGACGAAACCACTGCAATCGAGGCCATTGTCTTCATTGCTGCCACCGAGACGATAACGGACACCCACCAATTTAAGCCCTTGCAGGATGACATCCTGAGCGGCATTGGTATAACGTGTCAGAAATGACAACTCGTCCGGGCTGCGTTGCTGTTCGGTAGCGCCGACGTTAGTCGCAGTAAAAGCGAGGGCGGTTGAAAGGAATAAAGCAGACAGGAATTTTTGCATAGGGCGCGAATTTAGGCGAAATGCGAAAACATGTAAAGCCCCTGAGTTAAACGTGGCATTAAAATTTGACGGAGAGAACTATGTTCATAATCCGTAATTATGAATACAATTTATTCTCCCGGTGTGTGAGGCGTAGAAATGGTTTCCTTCAAAGCGTTGTTGATTGAAGAGATTGATGGCCAGGTTGGCAGCACCATCACGCAGATGACGGAAGACTGTCTGGATGCGGGTGAGGTGACTATTCGTGTTGCCTACTCCAGCGTTAATTACAAGGATGCGCTGGCGGCAACGGGCAGCGGGAAAATTATTCGCCGCTTTCCCTGCGTTGGTGGCATCGATCTTTCCGGGGTCGTCATCAGTAGTACCGATGCCCGCTTCAAGGCGGGAGATCCGGTCATCGCCACCAGTTTTGATATCGGTGTTGCCCATCATGGCGGTTATGCCGAAATTGCCCGGATACCTGCCGATTGGGTTGTGCCGTTACCGCAGGGCCTTTCTCTCTATGAAGCAATGGCACTTGGTACCGCCGGTTTTACTGCCGCACTGGCGATTGTTCGCATGGAAGAAAATCGTCTGACGCCAGCCAAAGGTGCCGTCATAGTTACTGGCGCCACTGGCGGGGTTGGGAGTCTGACCATCGATATGTTGGCCAAAATTGGTTATCACGTCGTTGCGCTGACCGGCAAAGAAAGCGAAGCGGAATATCTGCGTAGCTTGGGGTCGGCTGAAGTCTTGCTGCGCCAGAGCATTGATCTGACCAAGATACGTCCGCTGGATCGTGGGCGCTGGGCCGGTGCGGTCGACAACCTGGGCGGCGATATTCTGGCCTGGATTGCCAGCACGATGGAGCAGGGCGGGACGATTGCCAGTATCGGTCTGGCGGCGAGCATGAAGCTCAATACAACGGTTGCACCGTTCATCTTGCGCGGTGTTTCCCTGCTCGGCATCGATTCCGGTTACATCCGCGAGCCTTACCGTCAGGGCGTCTGGCAGCGCTTGGCGAGCGACTTGCGGCCACCGCATCTGGATTCCATGTCGCGCAAGATTGCCTTTGAGCAACTGCCAGAAACCTTTGCCGAATACATTGCCGGTCGCGCCAAGGGCCGGGTAGTCGTGGAACTGGCTGGCGGCTGAGATGGCAGATTTGCCGCGCATCCTCGTGGTCGACGACTCCCGCATGGTGCGGATGACCTTGATCAAGCATCTCAAGGGCAATTATGAAGTGCGTGAGGAGGCAGATGGCGAATCAGCATGGCAAACGCTGGTGCTGGATCAATCGCTGCGCGCGGTGATTTCTGATTTGCAGATGCCCAAGCTGGATGGCTACGGGTTGCTGGAAAAGCTGCGCAATTCAAAGTTGCGGCGCCTGCAAACTATCCCGTTTATTTTGGTTTCCGGTGAGGAAACGGAAGAAGAGCGCGAAAAGGCTCGCGCGCTCGGGGTTTCCGATTTTGTCACCAAAGGCGTGGGTAGCAGCGAGATTCTGGCGCGTTTGAATACGCTCTTGGCGCTTTCGAACGCCCAGGAAAATCTGGCAGCCGGGCGAGAAGGTATGGTTCAGGATCCGGCCAGCGGCCTGTTCTCTCGCAAATATCTTGAGTTGCAGGCGGCGCAGGCGCTGTCACACGGCGCGCGTTATGGTTTGGAAGTCAGCATCATGGTGCTGGGTTTTGACGATTTTGAAGAGGTGACTGTCAAGCTGGGGCGTGATCTGGCCGATCAGGTCAGCGCCCGCTTTGGCAAGATGCTGGCGGGCAAGGTGCGGCAAGAGGATAGCTTGGGCCACTATGGTGCCGGACAGTACGCCATTATCGCGCCGGGTACATCTCCGATTTTATGTGCGGCTTTTGCCGAACGTGTGCGTGAGGCTGTTGAGGTGGCACACGTCGCGGTCCAGGGGCGGCAGATTTCTTTGACAGTTAGCATTGGTGTGGCCAGCATTCCAGGCGACATGGCAACTTCGGCGATTGGCTTGCTTGAACTGGCCGGAGATCGCATGCAGCAGGCGATGAGATTTGGTGGGAACCAGATTGTTTCGGGGGCGACCAGCGCACCACCTGTGCGCCAGATGAAGCTGCAACATGCGCTCGAAATGATTACGGCTCGGCGGGAAGATGCCGTTGTGCCGCATATCGAGGCGCTTGGTATACAGGTTTTGCCACTTTTACGTTTGATGAATCAGGAAATGGGGTTGGAGCTGCCGCTGGCAGAAATCGAACGCCGCTTACAGGACCGGGCAGCGAACAAAAAATAGCCCGGCGTTTATTTTTAGAGTGCAGGTAACTTTAGTTAGAGGATATTTATGGCGACATACAAAGAGTTTCACCAGTATTCCATTGAAAAACCAAACGAGTTCTGGACTGAGCAGGCTCAGCTTGTTGATTGGAATGAGCCGTTCACCCAGGTTTGCGACTATTCCCGTCCGCCGTTCGCCAAATGGTTTGTCGGCGGCAAGACCAATCTATGTCACAACGCGGTTGACCGTCATGCGGCCAAGCGTCCGAATGACCGTGCGCTGATCTTCATTTCGACCGAAACCGATGAAGAAACGGTTTACAGCTTTGCCGAACTGCAGCGCGAAATCGAGCGTATGGCGGCGATTTACCAGAGCCTCGGGGTCAAAAAGGGCGACCGTGTCCTGATTTACATGCCGATGATTGCCCAGGCAACTTTCGCCATTCTCGCTGCGACCCGTATCGGCGCCATCCACTCGGTAGTGTTCGGTGGTTTTGCTTCAGGTTCGCTGGCCACGCGTATCGATGACGCCAAGCCGGTGTTGATCGTTTCTGCCGACGCCGGTATGCGCGGTGGCAAGGCCGTGCCCTACAAGCATTTGCTCGACGAAGCCATTGAGCTGGCCGAACATAAGCCGGCCAAGGTGCTGATGGTCGACCGTGGTTTGGACAAGGAATTTAACAAGGTTGCCGGTCGCGATGTCGACTACGCCACCCTGCGCGCGCAGTTCATGGATGCCACGGTGCCGTGTGAATGGCTGGAATCCTCCGAGCCGTCCTACATCCTTTACACCTCCGGTACGACCGGCAAGCCGAAGGGCGTGCAGCGCGATACTGGCGGTTATGCCGTGGCGCTGGCGTCGTCGATGAAGCATATCTACTGCGGCGGTGAGGGCGAAACCTTCTTCTCCACCTCGGACATCGGCTGGGTGGTCGGTCACTCCTACATCATCTATGGCCCGTTGATCGCCGGTATGGCCACGGTAATGTACGAAGGCACGCCGCTGCGTCCGGATGCTGGCATCTGGTGGCAGATCGTTGAAAAGTACAAGGTCACCGTGATGTTCTCGGCACCGACCGCTGCGCGCGTGCTGAAGAAGCAGGACCCGGCCTTCATGCACAAGTACGACCTGTCCTCGCTCAAGCACATCTTCATGGCCGGCGAGCCGCTCGACCAGCCGACCCACGAATGGTTCATGACTGAACTGCAAAAGCCGGTCATCGACAACTACTGGCAGACCGAAACCGGCTGGCCGATGTTGGCAGCCTTGCCGGGCGTTGAAAACACACCGATCAAGTACGGTTCGCCGAGCTTCCCGGTCTACGGCTACAACCTGCAGATTTTCCGCGAAGACGGTTCCGTCTGCGGCGCCAATGAAAAAGGTATCGCCGCCGTCATTCCACCGCTGCCACCTGGCTGCCTGTCCACCGTCTGGGGTCAGGACGACCGTTTTGTCAGCACCTACTTCACGCTGTTCAAGGAGCCGCTGGTCTACTCTTCCTATGACTGGGCGATCAAGGATGATGACGGTTATTTCACCATTCTTGGTCGTACCGATGACGTGATCAACGTCGCCGGTCACCGTCTGGGTACCCGTGAAATCGAGGAAGCGATCCAGAACCACCCGGCAATCGCCGAAGTGGCCGTGGTTGGCGTCGAGGACAAGCTCAAGGGCCAAGTGCCGATGGCCTTTGCCGTTGTCAAGGATGCTTCCAAACTTTCCTCGCCGGAGCTGATCAAGGCACTGGAGAAGGAGGTGTTTGGTACGGTCGACAGCATTTTGGGCGCCATTGGCCGTCCGGCTCGCGTCCACTTCGTGACTGGCCTGCCCAAGACCCGTTCCGGCAAAATGCTGCGTCGTTCTTTGCAGGCGCTGGCCGAAGGCCGTGATCCGGGTGATTTGACGACAATCGACGATCCTTCGACGCTGGAGCAGATCAAGAACGCCCTGGCTAACTGATTTCAGGCGCAAACCTAAAAACCCGCCAGGTAGTTTCGGCGGGTTTTTTTATGCCTGCATTAGCCTGATTGGTGGCATTGCCGGGTGTTAAAATCGCCGCCGCTTCTCTCTTTAGGTTTGTTTCAGTCAATGATTTACGAAACCGTTGCTGCTGTTGATTTAGGGTCAAACAGTTTTCGCCTGCAGGTTGGGCGGGTGCTGGAAAATCAGATTTATCCGCTGGATTCGCTCAAGGAGCCGGTGCGGCTGGCTTCTGGCTTGAATGCTGATAAACGCCTTGATGCTGCCTCGCAAGAGCGCGCCCTGGAGAGCTTGCGGCGCTTCGGCGAGCGGCTGCGTGGGCTGGATGCCGGCGCCGTGCGGGCGGTGGCTACCAATGCACTGCGGGTCGCCAAAAATGCAGCTGAGTTTTTACCGCAGGCTGAAGCTGCGCTGGGTTTTCCGATTGAAATTATTGCTGGCCGGGAAGAGGCGCGGCTGATTTATATCGGTGCCTCACATTCCTTGCCTTCAGCTGCCCACCAACGCTTGGTTATTGATATTGGCGGCGGTTCGACCGAGTTCATTATCGGCAAGCGGCACGAGCCACAGTTGATGGAATCGCTTTACATGGGTTGCGTCAGCTACACGCTGAGGTTTTTCCCGGATCGCAAGATTGACCGCAAACGCCTGCGTGAGGCGCAGGTTGCGGCAGCCAAGGAAATCGAGTTGATTTCCCATGATTATCAGCGTTTAGGCTGGAAAGAGGCGGTCGGTTCATCAGGGTCGGCGCGGGCGATTGCTGACGTGCTGGAGAGCAATGGTTTGAATCCCGACGGTGAGACAGGGATTACACGGCTGGGCCTGGAGCGTTTCTGCAATTTGATTCTCAAGGCGGGTTCGGTTGAGGCGCTTGATCTCCCGGGGATCAGCAAGGATCGTTTGCCGGTTTTGCCGGGCGGTGTGGCGATTATGACGGCGATTTTTGAAGAGCTGGGCATCGAGCGCATGACTTACGCTGACGGCGCCTTGCGTCTGGGCGTACTGTATGACCTGCTGGGGCGTTTTCATCATCACGATATGCGTGATTCGACCGTGGCGCAGTTCCGCCGGCGCTATCAGGTCGAAGGGGATCAGGTTGAGCGTGTTGAGGCGACGGCATTGTCGGCGCTCGCCCAGATAGATGGCGGAAGCCCGACTGATGCCAATGTTCAGTTTCTCTCCTGGGCCGCGCGTTTGCACGAAATCGGTATTTCGGTGGCACACAATGCCTATCACAAGCACGGCGCCTATATTTTGACCTATGCCGACATGCCGGGCTTCTCCAAAAAGGATCAATCGCTGTTGGCCAATGTGGTTCTTGGTCATCGCGGTAAATTGGAGAAGCTGGGTGAGGTGATTACGGTCGACAGCGTTTTGAGCCTGATTTTTTGCCTACGCTTGGCCGTGCTGCTACATCGCACGCGCGATGATCGTCCCCTGCCGGCTTGGCGAGTGCGGCGTCTGGGCAGCGGTTTCATGGTTGAGTTGCCAGCGGATTGGTTGCAGGCAAATCCGTGGACGGCGGCGGCATTAAATGATGAGGCCGCCGTTTGGTTGCGCACCGGGCGCGATTATCTGTTGCTCAAGAGCGAGCAAAAGGCCGACGATTGAGTGCCGCCCCCAGCTTGCGCGTTGAGCCGGGGAAAGTTTTACTGGCCGGAACCTGGACTTTGGCCGCCATGCAAGCCGCCTTGCCGGCCTTGCAGCACCAGCTTGAAGCTGCCGCGCTCAGCAATCCAGCCTGGGATCTGAGTCAGGTTAAGCGCCTCGATAGCGCCGCTGCCATTTTGCTTTGGCGCACTTGGGGCAACATTTGGCCAGCTGAAATCACCCTGCCGGAGGCCTTGCACGAAACCTTTGCGCGCGTTGCAAAGCTGGGGTCAAGCGAGGTGCATACGGCCAGCCGTACTAAAAATATTCTGGAAATTCCGGGTCAATTGCTGCTCACCCTGCTGGCCGAGTTGTATGGGGTAACCGCCTTATTGGGTCAGATACTGCTCGATATCAGCCATTTGCTCCGTCATCCGGGCGAACTGCCGTGGAAGGAATTTACCGCCAATGTTTACAAGGCAGGGGCGCAAGCCTTGCCTGTCACCGCTTTGGTCGGTTTTCTGATTGGTGTAACGATCAGTTATTTGTCCGCCTTGCAGTTGCGCAGCTTTGGAGCCGATATTTTTATTGTCAATATTCTCGGCATGTCGATTATTCGTGAACTGGGGCCGGTGCTGGTCGCCGTACTGGTGGCCGGGCGTTCGGGGTCGGCCATGACCGCACAAATCGGTGTGATGCGGGTCACCGAGGAAATCGACGCCTTATCGACTATGGGCGTTTCGCGCACCGTGCGTGTGGTTTTGCCCAAGATTGCCGGGTTGACCGTAGCCATGCCGCTGTTGGTGCTGTGGACTTCCGCCATGGCCTTGTTGGGCGGAATGTTGGCCGCCTTGCTGCAACTCGATTTGTCACTGGCTTATTTTCTCGATAATTTGCCACGCGCGGTGCCGGTGGCCAACCTGTATATCGGCCTTGGCAAGGGCCTGGTGTTTGGCTTCATCATCGCGCTACTGGCTTGCCATTTTGGCTTGCGAGTCAAACCTAACACTGAGAGCCTGGCCGCCAATACAACGACCTCGGTGGTTTCGGCAATTACCATGGTGATTCTGGTCGATGCGGTTTTTGCTGTTTTAACCCGGCATATCGGATTGCCAAGTCTATGACGAGTACCGCCGTTGTTGAATTGATCGGCGTTGGCACGGTGTTTGGCCGTAATGTCGTGCATCGCGATTTGAATTTGCGGGTCGAGCGCGGGCAGATTGTCGGTTTGCTCGGCGAGTCGGGAAGCGGTAAAACCACGCTGCTGCGCGAGATGCTCGGCCTTTGGCGCCCGAGTACTGGCTCGATTCGGCTCTTTGGTGCCGATCTGCGTGATCCAGATGTGATGGTTCAGCAAGCGCTCCGGCGTCGCTTGGGGATGTTGTTCCAGCAAGGTGCGCTGTTTTCGGCGCTCTCGGTTTTTGACAATATTGCTTTTCCGCTGCGCGAATTGAAGTGTCTGGATGAAGACTGGATTCGTCGCTTGGTCATGCTCAAGCTCGATATGGTCGAAATGCTGCCGGCCCACGCCCGCTTGGTGCCGGCTGAACTTTCTGGCGGTATGGTCAAACGCGTTGCACTGGCCAGGGCGTTGGCGCTGGAGCCGGAGCTTTTGCTGCTGGACGAACCGACTGCGGGTCTTGACCCGGACCGCAGCCAGAATTTTGTCGAACTGGTCGCTTCGCTACAGCAAGCGCTTGGTCTGACGGTGGTCATGGTTACGCATGATCTCAATACCATCTCTGGTTTGGCCACTCATGTGGCAGTTTTGGCAGATCAACACATCATTGCATTTGGCCTCAAGGAAACCGTCATGAACGTCGATCACCCCTTCGTTGCGGGCTTCTTTAGCGCAGAGCGCCATAAACTGCTTTAATACGAGTCCATGGAGAACAAATCTCACGCTTTTTTTGCCGGTATTTTCGCCCTCGCTCTCGGCGCCGCTGTGATTTTGTCTGTTTTCTGGCTAGGGGGTGGCCGTGAGGAAATGCAGCACTATGTGGTGGTCACCAAACAGAATATCGGTGGCCTCAATCCCCAGGCTCAAGTGCGGTATCGCGGTATTCGTGTCGGTAAAGTCAGTGATATCCGGCTCGACCCGGATGATTTCAGTAATACGCTGGTGAGCATTGAAATTAGCAATGATGTGCCGTTGACCACCGGGACGGTTGCCCGACTCAACTATCAGGGCATTACCGGGCTGTCGCACATCCTTTTGCTCGAAAGCGGCAAGGATAATCAGCCACTGAAAACCAGTGCTAACGACCCGGCTCGTATCACGATGATTCCGTCCTTGCTCGAAGAGTTGGGCGAAAACGGCATGGCCACCTTGAATCAGGCGCGGCAGTTGATGGCCAGTACCAACGATGTGCTCAATGAAGAAAATCGCCGGCATTTGGCTGCGACACTTAAAAACCTTGAACGAGCGACCGCCAATCTGACACCGGCGCTGGAGAATATCAACGGTACGCTGGGCCAGATGCGCAAACTGCTGGATGACCAAAATATCCGCAAGCTCTCGGTTGCAGCCGCAGAGGTTGGTCCCCTGCTTTCGGAGTCACGCATCTTGATTGGCAAAATGCAAAGTGCTACCGAGAAATTTGATGTTGCCGTGGGTGAGGCTTCGGCCAGCGGCACCTCGGCGTTGATGCCGCGCCTGAATGAGTTGGCGATTGATTTTTCGCTAACTTCGCGCCAGCTCAGTCGGGTCTTGCGTATTCTTGAAGATACGCCGCAAGGCTTGGTTTTTGGTGCGCCCGCCTTGCCGCCCGGCCCGGGTGAGCCTGGCTTTTCAGCCGCAGGAGCGAAATAGCGTGCGCCTGGTTTTTTCTTTGCTACTGGCGATCTCTCTTTCAGGCTGCTTTACTGCCGGCAAACGCGGCGCCGAGCAAGTGCTGGCGATGTATGACCTCGGACCACCAGCGAATGCCGAGCGCCAGCAACGTAAAACGCCGCTGGCCATTGAAGTCAGGGCGCCGCTTTGGTTTGACTCCATGGGTATCGAATATCGTCTGGCTTACGCCGACGTCGCACGCCTGCGTGAATATGCCAATGCTCGCTGGGTTGGCCCGCCAGCACAATTAATCCAGCAAAAACTGGTACAGCAACTGGGTTTTGTGCCGCACGGCCAAAGCAGGGCTCGCTGCGTGCTGCGGGTTGATATCACTGAATTTAGTCAGATCTTTGAGACGCCGGAGGCCAGTCATTCGCTGGTTCAAGCTCGAATGCAATGGCTCGACCACAGTAGAGCGCGGATTGCCGAGCGTGATATCAATCTGCGCAGCGTCGCCCCCAGCCCTGATGCGCGTGGTGGTGTGACCGCACTTTCTGCCTCAATTACGGCGTTGACCGTAACAGTTCGACAATGGGAATCTGAATTGACGGCTTCCGGGCAACTGAAAGCCTGCGACGCTTAGTTGGCGACGATACGCTCGGCGATACGCTGTTTCAGATTGCCAACATCGTCATCAAAACGCGTGTAATGCATCAGCGATAGCCCGAAAACGCAGGCGTATAACAACAGGCTCCGGCTCTTGGCATCGGCGTTGCTAAGACCGCTGGAAACAAAAAGTTTGCGTGTGCATTCAAGACGATAGAGATCAACCTCTTCAACGATCTTGGCGGCCTGCGTATCGTGCCGCGCCCAGTCGCGCACGGCCAGTTCAATGGCCATGCCCTTGCGATTACGACTGCTGCCATACACCTCAATCGCATATTGCAACTGATCGCGTTCCTTGCCGGGCACAATTGTTGTTGATTTTTCGACATCCCGCAGCCGGCCATCCTTCCAGCGCTGAAGAATGGCATTGAGCAAGGCGCGGCGATCCTTGAAGTGCCAATAAAAGCTGCCTTTTGTTACACCACAACGCTTGGCCAGAGCCTCAATGCTCAAACCAGAAATCCCGTCTTGGGCGAGCAGGTCGATACCAACTGTCACCCATTTTTCAGGATCGAGTTGTGAGCGTACTGATTTGGAAGAGGGCTTGACAGGGGTGATTTGCATACGATACCTTGTGCCTTTACATACGACACCGTATGGTCATTGTGCTGATTCAAGCAAGGTCTGTCAAACAAGTAAAACGTTTTTAACAAAATTAACTGAACGTAAGGAGAGTGCAGTGAAAATTCTCGTTCCCGTAAAACGGGTCGTCGACTACAACGTCAAAATCCGTGTCAAAGCGGACGGCACCGGTGTTGACCTAGCCAACGTCAAGATGAGCATGAACCCCTTCGACGAAATCGCCATCGAAGAAGCCGTCCGTCTCAAAGAAGCCGGCATCGCCACCGAAGTCATCGCCGTCAGCTGCGGCGTCGCCGCCTGCCAAGAGACGCTCCGCACCGCCCTCGCCATCGGTGCCGACCGCGCCATTCTTGTTGAAACCGACGTCGACCTCCAACCCCTCGCCGTCGCCAAGCTCCTGCAAGCCCTGTGCGCCAAAGAAACCCCGCAACTCGTCATCTGCGGCAAACAAGCCATCGACGACGACGCCAACCAGACCGGCCAGATGCTCGCCGCCCTGCAAAACTGGCCACAAGCCACCTTCGCCTCCAAAGTCGTCATCGCTAATGGCAAGGCAACGGTCACCCGCGAAATCGACGGCGGCCTCGAAACCCTCGAAATGAACCTGCCTGCCGTCGTCTCCACCGACCTGCGCCTCAATGAGCCGCGCTACGCGACGCTCCCCAACATCATGAAAGCCAAGAAAAAGCCGCTTGAAACAATCAAGCCCGCCGATCTCGGTGTCGACGTTGCTCCGCGCCTCACCACCCTCAAAGTCGCTGAACCCGCCAAGCGCTCCGCCGGCATCAAAGTCGCTGATGTCGCCGAACTGGTCAACAAACTCAAGAACGAAGCCAAGGTGATCTGATCATGACTATTCTCGTAATCGCCGAACACGACCACCAGCAACTCAAAGCCGCCACCCTCAACACGGTCACGGCAGCCCAGAAAATTGGTGGCGAAATACACATTCTCGTCGCCGGCAGCAACTGCCAGGCCGCTGCCGAGCAAGCCGCCACGCTGCAAGGTGTGACCACCGTCAAAGTTGCCGACGCCGCCCATTACCAAAACCAGACCGCCGAGAACCTGACCGCACTGGTCATCGCCAACGCCGCCGGCTACAGCCACATCCTCGCCCCGGCCACCACCTTCGGCAAGAACCTCTGCCCAAGAATTGCTGCCCTGCTTGATGTTGCGCAAATCTCCGAAATCACCGGTATCGACAGCCCCGACACCTTCGTCCGCCCGATCTACGCCGGCAATGCACTCGCCACCGTACAGAGCGCCGACAAGATCAAAGTCATCACCGTGCGCACTACGGCGTTTGATGCGGTCAACGGCGGAAATGCCGCGAAAATTGAAGCCATCGCCGCAGCAGATGACACTGCTCAAACCACGCTGACCAATCGCGAACTCACCAAGTCAGAGCGTCCAGAACTCGGTGCCGCCAAGATCATCGTCTCCGGAGGCCGAGGTCTGGGCAGTGGTGAGAACTATCACAAGCTACTCGAACCGTTGGCCGACAAGCTCGGTGCGGCGCTCGGTGCCTCCCGCGCTGCGGTGGATGCCGGCTTTGTGCCGAACGACTATCAGGTCGGGCAGACCGGCAAGATTGTTGCGCCGCAGCTTTATATCGCGGTCGGTATTTCCGGCGCCATCCAGCATCTGGCAGGGATGAAAGAATCGAAGGTTATCGTCGCCATCAACAAGGATCCGGATGCACCGATTTTCCAGGTCGCGGATTATGGGTTGGTTGGGGATCTGTTTGAACAGGTGCCACAAATGGTATCCGCCGTCAGCTAAAATATTCCGGTGAATCTACCGGACAATCTTTTGGGCGAAGAGTGGAGCTGGGCAGCTTGGG
>JAQTZQ010000204.1 GCA_028687645.1 Rhodocyclaceae bacterium
CCGCTGAGGCCGCGTCATGACCTGCATCCGAGGTCTTGACGACCGGGGGTTTGGCTTGCTTCGCCAGTTCCTTTTTTATCAGTTCTTCATTGGCTATTTTTAATTGGGCTGCGGCTTCATTGGCTTTTTCAGCGACAGCGACTGCACTTTCGCGAGGTGGACGGCAAACCTCACGCAGTACCTTGTCATCGAGCGTGCCCGAGCGTACTGGCAGATCATTGGCTCTAATTTCCTCCTCACGAATGATCTCGTTCTCGTTTTTCTTGAAAATCCGCTTGATTGTGTTGGCGTTGCGCGCCTGGCAGTCATACCGGGTTATTGCCTCAATCACGCGGTAGCCGGTGCCCGAGCGCGGATCAATCAGCTCCTTCTCCAGAACGACTCGCCCCTGCGCTTGCACTTTGCCATTTCCGTCACGCTTAATGCTGGTGCGATCAAGCTCGATACGCTTGCCCGGCTCGGAAGAAATGGTTTGCCATGTGGGCGCAGCCAAGACGACCCCGGGCAAGGCGGCCAGGCAGGCGACAATGGTAAGAAAGCGCATCTCAAACCCCTTAAATCTTTTTCGTTAAAAATCTGACGCTTGGCAACGAGATTTCGGCCAATTTCGAAGAATCTTAAGACCAAAATGCCATTTCTTGCATTTTGCCTGTGTTTCCAGTAACTTGCAGCCTCTCGTTAGGGGTGTCGACGCAACAGTTGACTGAGAAAAACCCTTCGAACCTGACCGGGTCATGCCGTCGTAGGGAAACGAACTTTGTTATTCCTTGCCCGTCTTATCCCGCTGTATCCACGCAAGGAAAAACCATGAACGCCACCGAACAATTTATAGCCGCCAACGCCCACGTCGACGAGGCCGCAGTCCAGCCACTGCCCAATTCCCGCAAGGTTTATATCGAAGGGTCGCGCCCGGATATTCAGGTGCCGATGCGCGAGATTTCGCAATCTGACACCGATACCGCTTTTGGCGGCGAAAAAAATCCGCCGGTTTATGTTTACGACTGCTCCGGCCCCTATTCCGACCCGGCGGCCAAGATTGATATTCGCAACGGCCTGCCGGCTCTGCGTGCCAAGTGGATTGCCGAGCGCGGTGACGTTGAAGAGTTGCCCGGCCTGACTTCCGAATTTGGTCGCCAGCGTGCTGAAGACAAAGCGCTAGACGAACTGCGTTTCCCCGGCCTGCACCGCAAACCGCTGCGCGCCAAGGCCGGCAAGAACGTCTCGCAGATGCACTATGCGCGCCAAGGCATCATTACGCCAGAGATGGAATACGTCGCCATCCGCGAAAACAACAATCGCCGCGCCTACATCGAATCGCTACGGTCAACCGGAAAAATGGGCGAAAAAATGGCGGCCCTGCTCGGTCGCCAGCACCCCGGCCAGAACTTCGGCGCCTCGATCCCGGAAGAAATCACCCCGGAATTCGTCCGCAGCGAAATTGCCCGTGGCCGCGCCATCATCCCCAACAATATCAACCATCCGGAAAGCGAGCCGATGATCATCGGCCGCAACTTCCTCACCAAGATCAACGCCAACATCGGCAACTCGGCGCTCGGCTCCAGCATTCAGGAAGAAGTCGAGAAAATGACCTGGTCGATCCGCTGGGGCGGTGACACCGTGATGGACCTGTCCACCGGCAAGAACATCCACGAAACCCGTGAATGGATCATCCGCAACAGCCCGGTCGCCATCGGCACCGTGCCGATCTATCAGGCGCTGGAAAAGGTGAACGGCAAGGCCGAAGACCTGACCTGGGAAATCTTCCGCGACACGCTGATCGAACAGGCCGAACAGGGCGTTGACTACTTCACCATCCACGCCGGCGTTCTGCTGCGTTACGTGCCGCTGACCGCCAACCGGATGACCGGCATCGTCAGCCGCGGCGGCTCGATCATGGCCAAGTGGTGTCTGGCCCACCACAAGGAAAGCTTCCTCTACACGCATTTCGAGGACATCTGCGAAATCATGAAGGCCTACGACGTCGCCTTCAGCCTCGGCGATGGCCTGCGTCCCGGCTCGATCTACGACGCCAATGACGAAGCCCAACTCGGTGAACTGAAGACCCTAGGCGAGCTGACACAGATCGCCTGGAAGCACGACGTGCAAGTCATGATCGAAGGCCCCGGCCATGTGCCCATGCACATGATCAAGGAGAACATGGACCTGCAACTCGAACAGTGCAGCGAAGCCCCGTTCTACACCCTCGGCCCGCTGACTACAGACATCGCGCCGGGTTACGACCACATCACCAGCGGCATCGGCGCCGCCATGATCGGCTGGTACGGCACGGCCATGCTCTGCTACGTCACGCCGAAAGAACATCTCGGCCTGCCCGACAAGGACGACGTCAAGGTCGGCATCATCACTTACAAGCTCGCCGCCCACGCCGCCGACCTCGCCAAGGGTCACCCCGGCGCGCAGATCCGCGATAACGCGCTGTCCAAGGCGCGCTTCGAATTCCGCTGGGACGACCAGTTCAACCTCGGCCTCGACCCGGACAAAGCGCGCGAATTCCACGACGAAACGCTCCCGAAGGAATCAGCCAAGGTCGCCCACTTCTGCTCCATGTGCGGCCCGCACTTCTGCTCGATGAAGATCACGCAGGAAGTGCGCGAATATGCAGCGGCTCAAGGCATCGCCGAAGCCGATGCGCTGGAGAAGGGGATGGAAGTCAAATCCATCGAGTTCATCAAGGCCGGCGCTGAGGTTTATAGCAAGGTCTGAGTCTTGCCGAACGGCTGGTAGCAAAGGAAAGGCGGCTGAATCAGCCGCCTTTTTGCTTTTTTGGGAATCCCGCGGTCAACCGGAAAAAAAGGCCAAAATTGAAATCTGTAGTGGTGCTCAATCGTTGGCTTTGTTCTTACTCAGAATTCGCTTGAGCGTAGTAATTCGACGCGCCAGACCAATGGGCGTCAGTGAGCGAGGTCTGCGTTCAATTCGGAATTCAATGGGTGCATCGAAGTGCGCGACTTCCGTCAACAGGAAGCAAATGCGATTCACGCGATGAAAGCCGGGAATGATCCACTCGTCAGGACCTACTCCGCATTCAACTATCGTCCACACATAGTCGGGGTCATAGTTAAACGCGAGCTGCAAATCGTCGCCAAAAGTTTCAAGCCCATGCCCGCCCCATATATCGAAGCATGCCAGTGGGTGCCGGAACGGGCGGAAATGTTCGTAGAAAACGTCTTCGTGAAAAGCGGTGGCTTTTTGCATTCAGATATACCAACGAGGGATATCCCAATTGGGGGATAGGCTTTCATCCCATTTTTGTACCGATTTGAATTTTTTGATCAGCCCAGAAACAGTGCCCCAAGGGATGCCGTTGGCTTCGTCTGGCTTTGCTGGCCTTATTTCGAGAAACGTATGCCAGACATGGTCGTCCTCCGTTGGCCCGCCACTGCATTCCCAAAGTTCTGCGTAGACTGGCGGAATGCCGACTTGCTCGGCAATAAAAAACTCGCGGCTTTCAAGGCAGCTCAGTAGTGCATTGATGTTGTTTTGTGTGGCTTTGCCCTTGAGCAACAAGGAGCCCCATGCTTTGTAATTGCTACCATCGCGATAGAGGTAGTCGAAAACGCTGAACTCGGTCATGGCTATTTCACTGAGTGGTTATCCAGAAAGATTTCAGCACGGTGGCGCTGAAGAAAAGCTGCGTCAGGAACAAAGCGTTCCGGAATCTCAATTACGCGGCCTTCTAGTGGCTTTAGAACGGACTGAATGAAGGGTTCGTCGCGCTTACGCAGTTCCTCCGACAAGACGATCTTCCAGTCGTCGCTCAGCGTAATCAGCCCTTTGTCGAACGCGCGGTCATGGATGGCCGAAAGGCAAAGGCCATTGCTCGGGTTTAGCCGGTTCGCCTTGTCCTTGCTCCACGGCACGATATGGCTGGCAATCAGCAAGCGTGGTTCGGAAAGGCCAGACATGCAGCAACGGCCCCGGTAGCTGGCGAGTACAGCGCGGCGGAAAAAGTTTTGCTTGATGCGTTGTTCGGTAAAGACGCGGCGGGTTTCGCCGGTGAAATCATCGGGAATCTGGAAGTCGTCGGTTTTTGCCTCTTCCAGACGGTCGACCGTAGGAATTAGGCCAAATTGCTCGCGGAGTTGCTCGCACTCAAGGGCCAAGCCTTCCCAGTCGGCGTGGAAGTCGGCCCAGATTTCGCGGTCGAGATTTGAAGCGCCATCAAGGCCTTTGCGGCCGGTGCTGGTAATTGCCGGATCGAGGCTGGCGAAATTGACGAGCTTCATGGCAACTGCTGATGGCGTACGGCCGATCAATTCCGCCAGTTGAACGATTTCCGGGTTTTTCGAATGCAACTTGCCGAACGGCAATTGGCAATACAAATGGAAAGCGAGTTTGAGTTGATCTTTAGTCCAGCGGCCAGAACTCATGATGTTTTCAGGCAGCACCACCGAAGCGGTTGCAGCCGGCTCCCTAGTTGTGAATAACGGAAGCATGAGTTTAGCGGTTGCGGCGATCATCGGCACGACAGCGGCATCGGCGAATAGGCGATAAGCCTGCGTATCCGAAACCGAAATCCTGAACGAATCCGGAAACCCCATCAGCCGCGCGCATTCACGCGGTGTCAGCCGGCGCGGATTGATGCCCTCGCCCTGATACACAAGGATTTCCGAGCCATCCTTGTAGTAGCGGGCGGAGAGGGTGCGGGCGACGCTGTCGGGGTAGACCAGCCCGAAGCCGAATCCGTTTCCGGCGGCTTTGTGTTTGGCGGCGTAGCCTTGCAGGTAGGCCCAAAGCTTGTCGCTCAGGGTGTATTTGCCATCGACCTGCCCTTTGGCGTGGTTGAAGAAGCGGTCGCCGTCCCAAGCCAGTTTGGCTTCGCTGCCATCTGTTTTGTGCAGGATTTCGGCCATGGTTCGCCGGCCCTTGGCAGGCAGTGGCTGGGCGCTCCAGTCGAAGCTGATCCGGTCGGCCTTGCGGAAGCCGACAATCATGATGCGTTCGCGGTGTTGCGGCACGAAGTGGGCGCCGTCGATGATGCGGGTGTGGATGTCGTAGCCGAGATCGTCGAGCGCCCGTTTGATGACATCGAAGGTGCGGCCCTTGTCGTGTGACATCAAGTTTTTGACGTTTTCGAGCAGGAAGGCGCGCGGCTGTTTTTTCTCGATGATGCGGCAGACGTCGAAGAACAGCGTGCCTTGCGTTTCATCGGCAAAGCCGTGGGCGCGGCCGAGGGCATTCTTTTTGGAGACGCCGGCAATCGAGAAGGGCTGGCAGGGAAAACCGCCGAGCAGCACGTCGTGATCGGGAATGTCGGCCGCGTCGATTTTGGTGATGTCGCCGTTGATGCTGTGGCCGCTCGGGTAGTTCTCGACATAGGTCTTTTGCGCGTAGCTGTCCCATTCGCTGGTGAACACGCATTGACCGCCGAGTTCCTCAAAGGCCATGCGGATGCCGCCGATGCCGGCGAACAGGTCGATGAAGCTGAAAGCGGCGTTGTCGGCGAGCGGCAGTTCGAGCGGCAGCAGACGTTGCAGGCCGAAAACGTATTTCTGCGGGACTTCTTCATTGACCACCCAGTGGCGCACGGCGCGGGCCGTAACGCCAAGGTGGGCGGCGATTTCGGCTTGTGTATGCAGACGCAATGCGTTGGCCAGATAGCGGGTGGCGAGGTCGGTGTCTGGCCCTGTGCGTAGTACGGTAGTCATGGATTCCACTATTGTTGTTCCGGTATCGAAAGCGGAAATTACGCCGGTTGTCGTCCCCTAGAAAGAGGTTTGTTTTCGTCGTTCGCCGAGCGCCTTTCGCGGGGGCGGTCTGAAAACGAGGAATCTCGTATCTTGTTTGTTCTGCCATTACCCATCCCCACCCCTCCCCTTGAAGGGGAGGGGGGTATTCATGCGATTGCTCTGGCCGGGTGTGTAGCGGTGGCGGCTTTTGAAAATCGCCCAAAATTTCCGGTTGACCGTGGCATCGTTGCCAAAGCGTCGTGACGGGTCCGCTTGTTGTATTTTTTGCGGAATTTTTTATCAAAAGTGAGCGATATTTGTCTGGTTGGTTTCTCGTCAGCGCCAATCT
>JAQTZQ010000205.1 GCA_028687645.1 Rhodocyclaceae bacterium
TGCCGCCAGCACCACCGGCGCCAAGCAAGCCAGTTGAAAAGCCTGCCACCAAGGCCCAACTAGCCATCCTGCCCGGCCCCAAATTCGACCGCGCCCAGCTTGAAATTCTCGCTGGCGGAAAAATTTCATCCGTCTTCGGCCCGCAGTTCGCCAGCCAGGACGGCTACGCCCGTCAGGTGCGCATGCCCGAACCCCCGTTGTTGCTTGCCGACCGCGTCACCGGCATCGATGCCGTCGCCGGCTCTATGGGCAAAGGCACGCTGTGGACGGAAACCGACGTACTTGCCGATAGCTGGTACCTCGACGACGAAGGCCGCATGCCGGCCGGCATCATGATCGAATCTGGCCAGGCCGACTTGCTGCTGATCAGCTGGCTCGGCATCGACTCACTGAATCAGGGCGAGCGCGTCTATCGCCTGCTCGGTTGCGACCTGACTTACAGTGCTGGCTTGCCGGTTCCCGGTGACACCTTGTGTTACGACATCCACGTTGATGGCCATGCCACACAAGGCGACGTGCGCCTATTCTTCTTCCACTACGACTGCAAGGTACGCGGCGAAACGCGATTGACCGTGCGCAATGGTCAGGCCGGTTTCTTCACCGATGAAGAACTCGCCAACTCAGCCGGCGTCTTGTGGGATCCAACAGAAGAAATCCCGGCTGCTGCTCAGGTCGATGCCCCAGCAGTCAAGTGCACGAAAACCAAATTCTCTTCCGATGAATTATTGGCCTTTTCTTCCGGTCGACCGTACCAATGCTTCGGCGCCGGTTGGGAGACGACCCAGCCGCACGTCCGCTCGCCGCGCATTACCTCGGAGAAGATGCAATTCCTCCACGAGGTCACCGAATTTGACCCGCAAGGCGGCCCCTGGGGTCGTGGTTACCTGCGCGCCGAAACTCCGGTGACGCCGGACGACTGGTTCTTCAAGGGCCATTTCAAAAACGACCCCTGCATGCCCGGAACCTTGATGTTCGACGGCTGCCTGCAGGCCATGTCGATTTACCTCGCCGGCCTCGGTTTCACCATCGAACGCGACGCCTGGCGTTTCGAGCCGGTGCCGGACAACAAGATTCCGATGCGTTGCCGTGGTCAGGTCACGCCGAGCAGCAAGCACCTGATTTACGAAGTCTTCGTTTCGTCGGTAAAAGCCGGCCCGATTCCCACCGTTTTTGCCGATTTGCTGTGCACCGTCGATGGCCGCAAGGCTTTCCACGCTCGTGGTGTCGGTCTGCAACTGGTTCCCGATTGGCCGTTGGAGCACTGGCAACATCTGGCCCCCGCCGCCACCCTGCTCACCGGCCAAGCCGTGCCCTTGCGCTCGCTGGCCGGACTAGTTGATTATCGCGAACCCAAACCAGCAGCGACCGTCGATGGTTTTGCCTTCGATTACCACTCGCTGCTCGCCTGCGCCTGGGGACCGCCGTCAAAAGCATTTGGCCCGTTCTACGCCCGTTTTGACGGCACACGTCGTGCCGCCCGTTTGCCGGGGCCACCGTATCACTTCATGTCGCGCATCACCGCTATTGACGGCCCGATCGGTGGCATGAAACCGGGCACCACGGTCGAAGTCGAATACGACGTGCCGGTTGAACAATGGTACTTCGAACAAAACGGCAATCCGACCATGCCTTTCTGCGTGATCATGGAAGCGGCGCTACAGCCTTGCGGCTGGCTCGCCTCCTACGTGGGCAGCGCGCTGACCTCGGAAACCGACATGCTGTTCCGCAATCTCGACGGCACCGGCACGCTGTTGCAGGAAATATTCCCGAGCAGCGGTATCTTCCGGACCAAGGTCAAAATCCTCTCAGTCTCGCAAAGCGCCGGGATGATTATCGAAAACTTTGAAGTCGAATGTTATGTCGGCGAACAACGCGTTTTCGAAATGAAAACCGTGTTCGGTTTCTTCCCCAAAGAAGCTTTCGAGAATCAGGTCGGTCTGCCGGTTTCGCCGGAAGAGCGCGCCTGGATGGAAGCGCCGGCCGAACAGATCATCGATCTGACCACACGCCCGGCAAAATATTGTGGCGGCGCCCTGTGCCTGCCGGGGCAGATGTTGCTGATGCTCGACCGCGTCACCGGCTATTGGCCGAAAGGTGGACCGAAGGGTCTGGGTGCCTTGCGCGCCGAAAAAACCGTCGATGTTGATGAATGGTTCTTCAAGGCTCACTTCTTCCAGGACCCGGTGCAGCCGGGTTCGCTGGGCGTTGAGGCGCTGTGCCAGTTGCTCCAGTTCTACATGCTGGAAAACGGCATGGGCGACGGTATTACGAATCCCCGTTTTGAACCGCTGATGCTCGACCAGCCGGTGACCTGGAAGTACCGTGGGCAAGTCGTGCCGAAAAACAAGGTGATCGGCAGCGAGTTGCGCATCACTGAGGTTGGCGAAGATGCACAAGGCCGTTTCGCGATTGCCGAAGGCTGGCTATGGGTTGATGGCAAACGGATTTATTACACCAAGAATCTGGGCATGCGGATTGTTTCCGGTGCCGAGCCGACTCCGCCCAAGAAAATGAGCGATGAGCAATCCAGCGATGAAACGCTGGACCCGCAACGCGATCACTGGCTGCTCGACCATTGCCCAACCTGGACCTTGCCGGCGCTGCCGATGATGACGATGGTTGACCGCCTGGTTGCTGCCGCTGAAGCCTTGCCCAATACCTCGGTTAGCGCCCTGCGCGATGTTCAGGTTCATCGCTGGCTACCGTTCTCCGGCGAAGCACAGCGCCTGCGCACCGAAGTAAGTGGTTCGGGGAACGAGCGCAACGTCACCTTGCTCGCCTGGCGCGAGTCGCCGAACGCGGCACTGTCACGTTTCGAGCCGGTCGCCAGCGGGACAGTTTTCCTTGGTGCCGCGCAAGCCCAGCCTGAGCCATTTGCGGCGCTTGCCGACTCGGTGGAGGAAGCCAATCCCTACGCCTCCGGCGCGCTATTCCACGGGCCGGCTTTCCAGTATCTGACCTCGCTGAAAATCGGCGCAAACGGCTCGACAGCGCTCCTGCAAGCCGATCAAGGCAGTGTCCCGCGTGGCACGCTGCACCAAGGTTTGCTTGATGCCGCGACACACGGTTTGCCGCACGATGAATTGTCGCGTTGGTCGGAGCGCATCCCCGGCGATGTCGTCGGCTATCCGTACCGCATCAAGCAGTTGAATCGCTATGCAGCGTTGCCTGATCACGGTCAACTGCGAATTGAAGCTCGTTTTGCCGGTTTCGATGGCGAAGATCGCTTCCCTATGCTCGACATCCAGATGATCCAGGATGACAAGGTGCTGCTCGATTTTCGCCTGGTTGAAGTGTTACTGCCACGCGGCCCGATTGGTTCAGCGCCGCGTGAACAACGGCGCAGCTTCCTGCGTGATAAACGCTATGTCCCGGAAATTGCCCTTTCAAGTTTCGATGGCACGACCACCGAACTCAGCGCCCAAGTCATGCGCCAGAGCGACTGGCTACCCGGCAACGTCCCCGCCATCTACAACGTGGCCCCCGAACGGCGCGCCGATCTGGTGGCCGAAGTCGCACAAAAGGAACACGTCGCCCGCCGCGCCTTCGTTCATCCATCGACCGTGACACTGGACGCCGACGGCGCAACTGCGGCAATTCGCCCCTTACGCCGCCATCCGCTGCAAGTAGCACGGTCAGGTGACGACGTTCAGGTGCGGGATGCCGCGCCGCCGGCACAAAATCTGAGCGTCGTTCGCGACTATTGGGCCACCCATTTCGGCATCGGCGAATGGCCGGTGGAAGACATCTATTACGGACTCATAGAGCGCTTTGTCGGCGACGTCGTTATCGCTGATCCGGCTGCTTTTGCCCAGGTGCAGGGGCGCAGCTGCCTGTATCTGGCCAATCATCAAGTTGGCATCGAGTCACTGCTTTTCAGTGTGTTAATTTCGGCACTCAGTAAGACGTCGACCGTAACACTTGCCAAGGCCGAACATCGCACCAGCTGGCTGGGCAATCTGATCGCCCATAACTTCACTTACCCCGGCGTGGTTGATCCCGGCGTGATCACTTTCTTTGATCGCGACGACAAGGAATCCCTGCTGCGCATCGTCGGCGAGTTGGGGCAGGCGATGAAGCAAGGTGGCAAGAGCGTCATGGTGCACGTTGAAGGCACACGCTCGCTGGCCTGCCGCACACCGGTGTTCAAAATGAGCAGCACCTTCATTGATATGGCACTGGCCGTCGGCGCACCTATCATCCCTGTGCGCCTGGTCGGCGGTTTGCCGGTGGCGCCGCTGGAACAAAGGATTGAATTCCCGACCGGCATGGGTCGCCAGGACTATTGGCTGGGCCGTCCGCTCTTGCCAGAAGAATTGGCCAAGCTGCCGCTCAAGGAACGCAAGGAGCGGGTAATCGCCGCCATGAATGCGCTCGGCCCTGATCTGGCGACCGAAGTGCCGTTACCCGGCGATGCCCGTTTTGCCGCCGAGGTTGAGGCCTGGCAACAGCGAACTGGTGCCACCCCGGAGGATGCGGTCTTGTTCGCCACGTTGGCTGAACGCAAAAACCCGGGGGCGGAGATCAAAGCCTTGATAGCCGGGGCGCATGCTGGGCAACTAAGCGTCACTGACGATCCTCGCTCACAATGGTTGGGCCAGTTTGCCCAGCGCCTGTTCGGCCCCAAGGGTCCAACCGTCAAGGGTTTGCGCTAAGCGTATGGCAGCCCGGCTGTGGTGGGTGCGCCCGGAGACCTTTCAGGCCAGCCCCGCCGCACTGGCGCTGCTCAATACTGAGGAGCGCCAGCAGCACCAGCGTTTTATCCCGCCGGCCAAGCGACATGAATTTTTGGTCACCCGCGTTCTCGTGCGCAGCGTCTTGGGCGAGATACTGGGCATGGCGCCAGAGACCTTGAGGTTTGTGCACAATCAATGGGGCCGCCCGGCGCTGGCGCCGGACTTGATGACTTCGCCGCTTCATTTCAATATTTCGCATACCGACGGCCTGATCGTTTGCCTGGTATCGACGGACAACGAAATTGGCGTCGATACCGAGTTGTTCAGTCGAGCCCCCAACTTGCTCGCTTTGGCCCCCACGGTTTTTGCACCCAAAGAAATCAGTGAATTGTTCGCGCTGCCAATCGCCGATCAGGCTGAACGTGCCGTCATTCTGTGGACGCTCAAAGAAAGCTACATCAAGGCGCGCGGCATGGGTCTGGCGCTCCCGCTCGACGGTTTCGCCTTCCGCTTTGAAGCTGACCAGGTGCGCGTTGAGGTCGAACCTGCGTTACAGGATGACAGCGAGGATGACGGTGCAAGCTGGCAGTTTCAGTGGTTAAAGTTTGGGTCGCATTGCATCAGCACCGCCATCGCCACGCCAAATAATCAAATAGAAGCCGTGATGGAGGCTGTCCCTGTAAACTATGCCGAGTTTTGTGGACTTCCGGATTAACGATATGGATATTGTTCTAGCCAACCCGCGCGGATTTTGTGCTGGTGTCGAGCGCGCCATCGCCATGGTTGAGCGCGCCCTTGAGCGTTTTGGTCGCCCTGTTTATGTGCGTCACGAGGTGGTGCATAACCGCTATGTGGTCGCCGAGCTCAAGGCCAAAGGCGCTATTTTCATTGAAGATTTGTCTGAGGTGCCCGATGGTGCCAACCTGATTTTTAGCGCCCACGGCGTGCCGCAATCGGTGCGTCAACTCGCAGCAGCGCGCAATCTTAATGTTTATGACGCCACCTGCCCGCTCGTCACCAAAGTTCATCTCGAAGTGTCCCGTCTGCGCAAACAAAACTACGAAATTATCATGATCGGTCATAAGGGGCACCCCGAAGTTGAAGGCACCATGGGGCAATCCGACGGGGGGATGTATCTGGTTGAATGCGTGGCTGATGTTGCCGCCTTGCAAGTTGCTGCGGCTGATGGCACGTCCGGCGCAGAGCCTCGGCTGGCTTTTGTTACCCAGACCACATTATCGGTTGATGATGCCAAGGCTATCGTCAGCGCGCTGAAAGCACGATTTCCGAACATCGTCGGGCCCAAGAAAGACGATATCTGCTATGCCACGCAGAATCGCCAGG
>JAQTZQ010000206.1 GCA_028687645.1 Rhodocyclaceae bacterium
TGATCCAGTCCGGAGAAAAAGTCAGGCCCATGCATCGTCGCCAGTTCGTCGTCGCTGTAGCCGGTTATCTCGTTGAAATGCTTATTCCAGCGCACAAATCGACCGCTGGCATCGAACAAGTAAAAAACACCAGGCAGGGCGTTGATGGTCTCGGTGGAAAACAGCCGTTCCTGGGTCAGGGCGACTTCCACTTTCTTGCGCGCAGTGATGTCGTCGTAAAGTCCCATGACGCCGGTTACTGTGCCGGTTGCATCGCGCAGCGGCACCTTGGAAGTCCGTAACCAGATGATTTCACCATTCGGGGTGGTCTGAGGCTCCTCAAAATCGAGTCGCGGCTGGCCTGATTCCATCACCTGCCGGTCGTCGGCCCGATAGAGCTCGGCTTGCTCGGCCCAGCTCAAGGCAAAGTCATCCTGCCCGATCAGTTCGGCGGGCGAATTTTTGCCTGCATCCCGCGCAAAGGCCGGGTTGCAGCCGAGGTAACGACAGTCACGATCCTTCCAGAAAACGCGGATTGGTGCTGTATCGATGACTTGCCGCAGCAAGTCACGCGAGGTAGCGAGCGCCGCCGACATTTCGTCCATGGCCAGAGCGGCAGTTTGGCGCTCACTGATGTCCTCGACCATGGCGACCATATAATCCAGGCTGCCATCCTGCTTGCGCACATGGCTGACAGCCAGTCGCGTATAGACCAAGTGACCATCCTTGTGGATGAAACGCTTATCCATGGCGTAGCTGTTGATTTCACCAGCCAGCATGCGGTTGAATTGTGTCAGATCGGCTGGCAGATCCTCCGGGTAGGTGAGCTCCGTCCAGGTCTTGCGGGTCAATTCATCGCGCGGATAGCCCAGCGTGACGCAAAGCGCGTTATTGACCTCAACCCAGCCTTTTTCCAGGCTGGTGATGGCTAGACCGACGATGGAGTGATCGAAGTAGGCATGAAAGCGTTCCATGCTGGCGCGTTCTTCTGCAATGACGGCACTCTGTGCCGCTTGCAATGCTTCACGGCCAATAAGCTGTTGTTCGTAATTATGAAAAATCTGGCATAGCAGCATGGTCGCGAGGGGATAAAACAGCAGGAGCACCCACCAGGCCTGCTCAATGAAGGCGTAACCAGCCAGATTGGGGACTTGCGTGAAGGCGGCTAACTGCATTAACTGCACCATGACGCCCAGTGCCAGATAGTGGATGGGATGGGGTGGGCTGCTGCGCCGCAGCCACCAATGCCGTGCCAGCACCCCGAGCAAAGCCGAGAGCAGGATGATCATGATGCCAACTGGCGCACCGATACCACCGAGATGGTAGCGATAAAACGCTGCCATTCCTGCGGCGATAACAGCAGTTACGCCCCCGCCCACCACGCCAGCCACCGTAAGCACAATTGAACGGCCATCGAAAAATACGCCGGGTGCAAAATTAACCGGATTCGCCATGCCCAGCAAAGCAACGCCGCCGAACAGGAGTGCGAGCAGCAACTGACGGTTCAGCGAAGATTTGTGGAATCGTGAAATAACAAGCTGTCCTGCTGCTACCAAAGCAACCAGGAAGGCGATGTTGTTGATCAGATTGATAAGCATGTTTTTTGATCGGGGCAGGTTGGAGGCTCAATCATTTTTGCGCCAAGGCCGAACTCCTTGCAGGATACTCTCAATACGATTTTGCGAAAATTTACCGTGTCACCCGATCAAGGTCAGCGCGGTTTTTTTCGTCGACGTAAATGCCTGTTTTGCCTGCCTGGCTAGTGGCAAAGCAGGTTAATTCGACATTGGAGAGTGGCTTGCCTTTGTGCAGCACATCCACCGCGCAACGTCCAAAAACGCTGTCGATGGTGGCTAGCAGGTTGCGCGCGTAAGGCGTTTCCAGTTTGCCGTCGAGGATCAAATTAGCCAGCAGGACACCATCCGGGTTCAATACGCGACGCGTGCCGGCCCAGAATTCGCGGGTCACCAGATGGCTGGGAATCGAGGTGTGCGAGCTGTAAACATCGACCAGCACCGCATCAAACTGGCGTTCGCTGGTGGCGACAAAGCGGCGCGCATCATCGACGATAAATTCGCCGCGCACGGCTTCGCGCAGGAAGTGTTTTTCAGCGATTTCCTTGATGGCTGGATCGATATCGACGTAGGTGTAGCGGTTGAGCGGTTCGCGGTGCGAGAGGGTGAAACCGCCGGCACCAAGGACTAAAATTTCTTTGTCTCTAAAGCCAAGGTCATCCAGCAGGATTTGCCGCAGGTGCTTGATATAGCGTGTGTGATTGGGCGGTTCGGAATCGTCGAGCAGTGAGGCGACTGATTTGTTGACCCACAAGGCGCGCGGGTTGTTCTGGCCTTCCAGCGCCACCTTGCCAACGATGTACTCGGCGTAAGCGGTATCGGTGGTGACTTGGTGCTGATAATTAATCCCGGCGGCAATGGTTACGGTCAACAGCGAAAATACGACGATTTTTTTATCACGTGGCGCCAGTAATAGCGCGCCGATCAGCAAACCCAGGGCGCAGGTAAAAACTGCCGCCGAAACGCCCAGCCATTGCATGACCAGTAAAGACAAGCTCAGCGAGCCGAGAAACGAGCCGAGCGTCGACCAGTAAAGCGCGGTGCCGCTCGCCTCGCCGGTGCGCTCGTAGTGCATCAGGTTGGTCAGGATCGGCACGGTCTGGCCGAGCAACCAGGCGATTGGGCAAAGGACGCCGCCGATGAAAAACAGGTAAGCGACGAGCACCGGTTGCAGATGGGCAAACATCCAGTCCACGCTGATGCCGGCCAGCCCGAGGCCAGCCAGTGCCGCAGAAATCAGGAAGTTGCGCGCCACAATCGCCCGATAGTTGCCCGCCACCTTGGCGCCCGAGGCATAGCCCAGCGCCAGCGCGAGGAGGAAAAAACCGATGGTTGGGGCGGTGACGACAATCGAGCTGCCGATGTGCGGTACCAGGCGGCGCAAGGCGATTACTTCGGCACCGAGGGAGCAGAAGCCTTCGATGAAGACAATGGCGTAAAGGAGATGGCGCGTCATGGGCGGATTATCGCCCAGATAAAAGACTTACTGCCGCAACGGCACTGCTGGAGGGCAAGGGATTGATTGCGATCAAAGGGAATTTGCCCTAATCTCTTTACAATCGCGCGACATTTGGACAACAGTGATCATGAGGGCCATTCTGCGGTGCTGCTTGCGTTAATCCCAAACCCTTGGTGCTGTAATTTCAGCGGCGGCAGCGTATGACTCTCAAGCGCAAAGTCTGGCTGTGGCTGGCTTTGCTGGTTGGCGCCATTCTGAGCGTTGATCTGACGATCAGTTATATCAAACTGAACAATGAGTTACGGGCAGAGGCTGAGTACGATGCGCGATCCATTTATGGGTTCATGATGGCAACGCGGCGGGTCTATCAAAATCAGTTTCTTGATAGCGGCCTGCCGGTCAATGACAAAACTGTTGGCTTTTTGCCTGCACACTCACTATCGCGTATTTCCAAAGATTTCGCGAATTGGAACGAGAACGGGATTATTTTTAACAATGTCTCGGATCAGCCGCGTAATCCTGGTAACCGCGCTGATCAAGAGGAGATGGCGGCGATTGCCTGGTTTCGTCAAAATCCCAAAGTCGCCGAGCGCATGGAGCGAGTGGAAAAGCCAGAAGGGAAAGGCTATCTGCTATACACCGCGCCGATCTGGATGGAGCAATTTTGTCTGAAGTGCCATGGCGATCGGGATGCGGCACCACCCAGTATTCGTGAACAATATGATCAGGCCTACGGCTATCAATTGGGGGATTTGCGCGGTGTGGTCAGTATCAAAATCCCTACCAAAAAATTTGACAGTCGTTTTCGTTCAGTTTGGGGCTCGCAGATGGTCAAGAGTCTGTTCGGCTACGCCATTTTGCTGTTGGCAGTTGGTTATTTGCTTGAACAACTCGTGACGCAGCGACTGGGTCGTTTGCAGGCCGGGGCGGAACGAATAGCCGAAGGGGATTACGCGACTCGTCTGCCAATCCAGAGCGATGACGAAATCTGCCAACTGGCTGAGACCTTCAACCGGATGGCCGAGGGGGTGCAAAGCCGTGAGCTGGCGCTGATCAAGTTGTCGCAGGCGGTTGAGCAAAGTCCTGAAAGTATTGTGATCAGTGACCTGGATGGCAATATTGAGTATGTCAATCAGTCGTTTATCGACAATACCGGCTACTCGTTCGATGAAGTACGCGGCCAGAACCCGCGCCTGCTCCAGTCGGGGCGCACGCCGCTCGCCAGTTATCAGGCCATGTGGGCTGCGCTCAAGGCAGGCCAGGGCTGGCAGGGGGAATTCATCAATCGGCGCAAGGATGGCAGCGAATACGTTGAACACATTATCATCGCGCCGATTCGTCAGCCCAATGGCGAGGTTAGCAACTATCTGGCCGTCAAGCAGGACATTACGGAAAAGAAGCGAATCAGCGAGGAACTCGATGCGCATCGGGATCACCTGGAGCAATTGGTGGCCAGTCGCACTGCAGAATTAACGTTGGCACGCCAGCAGGCTGACGAGGCCAATGCGGCGAAATCCACGTTCCTGGCCAATATGAGCCATGAAATCCGTTCGCCGCTCAATGCCATCAACGGCATGGCGTACCTGATCCGCCGCGATGGTTTGCCCCCCGAGCAGATGGCGCGCTTTGAAAAACTGGAGGCGTCTGGCAGGCATCTGCTCGAAACCATTAATGCGGTGCTCGATTTGTCCAAAATTGAAGCCGGCAAATTAGTGCTTGAACAGACTGAATTCAGTCTCTACGAGGTGGTCGAAAACGTCTGCTCAATGGCTTCAGTGCGCGCCGCCAGCAAACAACTCCCGTTGCGGACGGAAATTTTGCCGGCCAACATTCGCTTGATCGGTGATCCGACGCGTTTGCAGCAGGCGTTGTTGAATTTTGTCGGTAACGCCATCAAATTTACCGAAGCCGGCAGCGTTACTTTGCGGGTCAGGCAGCTTGACGAGTCAGGGGCCCGGATCAAACTCAAGTTTGAGATTATCGATACCGGCATTGGCATTGAGGCTGAGGTGATTGACCGCCTATTCAACAGCTTTGAGCAGGCCGACAGTTCAACCACACGCCGTTTTGGCGGCAGCGGCCTCGGCTTGGTGATCAGCAAGAAAATTGCTGAGGCGATGGGCGGTGAGGCCGGGGTTTTCTCGACTCCCGGACAGGGCAGCACTTTCTGGATGACGGCCAGCTTTGCCCAAGGGAGCGCGGTGCCGCTTGCGCCTGTTGGACTGGCGGTAGAGGATGCCGTGAATGCTATTCGGCAGCGCTTCGCCGGGCGGCGTGTGCTGCTGGTTGATGATGAGCCGATCAATCGTGAAATTACCCAGTTGTTGCTCGAAGAGACCGGGTTGATCACCGCAATGGCAGAAGACGGACAGGTTGCTGTGGAATGTTTCCCCCATCAGTCTTACGATCTGATCTTGATGGATATGCAGATGCCACGCCTCGGTGGCCTTGATGCCACTCGGCAAATTCGTCAATTACCCAACGGCGAGCGAGTGCGCATCATTGCCATGACGGCCAATGCCTTTGCTACGGATCGTGAGGATTGCCTGGCTGCCGGGATGGACGATTTTATCGCCAAGCCAATCGACCCTGAATTGCTCTTTGTGACCCTGCTCAAGTGGCTGGAAAAATCCGCCTAAGCCTTACGACCGGCGCATTTTGCGCCACATGCTCCAGCTGAAAATAAACAGGCCGATCCAGATCAGGCCAAAACTGACCAGGCGCGCCGTTTGCATCGGCTCGCCAAAAATCCAGATGGCGGTGATGAATTGCATGGTCGGGTTGATGTACATCAGCATGCCGACAGTGGCCAGATCGAGGCGTTGCGTGGCGGCGGCGAAGAACATCAGGGGCAGGGCGGTGAGAATGCCGGCGCCGATCAAAAGTGTTACGGTCAACCCGCTTTCCGGGGCAAAAACTTGATGCCCGCTTTGCGCCATCCA
>JAQTZQ010000207.1 GCA_028687645.1 Rhodocyclaceae bacterium
CCATGTCGCCCGCGTTGTAATAACCGTCAGGAACCTTCTGGCCTGATTTGGCGCAGGCCACCGCGTCCCCCATCAGGAAGACGCGGATCGTCTGGCCGTCCATTTTTGCCAGCGCACGCGCCAGCCGTAAGGCGTTGTAGCTGCGCTCCGTCCCATAGGGCGCATCGTTGAGGATGAATAAAGTGTTCATGGTGTATCTCCTTTCCAGTCGCTCTGATTAAACACACTCACAATCTAGCGCTCATTGGATTGTTAGTCAATACAAACCATGCCCATTGAAACCATCGCCTATGCCAACAACTCTCCAAACACCGGGTGGCCATTTTCGTGCTGGCGAATCATGATGACGTCTTCCAGCTTGTCCAACTGCTTGATCATCTGAGGCACGCGCGCATCCGCCTGAAGCAGCAACCAGATGCGCGAGTTTGTCCGGTCACCGACCGGAACGCAGTGGATGCCCTCAATATTGAAGGCGCGGCGCGAGAACAAGCCGACGACATGCGACATCGCGCCGGGGTGATTGGTGATGTCAATTTCAAGCACGGTGCGCTTCAGGTCATTTTCTTCCTGGCGATTCATGGCGTTCATGTCAGGCTCCGATCATGTCACGGTTGGCGGCACCGGGCGGCACCATGGGATAAACCTTTTGCTCGGCGTCAATGCTGACGTGAATCAGGCACGGGCCGGGCGTGGCAATGGCTTCCTGCAATGCCGCAACGGGGTTGGCCACGCGATCAAGATCAAGCGCCGCCATCCCGAATCCCTGGGCAATTTTGACAAAATCCGGCGAACTCTTGAATTGCGAGGCAAACAGTCGCTCCCCGTAAAACAGCGTTTGTTGCTGGTGCACCAAGCCAAGCGTGGCGTTGTCCATCAGCACAATTTTGATATTCACCTGCTCCTCGCAGGCGGTGACCAGCTCCTGGATATTCATCATGATCGAGCCATCGCCGGTAAAACAAACTACCGTGCGTTGTGGTGCAGCCAGGGCGGCACCAATTGCCGCCGGCAGGCCGAAACCCATAGTGCCCAGGCCGCCGGAAGTCAGCCATTGGCGGGCGCGGCGCAGCGGGTAAGCCTGCGCCACCCACATCTGGTGCTGACCGACATCGGTGGTGATGATCGCATCGTCATCAAGGCAATCGGACACAGCGCGGATCAGCCCAAAATGCGAACGCGGGTTATCCACATCAGGCATCTCGAACGGTAATTGGGCTTTTAAGGCATTGTTACGGTCAACCCAGTTTTTTCGCTCATTTTTCTCAATGGCTGGCAGTAAAAGGGCCAGCGCTTCCTGGACGTCGGCGGTAATACCAATATGTGCGGTCTTGATTTTGTCCAGCTCCGCCGGGTCGATGTCGATATGGACAATTTTTGCCTGCGGGCAAAAGGCGGCGACTTTACCGGTTGCCCGATCGTCGAAGCGCGCACCGACGGCGATCAGCAAATCGCACTCATCAAGCAGCAGATTGGTGTAACGCGCACCATGCATGCCCAGCATGCCAAGTGACAACGGATGATCTACCGGCATTGCACCGAGCGCCATCAGGGTCATCACCGTTGGCAAGCTATTTTTTTCGGCAAGCTCAATCGCCGCTGCTGCGGCACCGGAATGCACGACGCCGCCGCCGAGGTAGAGAATTGGCCGCTCGGCGCTATTGATCAGCGCCGCCGCCTGCTCGATCAAAGCGCTATCGGCCTGCGGTGCCGGCAGGGCCAGGCCGGGTGCCGGCCATGCGCTGATCTCGATGGCCTGTGCCTGGACATCCTTGGGAATATCGACCAGCACCGGCCCAGGGCGGCCCGAGGCAGCGATCTGGAAGGCACGGGGAATCACCTCCAGCAACTCCTCGACCGAAGAAACGAGGAAATTATGCTTGGTAATCGGCAAGGAGAGTCCGTAGGTGTCCACCTCCTGGAAGGCGTCGGTGCCTATCATCGCGCGCGGCACCTGGCCGGTGATGGCAACCAGCGGAATCGAATCCAGTTTGGCGTCGGCAATCGCCGTCAACAAATTGGTCGCCCCGGGGCCGGACGAGGCCATGCAGACGGCCGGCACGCCGCTCACCCGCGCCAAGCCCTGCGCCATAAAGCCGGCCCCTTGCTCATGGCGGGCCAGCACATGGCGAATCAGGGACGAGTGGCTGAGTGCGTCATAAATTGGCAGGATGGCACCGCCGGGGATACCGGCAACAATACGGATACCTTGGCGTTCAAGCAGGCGGATGGTGATCTGTGCGCCTGTCAGTGTTTCGGTCATGGAGACTTCCTTTCGGTGGGTGGCTTGACCGGCGGAGCTCCAAAACAAAACCCCCGCCGGTTTGCGCCGGCGGGGGTTGGGGAATATTGAACTGCTTCTGCTTACCCGATCCGCGACGGCGCGTGTTTAACGACGCTGACGACAACGACACATACGACGACCGGCGATACAGCAGAGGCTGAAGCGGCGCGGTGAGTACGTAGAGCGTTCATATCGGTATCGGGTTCAAAAAATCAGCAGAACGCAAACTCTGCCTGAGAGAAAACTGAAAAGCAAGCCCAAATCTATCGAGTCAGCTATCCAACTCAGCGCTATCTGACCAATGGATCACAATCTCCGGCAAAGCGCCGACGGTCGTTTCACCCGTCAGTGCCTGCACCTTGGGTTTGCCGTAAGCGCCAGCCTCCAGGGTGTAGATCAGGAGCACTTTATCGATCGGGTGCACCAACCAGTATTCGCGCACACCCGCTTGCTCGTAGGCGATTCGCTTCTCCAGATGATCGCGCGATGCCGTGGCCGGGGAGAGGACTTCAACCACCCAATCCGGTGCACCGCGAATCGCCCGTTCAGTGATTTTGTTCGGGTCGCAAACGACAAACATATCGGGCTGAACGACCGTTTTTATATCTTCATCGGCTTCATTTTTGCTAGTCAACAGCACGTCGACCGGCGCGATGAAGGGTTGGCACGGTTTGCCAACGAGGGTATTTTTGACCTGTGTTGCAATAAAAAGCACCATATTTTGATGCGAGATCGTCGGCGCTGGCGCCATTGCATAAGCATCACCGTCAATCAGTTCGTAACGCTCGTCGCCTTCCCATCCGAGGTAATCGGCGTAGCTGAATCCGACGTCTTTGAGTTTGGGTAGCGCCATGTTTTTCTCCTTGAGCTTGAGCGATTGATTGTATTCCCGGAATCCGCTCGCTGGATAAATTGGGCTCACAACCGACGACCTTGCAAGCCAAAAAAGCGTAATATTACATTTGTTATAACCACCCAAGGAAATCATCATGTTCGCACTCAAACTAACCCAGATTGGTAATTCGGTCGGCTTCATTCTGCCCAAGGAGTTACTGGCCAAAATGCATATCGAAAAAGGCGACACCATTTTCGCGACAGAATCACCCGATGGCCTGCGCTTGACGCCCTTTGATCCTACTTTTGAGAAGCAAATGGAAGCTGCCGGCAAAATTATGAAAGCCCGGCGCAACGTCCTGCACGAGTTGGCCAAATGAGCGAAATTAGCCCATGGGTCTGGATTGAAGAATCTGTCGTCTGGGCAGTTCACGAAGCGCAACTCGCCGAACACGGTGGTTCAGCCGGTGTGCGCGATGCCGGCTTACTACAATCCGCATTGGCTAGACCACTGAATTTAGTCGCCTACGGTGAAGCAGACGCCGCCACACTGGCCGCCGCTTACGGCTTCGGGATTGCGCGCAATCACCCTTTTATCGACGGTAACAAGCGCACCGCCTTCGTTTGCGCCGAGCTATTTCTCGCGCTTAACGGCTACGCATTGACGGCGCAAGATGCCGAGTGCGTCACGACGATGCTGGCACTGGCAGCAGGCGAACTACCCGAAGCCGAATTCGCGGCCTGGATAAAAACCAAACTGATCCAGCCCACTTAAGCCCAATGACCCCACAAACCTTCATCCAGCGCTGGCGTGGTGCCGATGGCAGCGAGCGCTCCCCCGCTCAAAACCATGCCTCGTCCATGAAGCACTGTTCCGGGTTATTCTCCCAAAAGCCCTACTGACGCCAGATCAAATATGCCAACAGTTTTACGCTTACTCAACTGGCGCTTTCATTTTTACTCGAACGAAGGCCATGAGCCGCCCCATATCCATGTCAGAACAGGGGATGGTGAATGTAAGTTTTGGCTCAAGCCGGTGCGTTTGGCGAGAGTCGACAGCGTGCGCCCCACTGAGGTACGCCGAATTGAAATTGCCGTAATTGAACACGAATCTCTTTTTCTGGAGAAGTGGCATGAACACAACAACTGTTGAACTCGATCCCCGCGCCGTGAGTGCTTGGGTACAAAATCGCATGATTTTCATCGAGCTAACCGATGGAAGGCAAATTGGTTTTCCAGCAGATCGTTTTCGTTTACTCGCCAACGCGACGAACGAAACGTTGAGCCAAGTTGAACTTTGCCTCAACGGTGCCGCATTGCGCTGGGAAGTATTAGACGAAGATATCTCAGTGCGCGGCATTGTCGAAGGACGCTTTCAGCTCCCACTCACTTTGCCGTTGGCGGCGTAAAAAAGGTGTCTGAAAGCCATCAAGTTAACCAGCCATGGTTGTACTAAATCATGACCCCACAAACCTTCATCCAGCGCTGGCGCGGTGCCGATGGCAGCGAGCGTGCCAACTACCAAAGCTTCTTCAACGATCTTTGCGAGTTGCTGGACGTCGATAAACCCGACCCGGCCCGCGCCGATACGCGCGATAACGCCTACGTTCACGAGCGCCACATCAAGTCGCAGGATGGCCGCAGCGTTGGCGACAACCGTTACATCGACACCTACCGGCGCGGCGGTTTTATCGCCGAAGGCAAGGCTTTCTACGCCGGTAGCCTGACCGCCTCCGACAACAGCAAGCTGCAAAATGCCCGCGCCCAGGCCGAAGCCTACGCTCGCAGCCTGCCCGCCCACGAACCCTGGCCGGCGCTGCTGATGGTCATCAACGTCGGCCGCTTCATCGCCCTCTACGCCCAGTTCAAGGACAAAAGCCGGGCCTACGAAATGTTCCCCGACAAACAGGGCTATTTGATTCGTATTGACGACCTCGCTGACGACGCCATCCGCCAGCGCCTGCGCCAACTGTGGATCAACCCGCAAGCCCTCGACCCCGAACTCACCGCCGCCCGCGTCACCCGCACGGTCGCCGAACCGCTCGGCCAACTCGCCCGTTCGCTGCGTAGCGAAGGGCACGGCGCGCCAGAAATCGCCGGCTTTCTCACTCGCTGCCTGTTCAGCATGTTTGCCGAAGACGTCGGCCTGCTGCCCGCCGGCGCTTTCACCCGCCTGCTCGAAACGGCGATTGCCGAGCCTGACGAGCGCCCCGCCTGTTTTGTCGGCGATATTGGCGAACTATGGCAAAAAATGGACAGCGGCGGCTACTCCGTCGCCCTGCGCCAAACCATCCCGCACTTCAATGGCAAGCTGTTCAAAGCCCCCGCCGTCATCGCCCTCAAACGCGCCCAGATCGAAATTCTCCACGCCGCCGCCCGCCAGGATTGGAAGCACGTCGAGCCGGCCATTTTCGGCACCTTGATGGAACGCTCGCTCGACGCCGACGAACGCCACGCCCTCGGTGCCGAATACACCCCGCGCGCCTACGTTGAGCGCCTCGTCCTGCCCACCCTGATCGACCCGCTGCGGCGCGAATGGGACACCATCCGATCCGACGCGATCAAAGCCTGGGAGCGCGGTCAACACCAAAAAGCGCCCAAAATTTTGCGCCAGTTTCACCACCGCCTGTGCACCCTGCGCGTGCTTGACCCGGCCTGCGGCAGCGGTAATTTTCTCTACATCGCCCTTGAACACCTCAAACGCCTCGAAGCCGAAGTGCTCGAACAACTCGAAGCGATGAACACCACGCAAAGCCTGGAAAGTGAAGGCCTCACCGTCGACCCGCACCAGTTTTTAGGCATCGAACTCAACCCGCGCGCCGCCGCCATCGCCGA
>JAQTZQ010000208.1 GCA_028687645.1 Rhodocyclaceae bacterium
TGAATCCAGTCAGCGCCGGAAGCGATGACGTTGGCCACTTCTTCGCCCAGTTTGGCGAAGTTGGCGGAAAGAATGCTCGGTGCAATTACAAAGTTGGTTTGGCTCATGACGTACTCCAAAAAAAGCGGCCCCATACTACGGGGCCGTAAACGCAAGGTACAGCAGAGTGATACTCGGTTTATCAGCGGTAGGCAGCAGCCATTTTATCCAGTGATATCGGTTTAATGCGGCTGGCTTGTCCGGAACAGCCAAAAGCATCAAAACGTAATTTGCAAATGTCGCGTGCGGCAACGACGGCTGCCTTGAGGAAGGCACGCGGGTCAAATTCTTCAGGTTTTTCGGCCATCGCTTTACGCATGGCGCCGGTCATGGCGAGGCGGATATCGGTATCGATATTGACCTTGCGCACGCCGTGTTTAATTCCTTCAACGATTTCCTCAACCGGCACGCCGTAGGTTTCTTTCATCTGGCCGCCGTACTGACGGATGACCGCCAGCCACTCCTGTGGCACGCTGGACGAACCGTGCATGACGAGGTGAGTATTTGGAATGCGGGTGTGGATCGCCTTGATGCGCTCGACGGCGAGAATTTCGCCAGTCGGCGGACGGGTAAATTTATAGGCGCCGTGGCTGGTGCCGATAGCAATGGCCAGGGCATCGACGCCAGTCTTGGCGACGAAATCAGCTGCCTCTTCCGGGTCAGTGAGCATTTGTGAGTGATCGAGCTTGCCGGCGGCGCCGATACCGTCTTCTTCACCGGCTTCGCCGGTCTCCAGCGAGCCGAGGCAGCCCAATTCGCCTTCGACAGAGACGCCAATGTAATGGGCCATTTCAACCACACGACGGGTAGTTTCGACGTTGTACTCATAAGTCGTCGGCGTCTTGCCGTCAGTACCGAGCGAACCGTCCATCATCACGCTGGAGAAGCCACTACGCATGGATTGCTGGCAAACTGCCGGCGAGGTGCCATGGTCCTGGTGCAAACAAACCGGAATCTCGGGATATTGCTCGATGGCGGCATCCACCAGTTTGCGCAGGAAAGGCTCGCCGGCATATTTGCGCGCACCGGCGGAGGCTTGCAGGATGACCGGGCTGTTACAGGCTTCAGCGGCCTGCATGATGGCGTGAATCTGTTCCATGTTATTGACGTTAAATGCCGGTAGACCATAGCTATGCTCGGCAGCGTGGTCGAGCAATTGACGCAGGGAAATCAGTGCCATCATGAATCCTTTTCAAAATTTACAAAAAACAGGTCCCCAAGGTGCCTGGATTTGGCACCTTAGAGCCCGTATTCAGCGCTACGGGTTAGCGCTTTTTGGGATGATTACTGGGCGACGTGCTTGAGGAAACGCAGCATGTTGCAGGTATAGCCATACTCGTTGTCGTACCAGGCCACGACCTTGACAAAGGTCGGGTCGAGCGCGATACCGGCATCGGCATCAAAGATTGACGGCATCGGGCAACCACGGAAGTCGGTGGAGACCACCTTCTCGCTGGTGTAACCGAGAACGCCCTTCAAAGCGCCTTCGCTGGCCGCCTTCATGGCCTTGCAGACTTCTTCGTAAGTTGCGCCCTTTTCCAGCTCGACCGTCAGGTCGACCACGGAAACATCTGAGGTCGGCACGCGGAAAGCCATGCCGGTCAGTTTCTTGTTCAACTCCGGCAGCACGACACCGACGGCCTTGGCGGCACCGGTAGAGGACGGAATGATATTTTCGAGAATGCCACGACCACCACGCCAGTCTTTGGTCGATGGGCCATCGACAGTTTTCTGGGTGGCGGTTGCAGCATGCACCGTGGTCATCAGGCCGCGTTTGATGCCGAAATTGTCATTCAGCACCTTGGCGACCGGCGCCAAACAGTTGGTCGTGCAGGAAGCAGCGGAAACGATAGCCTCACCGGCATATTTCAGATGATTGACACCGTAAACAAACATCGGCGTGTCATCTTTTGACGGAGCAGACTGAACCACTTTTTTGGCCCCGGCTGTCAGGTGTTTCTGGCAGCTCTCGGTGGTCAGGAAAAGCCCGGTGCAATCGATGATGACATCAGCACCAATCTCGCTCCATTTGAGTTCAGCCGGGTCTTTGACGGCGCTGAGGCGAATTTTCTTGCCGTTGATGATCAGATTTTGACCTTCAACGCTCACCGCGCCGGCAAAGTTGCCATGCACCGAATCGAACTTGAGCATGTAAGCCAAGTAGTCCGCATCGAGCAGGTCGTTGATGCCGACCACTTCGATATCGGAAAATTCTGCTTCTTTTGCAATGGCACGCATTGCCATACGCCCGATTCGGCCAAAGCCGTTGATTCCCACACGAATAGTCACTGTTTGTCTCCAGATATTTGAATGAAATATTTTTTTGTTGTTTAGAAGTCGCCGTCGTTACCGCTTTCGCGCGCAACGGTTTCATCCACAACACGAATCAGATGCTCGACCGTCAGGCCAAAGCGCTCGTAGAGGGCTGGGGCCGGGGCGGATTCACCGAAAGTCGGGATGCCGAGCACTTCGCCATCAAGGCCAACGTACTTGCGCCATGGGTCTGGGTGCGCGGCTTCAATCGCGATGCGCGGCACATCCGGCAACAGCACTGATTTTTTCCACGAGGATTTCTGACGATCAAAGCGATCACAACAAGGCATAGAGACGACGCGAACTGCCACACCTTTAGTTGCCAGTTCTTTCTGAGCTGCCAGCGCCAAAGCAATCTCGGAGCCGGTGGCGATGATGACGGCTTGTGCCGTCGTCTCGGAATCACTCAGCACATAGCCACCACGCGCGATGTTTTCAGCACGGCTGCCAGCATTGCCACACTGCGGCAAGTTCTGGCGCGAGAGGAACAGTGCAGACGGGCCATCCTTGCGCTCGATAGACTCAGCCCAGGCCACCGCAGTTTCCAGCTCGTCACACGGACGCCAAACATCCAGCCCGGGGATCAGGCGCAGGCTGCCAAGGTGCTCGATTGGCTGGTGCGTCGGGCCATCTTCGCCGAGACCGATGGAGTCATGCGTCAGGACATGAACCACCCGCTGATTCATCAAGGCCGCCATACGGATAGCATTGCGTGAATAATCCGAGAACACAGCAAAAGTGCCGCCGTAAGGAATCATGGCGCCATGCAGGGCAACGCCGTTCATGATTGCCGCCATACCGAATTCACGCACGCCGTAGGAAATATAGTTCGGGGTCTTGTCACCCGCCGCATGCCAGGCAACGCTACCCTTGCCAGCGGTGAGGTTGGAGCCGGTCAGGTCGGCGGAGCCGCCCAGCAGCTCAGGGACACGGTCAACCAGGAAATCGAGGCAATTTTGTGAGGACTTGCGGCTGGCGATGCCACCTTCTTTTTTACCGGCTAGGGCCAGCAACTCAGCGCGAATCTCTGGCCAGGCAGCCGGCAGGCCACCCGCCTGGGTGCGCTCAAATTCGGCAGCCAACTCCGGGAACTGGGCGCGATAAGCGGCCAGACGACCTTGCCAGTCACCTTCGGCGGCACCGCCACGGGCATGCGCATCCCAGGCTTTGCGAATATCGGCGGGAATTTCGAACGGGGCATACGGCCAGTTGAGGGCAGCGCGGGTTGCGGCAATTTCATCGGCACCGAGTGGTGCGCCATGCACATCATGCGTACCGACTTTGTTGGGCGAACCCCAGCCGATCTGGGTGCGGCAGACAATCATTGTCGGTTTGCCTTTGACCGCTTTGGCTTCGTTGATCGCGGCGCTCAGTGCATCGGCATCATGACCATCGACCGGGCCGATCACATGCCAGCCATAAGCGCGGAAACGCCCCGGGGTATCGTCGCGGAACCAGCCTTCAACGTGACCATCAATGGAGATTCCGTTGTCGTCATAAAAACAGGTCAGCTTGTCGACGCCCCAAACGCCGGCCAATGAGGCGGCTTCGTGGCTGATGCCTTCCATCAGGCAACCGTCGCCAAGGAAAACCCAGGTGCGGTGATCAACAATGTCGCAGCCCGGGCGGTTGTAACGCTGAGCCAGCAGTTTTTCAGCCAGCGCCATACCGACGCCGTTGGCCAGCCCTTGCCCAAGTGGGCCGGTAGTGGTTTCAACGCCAGGTGTGTGCCCCACTTCCGGGTGGCCGGCGGTTTTGCTGCCGAGCTGGCGGAAATTCTTGAGTTGCTCGAGCGGCAGGTCGTAGCCGGTGAGATGCAACAAAGCATAAATCAACATCGAGCCATGGCCATTGGACAGCACGAAGCGGTCACGATCCGGCCATTTTGGATTAGCCGGATTGTGTTTGAGGTGGTCGCGCCACAACACTTCGGCAATGTCAGCCATCCCCATAGGTGCGCCAGGATGGCCAGATTTGGCCTTCTCGACGGCGTCGACCGCAAGAAAGCGGACGGCGTTGGCAAGGGTACGGCGGCTAATGTTTTCACTCATGCTTTTTTTCTCCGTTTTTTTAGATAATCAGGTACGGCGTTTCTGGTCCATCAAGCGCAGGATCATCGGCGTGAAAATCATTTGCATTGCCAGACCCATCTTGCCGCCGGGGACGACCAGCGTATTCGGGCGAGTCATCATCGAGTCGTGAAGCATACTCAACAGGTACTGGAAATCAATCCCCTTGGGGTTCGCAAAGCGAATCACGACCATACTTTCATCCGCCGTCGGGATGTCACGCGCCATAAACGGGTTGGAGGTATCGACAATCGGCACACGCTGAAAGTTGACATGGGAGCGGCCAAACTGCGGACAAATATAGCTGACGTAATCCGGCATGCGACGCAAAATGGTGTCAGTCACGGCCTCTTGCGAGTAGCCGCGCAACTTCTGGTCACGATGCAGTTTCTGGATCCACTCAAGATTGATCGTTGGCACCACGCCGATCAGCAGATCCACCTGCTTATCCACATTGATCTTATCGTCGGCGTAACCCCCGTGCAGGCCTTCGTAGAACATCAGATCAGTGCCCGGCTGAATATCGGCCCAGGGCGTAAAAGTGCCCGGCTCCTGGCCGTAGGGCTCAGCCTCACCGGCGTCATGCAGATATTTACGGACTTTGCCGCTGCCGTCACGGCCATAATCAACGAAAAGTTGCTCCAGTTCGGCCAGCAAGTTGGCTTCCGGCCCGAAGTGGCTGAAATTGCGATTACCCAGCGCCTCTTGCTCCTTCATCACCCCACGCATCGCCATGCGATCGTAGCGATGGAATGAATCGCCCTCAATAATTTGAGCTTTCAGGCTCTCACGACGGAAAACGTGATGAAAGGCTTGCATCACCGTGCTGGTACCTGCGCCGGATGAACCGGTGATGGCAATGATCGGATGTTTAACGGACATGATGGCTTCCCTGAGTAGTGAAGATATTGAGGACTTTAATCGCGGAACAGCGAACGCTCGGAGAACAGCGGCGAAACGAAGGGGCGGTCAGAACCGTCATCATGCTCACGGTGATAGCGTTCGACGCGCTCGACTTCATTCTTCGAGCCGAGAATCACTGGCACGCGCTGATGCAAGGCATCCGGTTCAACATCCAGAATGCGCCCGCGACCGGTACTGGCCGCACCGCCTGCCTGCTCTATCAACATTGCCATCGGGCTGGCTTCGTAAAGCAGACGCAGACGACCCGGTTTGGTCGGATCCTTGTTGTCCTTCGGGTACATGAAGATGCCGCCACGCAACAGGATGCGATGCACTTCGGCAACCATCGAGGCGATCCAGCGCATATTGAAGTCAGCCGCGCGAACACCGGTTTTGCCGGCCTTGCACTCAGTGACATAACGCTGAATTGGCGGCTCCCAAAAACGCTCGTTGGAGGTATTGATGGCGAATTCGCGCGTATCTTCCGGCACCCTGATGTCGGGATGGGTCAGAATAAAGTTGCCGTTCTCACGATCCAGCGTGAAGCCGTGCGTGCCTTTACCCAGCGTCAGCACCATCATGGTTGAAGGGCCGTAGATGGCGTAGCCGGCGGCCAGTTG
>JAQTZQ010000209.1 GCA_028687645.1 Rhodocyclaceae bacterium
CTGGTGCGCTCTATGCTTTTTGCTATCTCGGTTCAGTTGAGCCGGATGGGTTCTCGCTGGAGATGTCGTTCAGGATTTTGTTCATGATCATCATTGGTGGTGTCGGCTCGATCATGGGCAGCTTTCTCGGCGCCGCTTTTATTCTGCTCCTGCCGATCTTTCTGGATGTAGCTCTGCCGTTCATCGCCAACCTGTTTGGCTTGCCATTTGCCAGCGCCACCGTGTCGCATATCCAGATCACGGTATTCGGTGCGTTGATCATGTTCTTCCTCATTGTCGAACCGCACGGTCTGGCCCGTTTGTGGCAAATCGCCAAGGAGAAACTGCGTTTGTGGCCTTTCCCTCACTAGGAACTGCCTTTGTTGGAGCGGCGGCGGCCCCGTCGCTTTTCTGTAAATCTGGAGGAGACTTTAATGATTAAAAATTTCAAACCCGCCATCGCCGCCGCTGCGGTTTCATTTGCCCTGCTGTCGTCAGGGGCAATGGCTGCTGAAGAGCAGTTTTTTCCGTTGATCGACTATCGCGTGGGTCCTTATGGCTCAAACGGACAGTCTTTCTACGGCGGTTTCATCGACTATCTCAACTACGTCAATCTCAAGGAAAAAGGCGTCAACGGCGTCCAGATGACTTACGAGGAATGCGAGACGGAATACAACAACGCCAAGGGTGTCGAGTGTTACGAGCGCCTGAAGGGCAAGGCGGCCAAATCGGCGGGGCCGCTGCACACAATGTCAACCGGCATTTCCTACGCGCTGATTGATAAATCAGCTCAGGATAAGCTGCCGCTGGCGATGATGGGCTATGGCCGGACCGATGCGGTCGATGGCTCGGTTTTCCCCTACGCTTTCCCGCTGGTAACGACTTACCAGATGCAGGCATCGGCTATCGTCAAGTTTATTAAAGACAAGAACGGCGGCAATCTGGCGGGTAAGAAAATCGTCTATCTCTATCATGACTCCGCTTACGGCAAAGAGGCTATCGTGGCGCTGAACGCCGAAGCTGGCCTCAACAAGTTTGAAATGGTGCAGATTCCTGTCGCCCATCCGGGCAATGAACAGGGCGCCCAGTGGCTGAAGATTCGTCAGGAAAAGCCGGATTACGTGATTTTCTGGGGTTGGGGCGTCATGAACCAGACCGCATTGAAGGCGGCTCAGAAGGTTGGCTTCCCGCGTGAGAAAATGATTGGCTCCTGGTGGACGGGTTCGGAAGAGGACGTCATCCCGGCAGGTGCTGCTGCCAAGGGCTATATGGCCGCCACCTGGAATGTGGCCGGCAAGGACGTCCCGGTTATCGCCGATATCGAGAAAGTGGTCTATGGCGCCGGCAAGGGCAACCTGCAGGACAAGGCCAAAATCGGCACCATCCTTTATAACCGTGGCGTTTCTGCCGCCGTGCTGTCGGTTGAGGCGATCCGCAAGGGCCAGGAAAAATATGGCAAGGGCAAGGCGCTGAGCGGCGAGCAGACCCGCTGGGCGTTGGAAAACCTGAATATCACCGATGCCCACCTGAAGGAACTCGGGGCGACCAATTTGTTGCCGGAAATCAAGACCTCCTGCGACAACCACGAGGGGTCCGGCAAGGTGAAGATTCAGCAGTGGGACGGCGCCAAGTGGGTGCCGGTGTCTGGCTGGATCGAGGGTAACAAGGCTTTGATCCACCCGCTATTCCAGGCTTCTGCCAAGCAGTACGCCAAGGAAAAGGGCATCACCCCGCGCGATTGCTCCAAGGAAAAGTAAGGGGGTATTGGTGATTGGCGAGGGGCAAAAACCTTGCTCCTTGCCAGCCACTGCTGATCAGGAACCGATATGAATACACAAACTGCGGCTGCTGCGGTCGACGCCTATTTGAGCATCAAAAATATCGAGGTCATTTACGACCACGTTATTCTCGTGCTCAAGGGTGTCTCGCTGAATGTCCCTAAAGGCAAGATCGTTGCCTTGCTTGGCGCCAATGGCGCGGGCAAATCGACGACGCTGAAAGCGATTTCCAACCTGCTGCACGCCGAACGGGGTGATGTGACCAAGGGTTCGGTTGAGTACAAGGGGGATCGCATCGATCAGCTAACGCCGAACGAACTGGTCAAGCGTGGGGTGATTCAGGTCATGGAAGGCCGCCATTGTTTCGGCCACCTGACGATTGAGGAAAACCTGCTGACTGGTGCCTACACCCGTTCGATTTCTCGTGGCGAGTTGAAAGACAGCCTGGAAAAGGTTTATCACTATTTTCCACGGCTCAAAACGCGGCGCACTTCGCAGGCCGGTTATACCTCGGGCGGTGAACAGCAAATGTGTGCCATCGGTCGGGCGTTGATGGCCAAGCCGGAAATGATCCTGCTCGATGAGCCATCCATGGGTTTGGCGCCGCAGATTGTTGAAGAGATTTTCGAGATCGTCAAAGATCTGAATTCGCGTGAAAACGTCAGCTTTTTGCTGGCCGAACAGAACACCATGGTCGCGCTGCGTTACGCCGATTTTGGCTACATTCTGGAAAATGGCCGGGTCGTGATGGAAGGCGATGCGGAAGATTTGCGCACCAATGAGGACGTCAAAGAGTTCTATCTTGGACTGTCGTCAGCGGGCCGTAAATCCTTTAAAGATGTTAAACATTACCGCAGAAGAAAGCGTTGGTTGTCATGAGCTATTACGATCCACTCGAAACTCGCGATCCCGCCGAGCGCGAAGATCAGTTGATGGACAAATTAGCCCGTCAGGTAGCGCACGCCAAGGAAACGACGACTTATTATTTTCATGCCCTGGCCGGCTTTAATCCTTTCGAGTGCGTGACGCGCGAGGCTTTGGCGCGCCTGCCGCTGACGCGCAAGCGCGATTTGATCGAGTTGCAGCAAAAAGCGCCGCCCTTTGGTGGCCTCAATTCTCTGGCGCGCCACAAGGCCAAACGGGTTTTTGCCTCTCCGGGGCCGATCTACGAGTTGCAGGGTAAGGAGATTGACCCCTGGCACATGGCACGCGTGCTTTACGCTGCCGGATTTCGTAGTGGGGATCTGATTCACAACTGCTTCTCTTACCATTTTTCTCCGGGTGCCTTCATTTTTGAAGGCGGTGCGCGCAAGTTAGGCTGTTCAGTTTTTCCTGGCGGCACCGGGCAGACCGAGCAGCAGGTGCAGGCGATGGCTGATCTTAAGCCGGAGGGTTATGTCGGCACGCCATCCTTCCTGCGCTTGATTGTAGAAAAGGCAGAGGAAATGGGGGCCGACATCCGCTCCCTGAAAAAGGCCTGCATTTCCGGCGAGGCTTTGCCCGGCGTCACGCGTGACTGGCTAAAGGCGCGCGGCATCATTGTCCGGCAGTGCTATGCGACTGCCGATATCGGTGCCATTGCCTACGAAACGGATGCCGAAGAGGGCTTGGTGGTAGAGGAGGAGGTGCTGGTCGAGATCGTTCGCCCAGGAACGGGTGACCCGGTGCTGCCGGGTGAGGTGGGCGAGATTGTCGTGACGACATTCAACCCCGACTATCCGCTGATCCGTTTTGCCACCGGCGATTTGTCGGCCATCATGCCGGGCCGGTCTCCGTGTGGGCGCAGCAATATTCGTATTAATGGCTGGATGGGACGAGCGGATCAGACGACCAAAATCAAGGGCTTGTTTGTTCATCCAGAACAGGTGGCTGAGTTGGCCAAGCGTCATCCTGAAATTCATCGCATGCGCTTGGTTGTGGACAACCCCGGCGGGCAGGATCGCATGGTTTTACACTGCGAGATTGCGGCGGGTGGCGAAGCGCTTGATCAGGCCTTGATATCCGGTTTGCGCGAAGTGACCAAGCTGCGCGGTGAAGTTGCTTTCTCGGCACCCGGAGGCTTGCCCAATGATGGCAAAGTGATTGAGGATAGCCGGGTTTATTGACTTGGCTTTTTGATCAAAAGCAAAACCGGAAATCGAGCTGAAAGCCGATTTGCCTGGTGTTAATGAGTCACAGGTCGGTTGGTCGGTCGATATCGCGCAGAACGCCGGCATCCTCTACCGGGCAAAGCGCAATTTTCTGGTGATACTTTGCCAAAATTGATTTTCCACCCTGATCGCCGGTCAATCCCGCCAGTTGATCGAACCATTGCGCAGCAAAGCCAACCGGATGGCCGCGATGGCCTTGGAATGAACTGGCAGCAAGGCTGGCGCCAGCACGCAACCTGGCGGCAACAGCCTGATAGCTGGTTGGTGTAATAAAAGGCATGTCGCCCAACGCGACTAGCCAGCCAAGCGCTTCCGGGCTGGCACGTACGCCGGCAGCAAGGGTGTGGCCCATGCCGGCCTCGGCGTCCGGACAAATAATCGTTGTGCAGCCCTCAGCAGCGAGCAGGCCGCCCAGGGCTTCGCTGTCCGGGCGGAGAACCGCGATCAGCCGCTCGCAGGCCGGACGGAAATGGCGGGCCGCAACGACCGCCATCGGCGTTCCATCGGCCAAGTGGTGTAGCAGTTTGTCACTGCCAAAGCGGCTGCCACGACCCGCGGCGAGCAGAATGCCAACAATCGGCTTCATGTGAGTTTGCAGGCGTAAGGGTCGCTGAGTGTTGCGGTCGACGGCAAATTTTGCCCGTTTTTAATCGCGGTCATCTCGGCCAGGATGGAGACGGCGATTTCCGGTGGCGTGCGGCTGCCGATGGGCAGGCCGACCGGGCCGTGCAGGCGGTCGACCTGAGCCGGCGACAGGTCGAAATATTGCAGCAGTCGTTCGCGACGTTTGCTGTTATTGGCCTGTGAACCAAGCGCGCCAACGTAGAAGGCCGGCGACTTGAGGGCTTCGAGCAGGGCCAGGTCGTCGAGCTTGGGATCGTGGGTCAGCGCCACCACCGCGCTGCGCGGATCGAGGCCGAGTTCGGTCACGGCATCGTCGGGCATCGCGGCGATACGCTCGGTGCCGGGGACATCCCAGCCGTCGGCATATTCGCTGCGCGGGTCGCAAATGTAGACGCGATAGCCGAGGGCCTGCGCCATGCTCGCCAGGTAGCGCGAAATCTGTCCGGCGCCGATGATCAGCAGCCGCCAGGCCGGGCCGTGCAGCGTGACCAGCGTCTGGCCGTCCCATTGCTGGCTGTCGCCGGCACTGCCGCCTTCGAGGCTGACAACACCGGTGGCCAACGCCACTCGTCGATGCACCAGTTGGCCGGTGCCGATGCGCTGGGCAAGTTGTTCGAGCAAGGCGACATCGGGTGCAGGTTCGAGGACCAGTTCCAGCGTGCCGCCGCAGGGCAGGCCGAAACGATGTGCCTCGTCGGCCGTCACGCCGTAGCGCAGCAGGCGCGGCGCGCTGCCCGTGAACTCCCCGGCAGCGGCCCGACGGATCAGGTCGTCCTCAATGCAGCCGCCGGAAACCGAACCCTGCACCTGTCCATCATCACGCAGCACCATCCACGCCCCCGGCGGCCGCGGGGCGGAACCCCAGGTCCGGGCCACCGTGACCAGCGTGAAGCGATGCCCCGCCGCTGCCCAGCGCCGGGCGGCAGCAAGGACTTGAGTGTCCTGGCTATCCATCTCAGGCGACCAGTTCAGCCGTGTTGAAAGGCATGCGGTGCAGGAACTTGCCGGTAGCCGCAGCAATCGCGTTGGCGACCGCCGGGGCGAGTGGCGGCACGCCCGGTTCACCAATGCCGGTTGGAGCGCTGGTCGACGGCACGATATGCACCTCGACCGCCGGCATTTCACCGATGCGCAGCAGCGGGTAGCCATCGAAATTGCCTTGCACCACGCGGCCTTCATTCAGGGTTATTTCACCGCTCAGTGCTGCAGAAAGCGCGAAGCCAACCGCGCCTTCAACCTGCGAACGGATGTTGTCCGGGTTGATCGCCGTACCGCAGTCCACCGCGCAAATGATGCGGTCAACCTTGATTGAACCGTCTTTTTTGATCGTCACTTCGGCCACCTGTGCGACAAACGAACTGAAAGATTCATGCACCGCAACACCGCGGCCACGACGCTCACC
>JAQTZQ010000210.1 GCA_028687645.1 Rhodocyclaceae bacterium
TATTTAACCCAGCCTCAAGATTTTCAATGATTTCTCCGGCCAGTTCATCCGGCTCGGGCAGGTTATCGAGGTCAGCCAGACTCTTGTCCTTGAGCCAGAAAATGTCGAGACTGGTCTTGTCGCGGGCAACGATCTGCTCGTAGCTGAACTTGCGCCAGCGGCCTTCTGGATTTGAAATTTCGTGCCAAATTTCCTGTCGACCGTAACGATTGTGCGGTTGATAGCAAGCGACGAAATCCGTCAAATCATCAAAGCGCAGCGGCTTCTTTTTCAGCGTGTGGTGGATGTTGGTTCGGTAGTCATAGACCCACACCTCACGCGTCCAGGCTTCCTTGCGCGCCGGCTGGTTGTCGAAAAACAGCACATTGGCCTTGACGCCGTTGGCGTAAAAAATCCCCGTCGGCAGGCGCAGGATGGTGTGCAGGTCGGTCGTTTCCAGCAACTTACGGCGCACCGTCTCCCCTGCTCCACCCTCGAACAGCACGTTGTCCGGCACCACCACAGCGGCGCGACCGGTGCTCTTCAGCAGGCTCTTGATGTGCTGCACAAAATTGAGCTGTTTGTTCGAGGTCGTCGCCCAGAAGTCCTGACGGTTGTAGGTTAGCGCATCGGTTTCCTGCTCGCCCTCCTCGTTGGTGAAGCTCATGCTGCTCTTCTTGCCGAAAGGCGGGTTGGCCAGCACGTAGTCGAAAGTCTGCGCTGGCGGAGCAACCAGCGCGTCATTCGGGGAAACCGGGCTGTCGCCATCAATCTCGCCGATGTTGTGCAGGAACATGTTCATCAAGGCGAGGCGCCGCGTGCCGGCGACGATTTCGTTGCCGAAGAAGGTGTTCAGCTTGAGAAAGGCGCGCTGTTCGCGGTCCATGCCGGGGTAAGTCGCCACCAGAAAATCGTAGGCAGCGAGGAAAAAACCGCCCGTGCCACAGGCCGGATCAGCAATGCTTTTACCGGGTAACGGCTGCACGCATTCGACCATGGCCTTAATGAGTGGGCGCGGCGTGAAATACTGCCCCGCCCCCGACTTCGTATCCTCGGCGTTGCGCTCCAGCAGCCCCTCGTAAATGTCGCCCTTGACGTCCGCCCCCAGCGTCACCCAGCTGGTTTCGTCGACCATGTCGATCAACCGCGACAGCTTGGCCGGGTCTTGAATCTTGTTCTGCGCCTTGGTGAAAATCTGCCCGAGCAGCCCTGGCTTATTGCCCAGCTCGCGCAGCACCGTCACGTAATGCACCTCCAGCGCCGCCCCGCGCGCCCCCTTCAGGCTGGCCCAGCCGAGATTTTCAGGAATGCCGATTTTGCGGCTGTACGGCGGTCGACCATACTCGTCGGCCATTTTCAGGAAGATCAGGTAAGTCAGCTGTTCGAGGTAGTCGCCGTAGCTGACCCCGTCGTCGCGCAGCGTGGTACAGAAGCTCCAGACACGGGAGACGATGGATGCGGTTGCGTTCATGAGTAGCCTTGGGTCTTGCGTTGATTGTGCACACAGTGTGTGCCGAATTGGTGTGGTTACGCGGACGAATGCGTTTTCAGCCAGTCGCGCAACGCCTCGTTCATGCGCGTTTGCCAACCTTTACCGGTTGCCTTGAAAGCCGCCACGATGTCTGCGTCGTAACGCACAGTCAACGCCAGCTTGGTCTGCTCCGCTTTCGGGCGACCGCGGGACAAGGCTTTTTGTATAGCCACCCGCCCCTGCTCGGGCGACACCAGTTGATCTCCGATGCGGTATTCCGCCTTCTCGAAAAACGCGTCGGTCAATTCCGGCGCATCATCCGGATCAACCCAAGCCTGGGGCAAATTTTGCGATTTCGCGTTCATTGGCCTTCCTCATGCTGATAATGCGGCGCGCCTCGCCGCGCGGGGTCCAGACCAGAATCACCATGCGCCCGTCCAGCACGCCGACGCTCGTAAAACGTGGCTCCCCATAATCGAGCCGTGTATCCGCTGCAGTCACATTCACGCCTGCGAAAACATCGGCAGCGCGGGCAAAATCCAGTCGCCGTTCGGCCAGCGTTCGGTCGCGCTTTTCAGTGTCGAATTCGATCTGCACAATTATTGTAGTTACGAAAATTTGTCACAGCAAGCATTATTTGTAACTACGATATTTATCGCTTGGGTTGGCATGATTTCTCTGCGCGGATGCGTTCGAGCAGGGCGGTGGCGGGTTCTTCGTTTTTGTCCTGTTTTACCAGTTGACCGTGGAAAGCCTTTTTCAGGATGGACTGACGCAGCGCGTCGGCCTGTTGCAGCGCGGTGGCGAGGGTTTGGTCGAGTTGGTCGGCTTCGGAGAGTTTGGATTCGATCAATTCAACGATTTCCTGCTGCTCATGCAAACTTGGAAATGGGACATGTACCGAACGAATATTTTCGAGATTCAGGCCCGGTTTGCCGGCGCCGTAAGCCATATCGGTTAGCTGCTTTCTGCCGGCCGCTTCGGCAACGACGAACCAATACAAATACTCGGGCAGGATTTCCGTCGTGGGTCGGCAAAGCGCAACGTGCTGGCTAACATAAGCCACCCCCAGATCATGTTTGACCAAGGCCGACTTGGTGACGTTTGCGCCGGTGATGGTGATGAGCAGATCGCCATGCTGAATACGGGTTCGCAGCCCCTCCGCCTTGTCTGGCAAAGCGACGAATGCCACGTCATCGAGTTCGAGACGGTCGTGTTTGATGTTCTGAGCGCGAACGAATAAATTCCCCGAAGTGGCGTAATAAGCAGCCCAGCCGCGAGAGCCGGAAGTCAGGAATCCCAGGAGTTGGCCCATGGACTTTTCGCGCCACCCAGTTGCTGCGGTCAACTTGCCTTCGAAGGCATTTTTCAGCAGCGACTGGCGATAGACCTTGAGCTGTTCGCGGGCGGTTTTCAGGCTGGCCACACCCTGATCGAGTTCGGAAAACAGTTCCTCAATCTTGGCGACGACGCGGTGTTGTTCGGCGAGCGGAGGAATCGGCAGCAACGATTTCGCAAGGTGCTGGTAGTGCCGCGCATAGCCATTGTTTGGAATCTTGGTAACGAGATAGCAGGCAAAGTGTTCAAGTAACTTTGGCAAGATACAGGCGCTCGGCTGAAGAACCTTTATGCCATCAGCACCCGGAGCAAACGCCGTGTTGACCAATTTCACTGCGCGAGTGTGATCTCCAAATACGATGACGGGCAAATCACAATCAAGCACCATTGCAGCTTCGTCGGTGTAACCACCAACGTAATCTTGCCCTTGGTCAAAAACTGGAAATTTCCCGCGCGAAAGATAATTTTTCTGCGGAATTTTTTTGTCGGTTAGGGTGATGTTGCGAACGACCTCACCGACTGGCAGCAAAACCCACGACTCGGGAAAGCGGATCATCACCCCGTCCTCCCTTGCCAACCCTCAAACACCAGCGGCCGTACTCCAAACCGGATGGCGTTGCCGGCGTGCAGGCTTTTGAATTCTTCCTGAACCAGCGTCATGAAACGTGGGCGGTCGGTTTCAGCGACGCTGATTGGGAGGTGTTGGCGGATGGTATTTTCATTAACGGGGAGGTTTTCCTGAATGATGTTGCGGATAATTTCAGCCAGCGCCTGACGGTAGCGCATGCGGAAGGTGTCGGGCTGGGCCATTTCGCGGCGCGTGGCGGCGTATTGCTGGCTGGAGCGGTGGTAAGCGGCGAAGTAGACGTCGCGCAGGAGTTCGATGCGGTTGAGTTCGTAGACGCCGAGCAGGGCGTCGACATAAAGCTGTTGCGGCACGTCGAGGAAGGTGAGCGGGCAGAGGTTGTGGCGGATCAGCGGGATGTTGGCGGCCAGCCGCGAGACGCGCTTGTTCACGTCCTCGAAGGGTTGCAGGTAGGGCAGGTGCACCATCAGGAAGAAGCTTTGCTCGAAGGGGTCTTCGATTTCGTCGGCCATTTGCAGGACGATGCCGAAGAGTTCTTCAATGCTTTGCGGCACGGTGAGCGGCTGATAGACGCTGCCGCCGATGCCGACCGGGCAATTGCGTAGCCGGCCAACGGTGAGCGGGTCGGTCATCAGGCCATCGGCGAGCATTGCGTGCAGGGCGATGACGGTGTCGGGGTTGATGCCGACCTGTTCGCTGTTGTGCACCAGGTATTCGATGGCGGCCTTGTGGTTGAGGATCATCTGGGTTTCCAGCGCATCCTTGTCGTCGGCGGCCTGGCCGTGGGCGATCAGACGCTCGGTGTCGAGCCAGCTGTAGGTGTTGCCTTCGAGCTTTGAGGATGCCCAGGAGAGATCGATCAGCAGGCGGCTGAGGATGTCGCGGGCGAAGGTGCCGGCTTGTGTTTGCTGAGTCGGCGAGCGACCCATGCTGTGCAATTGGGTGCGCAGGGTTTCGGGCAGATAGAACGTGTAATTTGGGTAATAGCTTTCGAGAAAAGCCATGTTGTAGCCGACCGGCGTGCGCTTTTCGCGCGGCTGGCTGATGTGGGCACGAATATCAATGCCCTCTACCGACAGGGTGATGCCCGGAATGTGGGCCAAGTAGGCCGCCCTCGGGCTTTGAATCAGGTGATTTGTCGCGATTTCTGGCGCAATATATGGCGCAGTAACTGCAGCCAAAACATAGCGCGTCGCCGGGCCTTTGCCGATGCAGACAATCCGTTGGTCTTGCACCAAGTTGTTCAGCCGGCGTTGCAAGGTACGGCGGGATGTGTTGTTGCTCATTTGCGTCAGCAAGGCATCCACACCAATGCCTTCGGGGTAGCGAGCAATCAGCGAGTGAACCTGATCGAGTTCCTGCGTAGCGGCTTTTTTTGGCATGGAAATAGAATTTGGCACGATATGGAATTGTCGCGCCATTTTGATTGGCGCACAAGCGGTGATTGCGCCAATAATTACGCCGCAACGGCCTTTCTCACCAAACTACCTCGACCGGGTACTCACTAAAGGCTTGATCGGCAGATAACACGGTGAGTTTCTCGCTAATCGCTTGGGCAATAAGTAGGCGATCAAAAGGGTCTTTGTGGTGGTTGGGGAGTTTGCCCAGCATCTCGATGTGAGCCAGTTCAATTTTGAGCAACTGGATTCCGTTCTTTTCGCAGCCTTGACTGACGAGTTCCATGATTGGTAGGTCAAGTGCAAGTTTGCCGAGTTGGCATTTGATCTGCATTTCCCAAGCGGAAGCCATGCTCAGGTAAAAATCGTGTCCGCCGGCCATGCAGAGTGTTTGCACGGCGGGTGATAGTCGCGCTGGCTCGTTGTTTAGCCAGATGAAGGCGTGGGTGTCGAGCAGGAATCTCACAGTTTGCCTTCTAGCCAGAAGCTGTCAGGGAGCGGTGCGTCAAAATCGTCGCTCATGTGAATTTTTCCGGCAAATAGCCCGAGTTGCATCGGTTTTTTACTGAGCGGTTTGTCTTCGTAAAGAACGATGACCTTGGCTGTTTGTGGGGCTACTTTTTCAGGTAACTGGAGATGAATCTGGTTGTGTTCGTCAATTTCGGCAGGGAGTTCAAGCGCGATCATGTGGTTTTTTCCTTTTGCTGCGGTCAACCGCAAATTTCATCAAATTTCCCAATCTTCCAGCCGTAGCCCCGGCACGCGGCTGAATTCCCGAGTGTTGTGGGTGACCAGCGTGACTTGGTGAGCGAGTGCTGTGGCCGCAATAATCAAGTCGTTCGGGCCGATTGGCGTGCCTGATTTGAGCAATTCGGCACCGATTCGGGCGAAGTGCTCTGCAGCAGGGTCGTCGAAGGGAAGACTTTTAAGCGGCTGGAAAAAAACGGCCAGCCGTTCGAGGTTGAATTCAACACGTTGGCTACGCAGGGCACCGCGCAGCAATTCGGCTTTGACCATGCTGCACAGCACCGTTTGGCGTCGGTCATAGCGGCGAAAGCGCTCAATTAGCTGGGTGTGTCGTCCGTTGAGGAGTTGGATACAAACGTTGGAGTCGAGCAGGTAAATCATTCCAACTGCAACCTTTC
>JAQTZQ010000211.1 GCA_028687645.1 Rhodocyclaceae bacterium
TGATTTTGGTGGTTTTCATGGAATTCCCAATTCGGTTGTCGTAGGGGCTCTGCCGTTGTTGAAACACATGTTTAGCCGAGCTGACGAAAATATGCTCGCCGATTCTACCGAGATGATTTTGTCAGAACAAGCGTAGTTAGCGGCGATATTCGCCTTAATTTGAGAAGCTTGATTGTCGGACTGAAGTCCGACCTACGAGGGGTTGAGCGTTACGGTGGCTCAAATACTCGCGATTTGTTGGTGGCAGTGGTTTCTAAAGCAGTCCTGAGCCCAGGGTGCAGCTATCTTTGCCCTGACCACACAGGGCGCGAAATACCGGCATCAGGCGTTGCGCTTGCGGGCCGGGGGCGAGATGAACCTTGCCGTTCATGATGAGTTGCTGGCGCTCGTTGATTTGGAGCTTGCCTTGTAAATCGAGTTTGCCACTCAGGGTGCTGAGTTCGCCGGCCAGCACTGCACTGTTGTTGCCGTTTAGCTGAATACGGTAGTTGCCGGCTTCAACCCCGTTCAGAAAAGTGGCGGGTTGCCAAAATGCGGTGATCTGGCCTTGGTGTAGTAATTGTGCCGCTTCGCGGCGCAGGGTGTAGCTGGCGCTTTGGAGTTGCAGCTTGCCCGCTGGACTCAGTGCCGAGAGCATCGGCGACAGGCTGGCGATGGCCTCGGCGGGGAGGTGCAGGTGCAGGTCGAGCAGGGTCATCTGAGTAACGCCAAGTTTGAGCTGCGCGGCGCCGCGTTGATCGCCCAAGATCTGGATAAGCGCAATTTCAAGCTGCCCGCCGAGCAGGGCTGCCGGCCCAATCTCCCAGGATATTTGCCCTAATGAAAAGTGTTGACCGGCGTGGTTGCTGAGCTGCAGCTGGCCGTTGCCGTGCCATAGGCTGCCGCTGCTGGCGTGCAGGCTGAGATGGCCAGCCGAGGCCTGCTTGATGAGTGGGTCAGCCAGCCGGGCGGGAGCCAAGGCGATGAGCGTGAGGCAAAAAACAGCGATACTAAAGCCAATGAGCTGGCGCGGTTTGCTCATTGTGGCTTGGGTAGCGCAAGAATAATCTCGGCTTGGACCTGAGTTGAGTTGGTCAGCCGGGTAAATTTTGCGCTGATGATCCGCATGGGGTGTTTTTGCTGGAGGCCAGCGAGGCGCGCAAGGATGTTGTCAAAGTCTCCTTGATTGATCGTTAGATGCAGGCGCTCCGTGCCGTCGTTGCGTAATGCGGCGTTGGGCGGGGTGAATTGGCCAAGCAGGTCGGTTTGAAGTTGCTGGCTGTCGCCCCCGGTTTTGTGGTTGCTACGGAGCAAGGCCTGCTGTTTGGCCATCTGTTGCATATTGGCGAAATCACTGCGCAAGCGCGGCAGGGCGTTATCCAGCTTGTTTTGCAGGGACATCCACGGGGCAATCAGCAGCCAATAAAGGGCCAGGCTGATGAGCAATACAGCGCCCAGCGCCAATATGAACTGGTCGCGCGGCGTGCTTGTTTGCCAGCGGCTCTTGAGTTGTTGGAAGCGTTTTTTCAGGGGCATCAGGAGCTCAGTTTCACGCGGATGCGTACGGATTTGCTGCTGGCGATGGTTTCAATTTGCGGGGTGAACCCTGCGGCTTTGAGCGACTCGCCAGCTTGTTGGGCCAGCACCGGGTCGCCTATGGTGAATTCAAGCGATTGTTCCGCCACAAAGCTGAGGGCTTCCAGTTTTCCGGCAAGTTGCGGGCCGAGGATTGTTTTCAGCTTTTCGACCAGCGGTAAAAAGTCGTTGCTGCTTGCGGTGCCTGTCGATTTGCTTAAAAGCTCAAGATTTTTTCGCATTTGCAGCACCGGGTCGAGAATGGCCGTGGTGCTTGGGACAGCTTTTCTTAAAACGCCTTCGATGGCGTTCTCCAACTGCGCTTTTTCTTGCTGATTGAGTGCTGTCTTGATGCCGCTGCCCAGCACGTTGATGGCGATAATGCCACCTAGCAGCCAGGCGGCAAGCTTGAGTCGGGCGGCGAAATTTCGCACCTGACCGCGCGGAGAGAATGCGCCCTTGGCCAGATCGATGGTCTTTTTGGGCTGTGCGCTGCGCCAGTCGGTCTGGCCGCCAGCAAGTACGGGGATGCCGAGTAGCTTGCTCCAGTGACTGACATCGTTGCTGCTGGTATCGCTGGCTTGAAGCACCCTGATTTCAGTGGGTAGTGCGGGTTCGCGAGCGGCCATTTGCAACACCATCGGGGGCGCATCTTTGCTGTGGCGATCGAGAATCAAGGCACTTTGTTCGCCCGTGCGCACGAAGCCGCCTTCAGGTTTGAGCACCAGCGTCCAGGTTTGTGGCTGCCATTCGACGAGCAGGATTTCCAGCAGCAGACGATCCGGTTGGAGCTGGCGTTCGCTCAGGCTGGCGATGGTGGTTTGCAACCAGTTACGGTCAACGGCGAAAACAGTCAAAATTCCATCGTGGCTGACTTCACCGCGCACCAGGTGCAATTGCTCCAGTTCTTGGCTGACCAGCGGTTCGACCAGCCATTGCAGATTGCTGTCAGAGAGTCGGGCAATTTGATCCGGCGCCAGCTTGACCGGGATTAGCGAGGTGCGCTCGGCCGGGATGATCAGCTCGATCAAGGTGTCTTCGTCTTGCCGTGCCAGATCGCCTGGCGTGCCGCTGCCGGGCCCGTTGCCACCGAGCCTGACCCAGCGCAGCGAGGCGCTTTCATTGGCCGCAGCGAGGATGCGCAAAGTACTCATGTTTCCCTTTTCCAGATAATTTTTGGCTTGAGCCGGACTTCACGACTTATCAGGGCTTCCAGCCCGATCTGCTTGCCATCGCTGGCCGCGCGGCCATAGACGCGGAAATAATTGCTGCCCAGACTGAATATGCCGTTGGGGATTTGGAGTTGAATTCGCGGTAGATTGGCTTTGGCATCGGCCATTGATTGAAAGGGGGCGTTGTTTCTGCGGCTGATCATCAGCTCTGCTTCGCCGTTGGTGAGGCCGGGAATGAAGGTCATCAGCAGGGCCGCCGAGGTGGTGTTCAGGTTGATCGTTGTCCGGCTGGGGAGCACGGTGAGGTAGGGCGTCAGGCGCGCGATGACTTGCGGTGTGAAGCCGCGTATTTTAGCCAAGTCGCCGAGCTCGTCCAGCGGCTGATTGGCGCTGCGATAGGGCGGTTTGAGCGCCAGGTAGCCGGCATCCTCCGGTTCCTGTCCGTGCCCAATGCGGGTGTCGCTATCGAGCCAGTCGGCCAGCGCCTGAGCGAGTTCGGGCGGGTTTTGTGTTTGCTGGAGTATGGCCGCGAACAGTGCAATATCGTTGGGGCTGGGGCGGCCATTGTTCTGCAGGTTGTTTACATTGAAGCGGCTTTGGGCGTCTTCAATGGCGCCGGTGATTTCCCAGCCTTCGGTGCTGGATGGCGGCAACGGCTTGGCCCAGATTTCCGCCGTGTGGTCGATGCTGCCATGACGCGCATCTTCGGCCAGAATGATACGCGCCCACTCAACCCCGGCGAGCAACAGTTGCTTGCCTTGGGCGAGCGTCAGTAGGGTTTCGCTTTGCTTGACCCACAATGCCTGGCTGCGGAGCAACCAGACGGCGCTGGAGGTGACCAGCGCGACAGCCAGAATGGCAATGATCAAGGCGCAGCCCTGGGACTTTTTCATGCCGTCAGGTCGCGCCGAGTGGAAAGAGACGAACCAGCGCGCTGCCGTTGTTGAGGGTGACGGTGACTTCAAGCGCACGCGGCAGCTCGTTATTGGCGGTGCTTTCCGGCCAGCGCTCGACCCAGCGCCCGTCACGGCTCAAACAGCGAATACGCAGTGCTTGAATGTCGTCTTGCAGGGTGACGCTTTGCAGTTCGGTGGCCGGGGCGCGATCCAGCACTGGCCAACTGACATATTGCAGTTTTTGCCCGCTCAGACGATAGCCGACGCGCTGCTTGCTGCTACCTTCAAGCGTCGCCTCGCCCAGCCTGGTCCATTCAATATCGGCTTGATTGTTGGTGCTGCCGGTCGGGCGCAGCACCAAGGCGGCTTCGATGTTTCCATTCTGGCCACGAATCGGGCGCGGAATGGCTTGCAGGGTGTCGCGTTCAAATTGATCGAAAAAAATCGCCAGATTCATCCATTGGCGGCTGACTTTTTTGACATGCGATTCGGCATCCAGCGCGCTCGCTACGGCGCGGTAGGTGAATACCGACATCAGCGCCAGCATGCTCAGGGCGACCAGCAGTTCGGTGAGCGTAAAGCCCCTCGCTGGTGCTGCTTTAAGGTGCTTTTCTAGTGGCATAGCCGATGACGTGGCGTAACTCATGATTGGCATCATCCGGGTCTTTGACGCGGATATCCAGGCGCCGAAACAGCGGGTGCGGGGTGGCGCTGACTTCTTCAATCCAGTTGAGTTCGATGCCGCCCTGGGTTTCCTGACCGGATGTGCTGCCAATGCCGGGCCAGTCCTGGTGGATGCGATGTGTCGCCAGGCGATTTTGCGCCACCCATTCGGCCAGCAAGCGCAGCTTGATTTGTTGGGTGCTTTGCAGCGACATGCCGATTGAGCGCGAGGCGGCCATCAGCGTAACGGCCAGAACCGCCAGGGCGACGAGGATTTCGAGCAAGGTAAAACCCCGACTTTTACGGGTTGGCATGGTCGTCTGGCGCGCGTGTGGCGGCTACCGAGAATAAATCCAGGCCCTCGCTGCGCACTTCAATACTGGCTTCAGGATTGCTCAAAGTGATTCGCCGTGGCCCGGAAATTTGCCGACCGGAGAGCTGGATAGATTCCAGCAGCTGGGTGTCGGTGGCGTGTATTGCGCTGATTTTGATGTTGTCCGGCAGCTTGTGGATTTCAGCTTCGGCTGGGGATTGGTCGGGCTTGTCTTGACGAAAAAAAGCATAGCCCAGCGGGTGCGGGCGCCAGGTTATGACCTGACCCGAGGTGCGCGATTCAAGCGCTTTGTCGCGCAGCAGCCAGGCCAGATGTTCCGCTTCGCGTTGTAGTTGCTGGCTGCCGGAAATTTTGATCGTCGTCATCAAGGCGCCGGCCATGAGCCCGACGATGAGCAGGACGACGAGCATTTCGACCAGCGTAAATCCGGACGCCGGGTTGATTTTTACGTGATTAGCAGGGCTTAAAGTGACCATGAGCCGATATCGGCATCAATGCTTTCACCGCCAGGTTTGCCGTCGGCACCCAGGCTGAAGACGTCAATTTCTCCGTGAATGCCGGGGTTAAGGTATTGGTAGGGCGTATTCCAGGGGTCTTTCGGGAGGCGTTCAAGATAGCCGCCGGATTTCCAGTTGTTGGGGATCGGGGCCGCAGCGGGCTTCACCACCAGTGCGTTGAGCCCCTGCTCGCCGCTCGGGTAGCGCGCATTATCGAGGCGGTAGAGCTTCAGCGCCTGCATGACGGTGGCGATATCCTGCTTGGCCGCAATGTGCCTGGCTTCGTCAGGACGGGACATGATCTTGGGCACCAGCAGGCTGGCCAGAATGCCGATGATAATCACCACCACCATGATTTCGATCAGCGTGAAGCCGTGTTGTCGGTTGGCTTGCGAGTGACTGAACGGGCGGTGGACTGTGGTCATGGGGGGAGCTTGAGGTTGACAATGCTCAATTTTAACCCGGTATCAATTTATCCCTGAAATTGCCGTTGACCGCGACAGATGGATTCTAATCACCGGCGATGGGCGGATGGCCCTAGCCCAAAAACGATAAAGCCACCCGCAGGATGGCTTTATCGTTGGTTCTTTGGGCTGTGTTAAATAACGTACTCGACCCCGGTTTGCTGCAGCCCGACCAAGCCGATGTGTTGATTATTCAAGTCAAGCTGGGCGACCGTTGCCAGAAACTCCGCCTGGCTCATTGAGCCGCCGCTACCCTGGATGTAGCCTGCCAAGGCATTTGCTGTGCCTTCATCGGCCTCGCTGCCGACGACATT
>JAQTZQ010000043.1 GCA_028687645.1 Rhodocyclaceae bacterium
TGTACGGTAAGCAACAAATAGGGGTTGAGCGATCCACGTTTGTTATTGATCAAAATGGGGTTCTACGCAAGGAATGGCGCGGGGTTAAGGTCAATGGACACGCCGCTGAAGTCCTAGAATTTGTACGCGAACTAAGTCAAAAAAACGCATAAATGGGTATGTTTTGGTCGCAGTAGAGACCCACTTTGGCCACGCGATCAATGATGCCAAATTAATCGGACAACAATAAAGCCTCAGCCTTGCGGCGCAGGATCAACCCAGGCAGCTTTTTGCCGCCGCCCCATATCCACTTGGCCAGCTCTTCTTGAGCGCCTGGCCAGTCGTTGGCGTCGACACGCCGGCGCAGGGTGCTGGCTTTGTACCGCGTGGTGCCCAGGTTGTAGCAAAAGTCTGCTATCGCGGCATGTTTGTTTTCATCAAGGCGTAAGACTGGCGAGAGCGCCGCTGCTGCTTTTGAAAATACCTCGGCGTCTCGTTGCATCATGGCTTCTGCGACCGGCTCCGAGATTGGCTTATCGGTCAGCTTGACCTTGTGGCCATCACCGTAGGCGGTTGATCCGTAGCCGATGGTCGGCACGCCGGCTGGGCAAAGGTAGGGCTTGAGGCGCAGGCCTTCGAAGCGGCGGATTAGCGCGTGTAGGGCGCTTGGGGTTGTGGCCTCCGGGCTGGGGCTGGCGTCGCTTTCGGCTTCAACTGGCGGTTGCGGCGCGGGCGGCTGAAGCTGCTTATCAAGCCAGGCGATCAGCGCGCGGAGGAGTTTTTGAATCATTTTTTACGCAGGCTGCGGTCGACAAACCAAAAGCTGATGATGCTGGCGACGATGGCTTTTTCGTCCGGCCCCCAGAGCGCGATGATGGCCTCTAGGTTGGTTGCTCCCTCTTGCTGCACGAGCACGGCAAAGCGGCTGGTCAGCGCGGCGCTGTAAAGCACAATGACCCACCAGAAGGTGATTGCCGGGCGCATCAAGGCATTGAAGGCGTCGACAAACTTGATGCCGGTTTGCGCTGCCTGGGCTTTGGTGGCTTCGATGATGGCTTGAATTTCGGCGGCGCCGATGGACGCATCGGCTTGCGTGCGAGCGAGCAGTAGTGCCTGGTCGCCTTTTAGCTTGTCTGCATCGAGCTGCTTGTCGAACATGGAGAGCTCGTGCTTACGTTCGTCTTTTCGATCTGCCCATTTCAGGACTTCGGGCGCCAGGCGAAACAGGCCGCCAAAAAGAGAGCCGACTAAACTTTCAATCATTTTGGGTTTTCTCCAAAGGCTTCGATGCGCTTTTCTACGGCGCGCTCGATGACAAATAGTAAGCGCGTGGCCATGTGGCCACTGACGCCGGCGGCGGCGGCGCATAGGCCGGCGGGGTGCTCCCACGAGGCGAGCAACATGAAGACGCCGAGGCCCACAAACCCGGAGGTGAACATTTCGCCGAATAGCTCGACAAAATTAAACACGCGGGTGTAGCCAGCTTTGACGCGAGCGTACCAATTGATGACACCGCCCGCCAGCGGCATGAGTAGCGCCAGAATCCAGGTTGCTAACGTCCAGTTAAGGGGGTCTTTATCGGGCATTTGTTGTCACTTCGTCGCAGCCAACATAAACAGCGCATCAATCTCTGCGTCCGTCTTGCCCAGTACAGCGGCCATGGTCGCGATCAACGGATAGCCCCGCTCAAACTCCAACCGCTCTTGGTAGTTGATCTGAGTCGCACGATCTGCCTGAGCGATTGCTGCCTCAACATCGTCGAGCAAGCCCAACTCAAGCAAGGCGAGAATAAACTGAGCGCGGGAGACGACTTTCGGCACCCTGGCGCGCATCTCGTCACGCTGCATTTGCTCCCAGTCGGCTTGCCCGATGACATCAATCACACCGGGGACTAGCGCAAAGCTATCGTCTGGGCAGATGCCGAAAAACTCCGGGGCATCGGTTGGGTATTGGCTTTCACGCGCCCAAACAAATTCCAGCCCTTCTACGTCAGGAAAGGCAGGGCCGTTGGCTGCGGGTGCGTCAGTGACAGGAACCCCAGTAACGGCGTCGACGTAGGTGAATTTCAGGTGCTTCATTGTGCAAACCTCGCTTGGTTGAGTTTTGAGGGAACGGCAGCGCCATAGCCGGCGCGGTGGAGGTGGGCAGCAAGCTGGCCTTGCTGCTTAAAGGCGTCGGCATGGTCGAAGATGCCGAAATAACTGTGCGCCGCTTGTCGCACTTGGGGCAGCGGTGCTTTGGCTCGACATAAGCCACGGATCTTTTTGAAGCCATTGCGCACGGTTGACCGGCGCAGATAGCGCGCATAAGGGCGAATGACATAGCCCAGTGCGTCAAAGCCATGCGCAATGCGATTGATGCTGGTTTTGTTGGGGTGTAGCCTGATCTTGAGCTGGCTTTGCATTAGCGCATCCACTTGAGCCGGAATCAAAGCCAGCGCCTTGGCATCCGCGCCAAAGACCGTGATGTCATCAACGTAGCGCACGTAATGCGTCAGCTTGAGGGCGTGCTTGGCGTGTTGATCCACTACGTCCATGATGATGTTGGCGGCAAACTGGCTGTTTAGGCTACCAATGGCCAGGCCGGTATTGGGCGGCGCATGGAACAGACTTTTATGGCGCGGCACTTTGCGCAGCGTGTCGGGGCGGGAGGCAATGATCGCGCTGGGCACGGGGTCGTGGTGCAATATCGTGCGCGCCAAATCCAGCCACCACGGCTCATCAACGCGGGCGGCCATGAGGCGATCAAGGATTAACCGGTTGATGCTGACAAAGAAATTGGCCACATCCATCTTGAGTACAAAGCCGGGTTGCGTGTGGTTTTGCGTCACGCTGCGGGCGAAGTGCTCCATCCGTGCTACGGCGCGATGCGTGCCTTTGTTGGGAATGCAGGCGTAGCTGTCGAAAATGAAACGGCGGTGAAAGCGGTCGGCGATCTGGTTGTAAAGCAGATGATGGACGATCCGATCCCGGAAGTCAGCAGCCCAGACTTCGCGCACCTTGGGGTGCTCAACGACAAAGACGGTGCTCTGCCCCGGCGTGTATTCACCGGCCAGTAGCTCGTAATAGAGATCCATCAGGTTGCGCTCTAGGCGCTCTTCAAACAATAGGGCGCTGGCGCTGTTTCGCTTGGTGACGCGGCAATCGTAATACGCCTGAAAAAGCGCCGAGACCGTGGGTTTATCAGATTGCGGATCAAGCATGGTGCCTTGCTTCCGGTTGCCGAACGGCCCGAACACGGTTCGTATTCGTCTTGTTGTTGTTGTTCTGGTTGCCAGGATTGGACGAGTTCCAGTTCTGGTTCCACGCGTTCGTGGCGCTTGTCTGTGCACTCACACGTCGGCTGGCGGAGGTTTCCGCGAACAGACTGGCTGGGTAGCCTTCTCGTTGCATCGCGGCAACGGGCACAGACCCGATCAGATGGTCTCTCGAAATCACCGTGGTCATTTCGATTCTGCCAACAACGCCGATGACTTGACCCAGCCTTGAGCCTGACGCCCAAGGCTATCTGACAACAACACGATCTCGGCAAACTGTTTTACGGTCAATAACCGTAAATCTTTGGACAGGCGCAACATCAACTCCACCACCTGCAAGCGCTCCAATACCTCGCTCGCGTGCTTGGCACGCTCAGCGCGGCTGGAATTGGCCTTGAAGATATAGACCACCATCTCGGTAATTTCACTGCGCAACTTATCGCCCATGCTGTACTTGTATGCTTTGGGGAAGCTGGCCGTGACTTGCGTAACCTTGAGCAACAGGTCATAGGTGGTTTTGTAAATCGGTAGGTGTTGGTATTGCGCCATGGTGTTTTTATCGCTAATCCTGCCCGGCTACGCTGGACAGGATTAAAGGGTTAAAGGATTAAATGATTGATCGCCGAACGGCCCGAACACGGTACGTATCCGCCTTGCTGTAGTTGTCCTGGAAGCCAGGAAAGGACGAGCGCCAGTTCTGGAGCCACGCGTTCGTGGCGCTGTATTCTGAACATGACCAGTAGTAGGCCGCTCCGTATTCAAACGCCTCTGCGCCACCAGTTTGAAACGATGTAACCGTGGTTTGCGCCGGCGATCCCGAGGTGTAGGCAGCGCCAACAGGTGACGAGTTGTTGTTCGTGCCGTGCGTATTGGCCGTATCGCCCACTGATCCGTTATTGGCGTAACTGAATGATTGACCGGTTGGCCGATTTGCTGCCGTGTAATTAGCACCGGTGGTTGGCTTCAGGTTGCGCCAAGCCAGTTCAAGCTCATCCCTGGCCGGCACGTACCAGTCTGTTTTGCCGCCAATCGACAGGCCGCGCGCCCACCATGCAGCGGGGTAGACGCTTGAATTACCGGCGATCTTCATTGCCTCCGTGGCAAGCCAGCCCTCTGTTAGGGTTTGGCAGGCGGCGGGGAAGGCGTCATTCGCGTTTTTGAGCGCAACACCAGCATTTTCGCCACTGGCTTTGGGCGCTTGGATGATGCGAAAGCGCGACATGATCGACCAGTCGCTAAACGTGCCTGAGCCGGCAATACTGGAAACATTCAGCGTGAGCGTCGTTCCGATTGCGCCCGTAACGGTGCCGACGAATTTATTGGCTGGATTAGCGCGGCTGCGCACCTCTAGTGTCTGGCCACCATACACAATCGGTGTTGCGCTCATGTCGGGCACGGTAAAGGTTTGTGTGCCAGTGGCCAATGCTTTGCTGCTGGAGGACTGCACCAACTGATTCCAGATCATGCCAGCGTAGAAACCGCCTTCCAGCGCGTCGCCAAAGTTGCTTGGGGTGGCGGTTGGTGTGGCGATGTAGCTATTAAACGTGGCGGCAGTGGTGAAGCTAGACACGGCCCACGCGCTCGCGCCAAGGATTGTTCCCCGGTGCAGCACAGCAGGGTAATAAGTCGTGTTGACTGACAGGATGCCAGCGCCAATCGGCCATGACGTTTTGTTGACCGTGTCGTTGTAGCTGGAGGCAATCTTGGTGCCAGTGCGGCTGGGGCCAGTCCATAGCTCCCAGTCTGAATTTAAGTGAGTGTCGGCCAAGCCAATCGCCGCAAATGCGGTGGTGGTGATCGTCGGTGTTTCGGTGACATCGGTTGCGCCTGTGTTTGGACCGGTAATTGTTGGCGCTGCGACCGAAGCAGCCTGTACCGTAATCGGCACGTTTCGCCCGTTGACCGTGAGCGCGTAAGCACCCGCTGTCGCGCCTGCGGTGTAGGTGATGGTTTCGTTGGTGCGTGATACCGTGCCACCCGTCGCTGAGACGGTGTAGGCCGTTGCAGAGTCGTAGTTGGTGATGGTCAGCGTTGATACTTGCGTGACGTAGGGGGAGAGGTTGCCGGTTAGGGTGACGCCCGATGCTAAAGCGGCCCAATTGACCAGATCAGCACTCGGGTCTGTTGCCCCTGCGCCAGCTAGAGCCCGGCGATAAGATAGGTAGGTGATCGGTGACCAGACAACCTCGCCCAATGCGTAGGTGGCGCCTGATACCCACGCGACTGCGCCAGCGGACGATGCGGCGGCTTGGGCGGAGTTGGCGGCGGCGGCGGCGCTGTCGTTGGCGCTAATGGCTTGTGCTGCGGCCAGTGCTACTTGATCAGCAGCAAGTGCCGCCTGATCAAACGCATCCACCGCATTGTTATAAACATTGGTCGCTACCGCCGAAATCTCAGGGATGGCGTTGTTTTTGAGATGATCGAACGAGGCCGTAGCCCGTGCGCTGAATGTCGCCCTGTCCGCCCGGTCTGGCGGGGTCGGTGCGGCGGTAATGCTGGGAGGTGTGGTAGCCATTAAACGAGCCCTTTAACCTTGATTGAGAAAGTTGCGAGTTGAAAACTGTCGTACTGCATCGAGCCGGAACCCAGCCCGAAGACATTGAGCGCGGCATAACCGCTGGCGTCGGTCGCGATCCATGCGGCGGGAACATCAAGTACTGATTGCACGGTCGCCACGGCGGCGTCGGCATATTCACGCGGGAGAACCACATTGACCGACAAGTCCGTAGCGGCATGGCGGCGAACAATTTGCGTGGTGCCATCGTCATTGCGCTTGATGTAGCTGTAAGTGATCGGCTCTGCCGTTGCGCCGTATTGCGTGCCGCCCCATTCGCCGTCGCCTGCGATGCTGCGTAGGTCGCCCACGGCAATGATGCCGGCTTTGACAGTGACGCCGGTCGCTGCGGATAGCGTCAAGGTTAGCTCGGCGTCCGGGTACGGGGTGATCCCCTGAACCAGGGCTTTATCGAGTGGCTGAATATGACCGAATGCCCAGTCGTACCAATCGAGCGGTGGTGTTGTCAGATCAATCGTCTGGGTGTGAATCACCGCACCACCGGGGGCATCCTTGATGCTGATTGCAAGCGTCGCGCCGTCTAGTCCGTAACACGTTAGGGCGTTGAAAAAGCCGGGGCGTAGGACATAGGTTATCGAGGTAGCGTCGCTGGCTTGCGTACTGATCAGGCTGTCGAACGGTGCCCACTTTTGCGTGGGGCCGGTGTCGAGCCAATAGGCTGAGTCGACTTCCGGCAAGGCGGTGCGCCCGGTATGGGCTTGGACGCACTCATAAACCCGGCGCGTGGTGCTGCGGATGCGTTTGTCTTTTAGGGCATACGTTCCGGCAGAGACCCATGCGGTTTCACCCGCTGCGGGTTCAGCAATCGTGCTACTCGATAGCATCGCATCCGTGATTGGGATCGGGACAAGGACTTGCATTAGACGATCTCCACGAGGACAGGGGCTTCAGGCCGGCCATTGGTAGCGTCGGCGGTGCGCTTGGCGTGTTGGTTGGCGGTGTCGGTTTGACGGCGCAGGGCGATCAGTTCCTCACGCAAGGCTTTGACTTCGGCGACTAGTTCAGCATTGCCCTGCCCTTGCACGTTGATACCGTATTTGCGCAAGACGTTGGAGGATGCCGGGTCAATGATGATTTCATCTTGGTGGACTTTGGCCAGCATGTCGTACGGCACGCGAGAGGTGCCGACGGCGAAGCCAGGGAACCTTGGATCGTTGACGATGGCTTCATACGCCGGGTCGCCAGGTTTCGCAAAAGAAGTCTCTTTTAGCAGCAAGGCGGCGTTGCTGTAATCCGCATTGTTAAGGCCCATGACAATGCCGGTATTGGTGCGCGGCGCTTCATTCGGCGTCGCCCACCCGGTGCCAAAGCCTGATCCGTCAGGGTTAAGGGTGCTGATCGTGCCGCCACCAAAGCCGTTACTTGTAGTTGCCGTGACTGGCTGCTTGGTGGCAATACTGAGCGCAGTCAGCGCGGCGTTCAGCCCGGCGATGGCAGCCGCCACACTCTTGACGCTGGTATCAATCCCCAGCGCGGCGTCGTACAGTTTCTTCTGCGCTTCAAGGATGTCGTCCAAGTCTTCGAGTTGCTGCTCAGCGGCTTCAAGGGCCAACTCGGCGACCGTCTTTTGCTTGCCAGCAAGGTTCTTGAGCTGCAGCATTTTTCCGGCCAGCACCAGCTTGGCGCGGTCTGCGTCAATCTGCGAGGCGTAGATCGTGTCTTCGGTTCCCTTCATGGCCGCACTGATAGCGTCGCCCAAATCATCCGGGTCGGGCGTGTAGCCAGAGGCAAGGGCGGTGGCCAGCGCATCCGAAATAAACGCAGCGCCCTGAGCAGCCTGCATGCCGGCGGTGGATGCAACATTGCCGTAAAGCGTATCAATGCCGGATTTGAGCGCGTCGAAGATGCTGGTAAGGCTGCTGACTTGCTCTTGGGCTGTCTCAAGCGCGGTCTGAGCGAGTTTCTTTTCAGCGGCTACGGCTCGTTCAAGGGCGGCGTAGGCGTCGCTGGCGTTTGTCTTGGCAGCATCTAGCGCGGCTTGCTTTGCCTCTTCGGCAGCGGCTGAGGCCGCTTGCGCTGCGTTGTACAGTGCGGGGGCCAGGTCAGACAAAGCGGCAAGCAGCGCCTGCCCGGATGTTGTGGTCGTATCAATACCGGCGGCGAGCGACTGCACGTCAAGCAGGCTCCCCAGGTCAACGCCAGCCACCGCATCCGCAAAGCTGGTGGTGATGTCGCCCTGCATGCGCTTGATTTCCGCCTGCGCGATGCTGTCTTGATCCATGCCCAGATAGCCGATGGTTCGCTGTTGGCCTAGTGCGGTGGCGATGGCTGCGGCTAGTGCGTTGGTGTCGATGGCTGGGGTTGTGGTGTCGGTGCCCGGTTCAGTTGTCGGGTTAAAGTAGGATTTAATTTCATCGGCAAGGTCAAGGAGGCCGGTGTACTTTGCGTACTCCGGGGACATGGCATTGAGCGCGGCGGTAATTGCCGTTTGCGCAGCCGCTGGAGATGTCCACGCTGACGCATCAAGGTTTAGCGACGCTGCTTGTTGTTGCCACCCGACGCTGGCGGCAATACCGGCGGCGTCCGTAGTGTTGTTTTTGCTGTCCCAGAACTGATTTCCCCACGATTCAATGGACGCGCTCAGGGCAATCAGGCCATCACGATAATTGTTGGCAACGCCCAAGTTGGTATCAAAACTATCCACCAGCGAGGTATAAGCAGCCTCTGAGGTGGGCATGGATAACCCCAGAGACTTGAATGCGGTGGCGATCTGCGTCGCAAGCAGGGCACGCTGTGATTCCGGCGTGCCATAGACGCCCTCATAGCCGGTTTGGGATTGAGACAGCGAGACCATGGATGCCGTTGCGCTCTCAATCGCCACCTTGACCGCCTCGGCTGCAGTCTTTTGGTCTTCCAGCGCGTGGGTGTAGTTGATCAGGCTGATCAGGGTGGTATCTGTCACCCCGGCCAAATCCTCCTGCATCTCGATTTCGCGCTCTGTGGTTTTGCCGGTGAGCAGGTCGATACGTTGTTGCCATGCCGCCCGGTCAGCCAGTGTTTCGGCGGATATTTCGGCGGCAACCGTCGCGGCCTCGAATGCCGGCACCAGCTTATCCACCGCGTCCGTCAGGCTCAGCACGGCAGCGAGTTTGTCTTGCCCCGCGAAGTCGGTGGACTTCATCAAGGTTTCAACCAGGCTGCTGAATTCGTCGCGGGTTTTAGGCGTTGCCAAGCCTAAGCCGGTGAAGCTGCGCTCCAACATCTCCCAGCTACGGGCGGTCTTTTCAGCTTCCGGGGTGAATTTCTCGTAGTAGTTGTTGAAGCTGGCGTTCATGGCGTCGATGCCGCCAAACAGTCCAACAAAGTGGTCAGACAGCATCAGGATGCCATCCATGTTGTCCTGGCCGAAGGTGCCGGCAAGGGTTTGGCCGAACATGTCCAGCACGGCTTCGACGGCGGTGGTCTCGCTCATCATCCGGGCGAAGGTTTGCCCCCACGTCTCGCCGGTTTGCTGCACGACGGCCACAGAGGGCAGTAGCGCCTTGCCCATGGCCTCGGTCAGCTTTTCACCGACACCTGCAAGGGTGAGCGTGTCGAATGATTCGTTGATGGAGAAGCTGAAGGCTTTGAGTTTTTCGGTAAAGGTTGAGTCTTCAAACGCTTCACCCACCTTGACCATGCCGGCCTTGGTGTCGGTGTAGAGCGCATCCATCAAGGTCTGGATGGATTGCAGGCGCTCCTGTTCGGTGGCGATCAGGGCGTCTTGTATCGGCTTTGCGGCGGCTTCAGCGGCGGCGCGTGCGGCGGCTTCGGCGGCGGGGTCGGAAATGTCGCCCACCGAGAAATCGGGCACTTGAATATCTTGACGGAAGCGCCCAAGGCTTAAATTGTCATTGGCCTCGATCATCTCTTTGGAGGCGTTCAGCGGGGTATTCACCGCCCAGTCTTTTTCGGTGTGCAGCCAGCCGCCGTCGCGATACCATTTATCGGAGAGGGTGCCGTCACCAAAGCCGTTGTCGCCAAAGGTACCTGTGAGGTTAGTCCCCTTGTATTCGGTCTGGCCGTTGTCGACCAGCTTGCCGATGAGCATGCCGGCGGCAACGACGAGGCCGGCGTAGCCAGCCGCCCCTAGCAACGAGGTGCCGCCTGCTGCACCCCCGGCGGCGGTAGATGTTGCTGCACCGGTTCCTGTACTAACGCCGGCCCACCCGCCATTGGCGGCGTAAAGAGCACCAAGCGCGTCACCACCCAAATAGCCAACGCCGTTTGCGTAAGCAAGGGACGCGGCGGATGCGCCGGTAGCTGCTCCGGTGAAATACTGGGCACCTACACCGTAAAGGCTGTATGCCGTCGACGCATTGTTCGCCAGCCCGAGGTAATCCGTACCCCCGCCGTTGTTACTGCCCGACGTGCCCAGCACCGCATTAATCGCGCCATTGGCCAGTGACCCGGTGGTGCCGATGGTGGTTTGTATCGCCAGTTTCAGCGCGGCGGATTTGAGCGTGTTTTTGAGGTTGTTGACAAACGCATCGCCAAACGACTCGCCGGACTCAAAGCTGCGCATCAGCGCGTCGGTCAGGCTTTGCTCTACTTGGTCGGCAAACTTCTCCCATTCTTTGGCGGCGACTTCGGCGGCTTTTTTGTTGGTGTCGAGGGTTTCTTTTTGACCGGCGGCGGTGGCGATCCGCTTTCGCAGCTCTATTTCTTGGTCGAGGTAATTCAGATGCTCGGGCCAGGCACCGTTAGCGGCGGCGATCGCCCTTGCCTCTTCCATCCGAGCGATAATATTTAGCTGGATTGCGGACTCTGAGAGCCCGTAATTTTCTACCTCGCGTTCAAGGTTTTGCGCTTGTTGTTCCAGGGGGCCGAGGGCGGATTGAAGTGCTTTTACGTATTCTTCTTGTTGCTTTGTGATTGCCTCAAGCTCAGCCGCTGCTTGCTTTTGATAAAGCGCCATTTGTTCAAGGCGCTGGTTGTAAAGCGCCTTTGCGGTGGCGTCGGCGGCTTTCTTTTTGGCATCTTCGCCTTTAATGAATTCGTTGGTGGCGTCGGACTGGGCTTTGGTTTCTTTTTTGGCGGATTCTTCGACTTTGACGGCGGTGGCGGCGGCAGTGGTGCCGGCGGCCATCATTTTTTCTTCCCACTTGTCGAATGCGGCGCGGGATTTTTCGGCGTCGGCGGTCATCATGTCGCCAATACCGCCCGCGCCAAAGGCGGCGGAGAAATCACCGCGCAGCATGGCGGCTGCCTGAGCGGCAATGCCGCCGATTTCTCGACCCACGCCATTGAGCACAAAGGCCACATTGCCGCCGAGCACGATAAACGTGCGCAGGACTTCGGAGAGTTGCGGGAAGGCTAGCGCCAGGTCATCGGTGTCTTCTTTTCCCTTGACCATGCTTTCGGCCAGCGCTGTCAGCACGGGCATTACATCCTGGGCGATACCGAGCGCTACACTACTGGCCATGGTCTCCAGTTCTGCCAGACGGTCATTGAATTCGTCGGCCTGGTCTGCTGCATCCTGAGTGGCACCTGACAATAGGATGCCTTTGTCGACCATTTCCTGAATGCTATCGCTACCTTCAGAAAGCAAAGGGGCGGCGCCCGCCCAGGACTTGCCAAGTGCCTCGGCGCCAAATGCGGCGCGTTTTTGCGGGTCGTCAATGCGATTGAAGACGTCTGACAGTTGCTTGAATGCCTCCAACGGGTCTTTGGCTGTGATGCCGATTTTGGCGTACTTTTCGGCATTGGCGGCGATGTTGACCGAGAGCTTGTTAATGGCTTTTGCGGTCTCTTCGAGATCGCCGCCGGACTGTTTGGAGGCCAGTTTGAGGCCGGCCAGTTGCTCGACGGCGATGCCGGTGGATTTGCTGAGGTCGTTGAGGTTGTCGGCGGCATCGATGGCGCCTTGCACGAAGCCGGTAAACATACCGACTGACATCACGCCACCGAGCGCAACCATGGCGGCTTTGGCTTGCGCGACGCTTTTTTCGATCTGGGCCATGGCCCCACCCACTGAGCGCTTGGCGTCGTCCATGTCTTTTTGCAGCCGAGCCATATTGGCTTGCAACTGGATTTCGAGAGAGCCGGCAATCATGGTTTTTCTTTCGAGAGAATGAAGGAGCGCATTACGTTTTTGACTTTGTTGGCGGTGGCGGCGCGATTTTTTTCGCTGTCGTCGTCGGGTGCCCAGGGGGGTGGGCACTCTGGGGCGGCGGCTTTTTGCGTTTCGGTGATGTAGTCAAAGGAGAGGCGGCGCATGAGCCGCAGCTCCCAGGGTTGTAGGCTGACGCCGGTTTGCCGTTGCCATGACTCGATTTCACTGAAGGTGATGGGGGCTGGCCCCATGCCGCCACTGAGTACCGGACCCACTTCAAAAAAGTGGCTGACGAGATACGCGGCGTCACAGGGGGGTGTTTCGGGGGTTTTGCCGTCGAGCTCTAGCTGAGTGCGGCGGGATACCGGCTTGAAACCTTCGCTGGGTTTGTCCGGTACTGGCGCGGTGTTGAGCCAGGCGCAGTACCGGACAAAGACGCTTATTTCTTCGCCGAGGTCTTCGTAAAATTTGCCCAGTCACCTACATGCTTGCCAACTTGTTCGGCGATAAAGCCAATTTCGGTGTCGGCATAGGCGGCTTGGTACATGTCGAAACCGTTCAGGCCGCTGCCGTATTCAAAGTTAGTGAAGCTGACGGTGATGGAGGCGAGAAAGTCAGCCTGCTCCTGGGCTTTTTGCTCGGGGGTTTGTTCGCTGCGGCCTTTGCGCTTGAGTTTGTCGATCATGCGGTTTTGCTGCGCTGAAGCGGCTTTGGCATAGGCTTTTGAGCCGGGGCCGAAGACGGTGATGGTCAGTGGTTTGCCGGTGGCATCGTAGAGCAGCTCGTCAGTGGCGCTGCGTAGGTGAAGTTCGGAGGTGTCGGCAACGGCCAGGGTTTTGAGGTTAAACATTTTTTGTTTCCTTCGCGGGTGATGAAATGCCCGTGCTCGAGCCACCTTGCCCGCGAAAGGCAGCGGCGGCTTGAGTCGGTGCGGGTTTGGGCGGGGGCCCGAAAGGTTTAGGCGGCGAGCACCTCAACGATGCCAACGCCGGCGCTGTTGGTTTGCAGCTCGAGCTTGGTGGTGGCGGTGATGATCGTGCCTGAGTTGCCGACGCCGATTTTGAAACTGAGGCACAGGGCGCGGAAGTAGTAGACGTCGCCGGTTGGGCAGTCGATTTTGAAGCTGTAGTCGGCATCTGACAGGGCGGCAGCTTTGAGCAGGATCTGGCCTGCGTCATCGGTGTTGAGGCCGAGCTTGAGATCGATCGAGCCTTCGTTGAATCCGCCTTTTTTCTTGACGGTGCCACGCGAGCTGAGGGGCTTGTGGGTGATGAGCTCGAACTCACGACCAAAGTCTGGAATGTCAGTGACTTCGCCAATCTCGATAAACGTTAGCGCGGCATAGCCGGCAGCGTCAAAAGTGGCGGGTGCTGCGAGAACAATGCCGATAGTGGTACCGGCGCCGGTTGATACTGAGGTCTGTGCGGGCATGGGTTTTGCCTTTCTTGGCGAAAAAAAAGCCGCCGTATGGCAGCCGTGAAAAAACCGCCGTTAGGCGGTCGGGAAAGCAGGTTAGTTGGGTTGTTTGAAGGTGACTTTGAAATCGATGGTTTGCATATAAATACCGGCTTCGTCATCGCGAAGGTCCGGGCCGATGGTGTCGACCAGGACGCTGTCGACGGTGATGCCGTTGAATACGCCTTGCTTGTTGCGGCAGGCGGCGCGGATGGCGGCCAGCAATGCCTTTTGGGTGGGGTAATCTTTGGTCTGGGCGGCGACTTCAATGCGGCTGGTGGCGACGGTGACGGCCTCATTCATGGCGAGCGTTGGATTGCGCTCGACGGTGCTGATGTGGTTATAGGCAACCGCCGGTAAGGGGGTGCCTTGCGGGATGATGCCGGCCATGATGCGGGTGCCGACGATGGCGGTGACTGCGGTCGACGCTTTTAACAGGGTAAAAATTGCTTTTTCGGCGCTCATTCGGTTTCGATCTCGATATCAACATCGGCGGCGTTCAGGCCTTGCTTGGTCAGGCGCTTTTTGATTTGCTCACCTACAGCTTGGATAGCCGCGTCGGTTTGGCTGTCGAGCGCGGGGCGCATGAATGGGTGCGACTTGGCGCCGGGGTGATCAACTGACTTGTAAATCCCGCTGGCGAACCTGAGCACCCCGCCGTCTTTGGATTTGATCGTGTGAGCGGCGGTACCGAATTCGACAAAGCGCCAATACCAGGCTTTTTTGTTGCCGGCCTTGATGGTTGACGTGACTTTCCCGCCCTTGAGCCGGGCTGATACGCGGATGCTGTCGCGCAAGTCGCCATGCTCGATTGGTACGTTTCTTTTGGCTTCTGCTGCCACCACCTTGGCGCCGGCACGCAGGGCCGAGCGCATGATGTTGGCTTCCATCTTGGCGGGCAGCTGGTCAAGGAATGCCTGCAGCTCGGAAAGCCCTTTGACGTGGACGTCACTCATACCGAATACGCCTCAACAACCAGCTCAGTGGCTTCTTTTTTGCCGACTTCAGCCGGGCCGCCGATGATCTGGAATACCTGATCGGTGATGCCGTGCACAATGACGCGCATATCGGGCGTGAGGTCGGTGCGGTAGCGGATGCGAATGCGCGCCGGCATGGTGGCCACGGCAACGCCTTGTTTGACTTGCTCTGACCTACTGGGCAGTACGTCCTGAATGTTTGCCCAGATCCGTGAGGCGATCGTTACCCAGGCGATGGTTTCGGTGCCGTAATCGGGGTCGACCGTCACTTGTTTGCCTTCGATGCTGATTTTGCGGTCGTACTTGCCGGCGCTGATCATACGACTTTGACCTCCATGCCAAACAGGCGGTGCGGGTCGAGCAGGCCGTCGAGAAATAGGTTTTTTTGCTGGGTGGCGGCGACGGCGGCTTCGGGGTTCGCTAGCCAGTGGGCGACTTGGGCGGCGCACCAGATTTTTACGGATTCTGGCATGTCGACCGTCAGGTAGTCGGCTCCTGTTTCGTGGCTGGCGCGCGCCGTGGCGTCGGCGATCATGGCGGGCAGAATGAGGTCGAACTCAGCCCCATCGATGCGGCACCATGATTTGATAAAGCTGATGTCGGGCGCGGCCATGGTGCTTACTCGTTCGGGGTGTCGCTTTGATCAGCAACAGGCTGACCGGCGGGCGGGGCTTCTTCTGTCGCTGCCTTGTTTTCCGGGGCGGCGAGAATGGCTTTGTTTTCTGGCGCGGCTTTTTTGGCTTTGGTGGCTTTTGCCCATTTTTCGGTGAGGGCAATTTCGGCGCAGCGGGGCGTTACTTCGACGGTGGTGCCGGCCTGGTACGCCACAACATCGCAGCCACGGTGGGCGAATTTGAAGTCTTTGGTGACTTCAATGGTGATGGTTTTTTCTTCAGACATTTCTGGCTCCTTAGACAGCAAGGCCGCCCATGTTGCGGCGGCCTTGCTTGGGGGTGTGCGCTGGTTAGGCGGCGAACTTGAGGACTTTGATGGCCTGCGAATCGGTCATAAAGCCACCAACACGTTTCGTCATGTAGAAGCCCACGAACGGCTTGTTGGTGTAGGGGTCGCGGAGCAGGCGGGTGCCGATGCGATCCACAATGGTGTAGCCGCGCTTGAAGTCGCCAAAGGCAACGGAGAGCGAATCGGCGGCTTTGGCCGGCATGTCTTCGGCTTCGGTGATGCCGTAGCCCAAAAGGGTGTCAGGCTGGCCAGCTTCCAGACCCGGACGCCAGATGTAGTTGCCTTCGCTGTCTTTGAACTTGCGGATCTCGGCCAGCATGTCTTTCGAGAGCATCCAGCTGGCGTTGCTGCGGTAGCCCTTTTTGAGGGCATAGACGAGGGTGAGCAATACGTCTTGCGGGGTGCTGGCAGCGAATGCACCGGCGGCGCCGGTGACAACGTGCTGCAGCGTCCCGAAGGCGCGGGATGCGTCAGCGGTGGCCGCCGTTGCGTAGGCCAGGAAGCCTTTGGGCTTTTTGGTGCCGTCGCCAGTGATGAAGGCGGCGCCTTCCATCTCGGCAAAGGTTTGCGCGGCTTCGTCCTGGATGAACTGCTCGGCGTTGAAGAAGACGTCATCCAGCATTTGCTGGGTGGCTTGCGGGTAGGCGTAGACCTCGCCCATGAACGGGGTGAGTACGGCCAGCTGGGTGCTGTTGGTGGCCGGGCGGGCGTCGTCTTCGTCGACCCATCCGCCGTTGGTGCCGCGCTTGTTGACCAGCTTTTTGTAGTCCGCACCGCCGATGGTGCGCACCGTGGCGACTTCGCGCATCGGCGACATGTCGGCCAGCAGGGTGAGGATTTCACGATCCAACTCTTCCGGCACGGCATAGCCGCCATCGGCGTCGGTGGTGATGTTGTAAGCCTTTTGCTGCAGCTCGCCCAGGCCATCATCCATGCCCTTACGAACGAACTTGCTGAAGGCGGCTTTGTGTTCGGCTTTCGCCGGATCGCCGTCGTCGGTGTTGGACTTGCGGCTGAGCTTTTTCTCAATGCTGTCGACGGCGGCTTTGATTTCGGCGAGGTTGGCTAGATCCGTGTTGATCTTGGATAGCTTGGCTTCGAATTCAGCCACCGATTTGCCGTCTGCCTTGGCTTTGAGCAGGTCGTCGTTGGTTTTTTTGAATTCTTCGAAGGCGCTGCCTTGTTTGACGAGCAGATCCTTGAGGGAGCCGAAGTCGGTTTCGCCCATGACCATCGGCAGGAGGCCGCCGGCAAGGGCGAGATCGGCGGTGATGAAGCCGAGGGCGTGTGCAGTGGTGGCAAAGAGGCCAACCGCCAACAATGTGACGGCGCGCAATAGTGATTGTTTGTTCATTTGAACGGTCCTTTTAGTGGGAAAAAACTGCGGTGTTGCGCTTGAGTAGCGCAGCGAGTTCGCCAAGATCACCAGCATCGCGCTGGCCATTCATGGACTTGAGACGCATAACAAGCGCCTTGGCTTCTTGCCGCGAGAGCCCGCCTGCCTCGCGCAGGTATGCTTCCGCTTCGGAAAGGGTGGTGATGCTTTCGATGCTCTTGACCCGTGCCACGCGTGATGCGTCGTTGGCTGGGAAGGTGACCAGGGAGACTTCCCATAGGTCGACTTTTTTCAGGGTGCGGATGCTGCTGACTTTGTCGTAGCTGTCTTCGCGGGTGATGAAGCCGATGGAGAGGCCGTTGAGGGCTTGCATTTTGAGCAGCTCGTAGGCTTCGGCACCACGGGCGGTCTTAAGCGCCAGCTTGCCTTCGACGTAGAGGCCGATGCTGTCTTCTTTGACGCTGGTGTAGACGCCTATCGGCTCGGCGCTGCGGTGTTGCCAGAGCAGCGCCGGCATGCGGCCTTGCAGGCTTTCGGCGAAGGCACCTGGCGCGACGATCTCTTTGTAGGAGTCGACGACGCCGAAGACCGAACCGTAGCCAGAAAAAAGGCCGTCTTCTGAGACGGCCTTGATCTTGAACGGGATGTCGAGATAGTCACGCATTTTGTTTTTCTCCATCTTCTGGCTTGCCGGCCAAATCGGCTAATAGGTTGATCGGGGTGAGCGGTTGGTCGAGGCCGTCGAGCGGGTTGCGGTCGAGCATCTCCCGCGCTTCGTTACGCGATAGGATGCCGATGCCGACCAGCTTGTAGAGGTATTCGGCGGTGTCTTTGAGGGCGCCGCGCAGGAGGCCGGATTCTTCGAGTTTGCAGTAATAGCCGGCGGCGCGTTCCTGATCGCTGAGGAGCTGGCAGTCGAAGGCTTGCTCGATGCGTTCGAACCATGGTCCCAGGGTGTGCACGACGTGGGCGAGAAAGTTTTGTTCGGCGCCGGCGTAGGTGCTGGATTTGTCCTGGCTGCAGACCATGATCGGCATGACGCGGAAGACGCGGCAGATTTCTTCGATCTGGAAACGCCGCGTTTCAATGTGTTGCGCATCGACGCCAGTCATGGCCATCGGTACGAACTTGGCTGAGCGGTCGAGAATCATGGTCTTCCAGGCGTTGTCGCTGCCTTGGTAGTTGTCTTCAATCCACTTGCGCAGGGCTTTGAACTGATCGTCTTTGAGCGTGCCTTCCACCGAGAGCATGCCGCCCGGTTTGGCGCCGTTACTGTGCAGACGGGCGTGGGCTTCCTCGGTGGCGATGGTGAGGCCGATGGCTTCACGGGCGAGTTTAACGACTTCCATGCCGGCGATGCCGTCCCAGCTTGGGCCTTGGATGTGCAGCATCTGTGAGGCGGGGATGATTTCGCTGGTGCCGTTGCTGCCTTTGAGTTCGTAGCTGGGGGCTTCGCCGCGATTTTTTGCACGGCGGATGGTGATGGCGCCGGGTTCGATGTTGGTGAGCTCAATGACCCGGCCGGCGTTGTTGCGGCCAATGAAGGCGAAGCCGTTGCCGGTAAGCGCGGCATGGATGGCGAGGGTTTCGCGAAAGCCGAAGCTGGTGGTGGTCTCGTTGGGTTTGCGGTGCAGGAGCGGCCACAGCAGGTGATCGCGCGCCTCGATTTTGTTGCGGCCATTGGCCTGCAGGAGCTTGAACGGCACCTGGGCAACACCTTCGGAGATGACGCGGACGCAGGCGAGGACGGTGGCGACTTTGAGGGCGTTATTGACGGTGACCGATTTGCCGCTTTTGCTGACGCCGAGTTGGAGGATTTCGGCAGGCAGGTCTAGAACGGTGACTTCTTTTCGTCCGAAAGGCCAGAAATTAAGCTGCATTGGCGGTTTCCCAGAATGATGTGCCGGACTCTTCGGCGAGTGATAGTGCGCGACCCAAAGCCATCAGCATCGCCATGGGGCCGTCAATCTTGTTTTCTGGGCGCTCTTTGGTGGGTGACCGCAGTTCGTTGAACTTGCTGACCTTAACGACCAGGTTGCTGACCATCCAGGTCATGACCGGGTTACCGTCAAACTTCAGTTTTTTTTCAAGCACCAGGTTTTCTACTTGTATCAGCGGCGGGGTGAAAAATAGGGAGCGCTGCGTAATTTCGACCAATGGCAAACCTTCTTCGATCAGCTTCCCGGCGAAATACATGCTCAACGCCGGATCAAATGCGATTTCCTGCACATCAAATTTCTTGCAATAACTCCGCATGTCTTCGGCCAACACATCAAAATCGGTGATGTCGCCATCGGTGACGATGACGTGACCAGCACGGGCCCAGCCGCTGAGGTGGGCATTTCCGCTTTCCTGAACCGCTAACTCATTGAGGTATAGACGTGTGCACACATGCCATTCATCTCCCCTTTGGAACACCAGGCAGAGTGATGCAAAGTCTTTCTTTTGTGCCAGATCAAGCCCCATCCAGCACTTTTCGCCGGCGTAATCGCTCGGACTCATGCTGGGGACCGCGCATTTTGACCATGACACCATGTCCATCCATGCGCTTTCGCCATTGACCCAAACGTTGAGGCGCTTGGTGAAGAAATTGTTGCGTGAGCTTTCGGAGTTTTCTGCCGTCCGGCTGGCGGCCTCCATGTCATCGCGCAGTACGGACACTAGCCAGTTCGGGTTGGCTTTAGCCCAGCTGGTTTCAATAAATGGGTTGTCGCCATCATCGATCGAATAAATGATGCCGAATGCACTGTGGTCATAGATGACGCCCTCCAGTACTTTGGTGGTGTAGGAGCGACGTTCATAACAAATCCCACTCATGTCTGTGCCGGCAGTGGTGATGCACCAGAGCAATGATTGCTCGCGAGCGCCGCGCGCGGTGTCGATTACGTCATAGACAGAGCGGGTTTTGTGAGCATGGAGCTCGTCGAGCACAGAAAAATGGACGTTCAAGCCGTCCAAAGTGCTTCCTTCCGATGCGAGTGGCTTGAAACTGCTCGCGGTGTGCGCCACGGTAATGCTGTGCTGCAATATCGCCAAGCCAAGATAGGTGCGCATATCCGGTGAGCGCTCAGCCATTTGCTTTGCGTCGTCAAACACAATGCGGGCTTGATCCTTCGTGGTAGCAGCGCTGTACACTTCGGCACCAGGCTCGCCATCCGCCGTCAGCATGTAAAGCGCCACGCCACTTGATAGCGTCGACTTGGCGTTTTTTCTCGGGATTTCGAGATACACGTCTCGGAACCTGCGCAGCCCTGTATCACGGTGCACCCAGCCGAATATGGTGGTCAGAATGAATGACTGCCATGGGCCAAGCTCAATCAAACGACGGTCGCGCGCCCACTTGCCTTTGATGTGCGGCAGTAATTCGATAAATTCACAAGGTCTGATTGCACGGGCAGGATCAAAAACCCAGGGCCATTCGTCTGATGCCTCGCGTGCAAGATCATCTACTTGTCTTTGGACTGCAAGAATCGTCCACTTGCACGCTGAAACTTCACCCGTCAGCACGGCGCGCATGTAGTCATGCGCGTGATCAATGTGGTTTTTCACGAGACTAGAGAAAACTTTGCGAAGCCACTGGCGGCGCTTTGATTGGGCGCTGGGTCAACACCCGGAAGGGTTGGCTGCACGTAGTTTGACGGTTGGACGCGGGCGCGGGCAGATGGGCTTAGACCGAAGTGCGCGAGGTGCCGGTGCACTTGCAGCCGATGGCCGGCAATTAAGTTCACGATCACGCTTTGTTGCTCATAACCGCTTGGTGTTACGACCCGACTGGCGGCAAATACAGCATCTGGATAAGTCATACCCTCTTTAACGTGATGCTGAACCTTCCCGTTAAAGGCCATTTCTAGCTCAGACAGGCGGCCAGCAGCTTGGCAATACAACCCAAGCGCGGTGCGGTCCAGTCCGCTGATCAGCCCAAGCTCCTCGAGTAACGGCGCGATGCGCTTCCATTCTCTTTTTGCCTCAACACCCAGGTGCTTGGGCGGTGATGGAATTTCAACTCGAGGATTTACCCCGTCAGACAGGTTCAATGCTCGCTTGCCTGGATTACCCTCGAGTAATTTAAGCGCGGCGGGTTTCGGCAGCGGGCCACGAGATCCTGTCATCTCAAATAAACCTTTGCTGTGATGTTGATCGGTATGCAAAAGACGATGGCGGGATACCCCCCCCATCGAAACTTGCGCACGCAAAAAAGAGGTTGGCAGGCCGGTCTAGGTGTTGAGGGGGTCAGACATTCAAGCCCCCCTCCCCTGCCTACGTTCTTCTGCCTGCTTTGTTGAATCGTGGTGATGCTTGCAAAGCGATTGCCAGTTGCCATCGGTGTCCCAAAACAAGTTCTGATCTCCCTTGTGGGGAATGATGTGATCAACGACAGTGGCAGGGGTTAGCTTGCCGTCTCGCTGGCACATCACACAGAGCGGGTTTTTCCGAAGGTAAGTGGCACGCGCCTTCTGCCATTTGCTGTTATAGCCACGAGCCGTTGAAGAACCTCGGCGGCCATCGCTCTCGGCGGCATCTGCCTTGCGATGTATCTCGCACCTAGCCGAGCCCCTGACTAGCGAACGGCACCCAGGGTGGGCGCAAGGCTTAGGGGCTGAGATTGGCATGGCTATATTTTTATCTTATAACCCCTGTCAACCCCCTTGTCATTCATCACGCTTTAAACGGGCCGAAAGCTGGCGTTCCATCTTGCGCTCGGCTTCCATGAGCTCTGACATGCCATCTCTCACCGCCTCTGATAGTGCTGACCTGTCGCGCTGGCCGGTGCCTGCGCATTTGAGGCAGGTGCGCTGCTCTATGTTCATCACGCCCCGGCCTGAGCAGGCTGGGCAGCGCATATCGTTCCAGGCGTCAAGGGCTTGCCAAGCAGCTTCATTAGCCTTGATACCATCATACCCACGGCGCACCAGGGCGGAGGCTAAATGGACAATCACCGCCCAAACCGAGGTTGCGTTAGGGGCAGCCGAGAGATAGCGCACCACGGCAAAGCCCAGCGGGTTTGATCGGCCAGCAAAGCCAAGCGCTGTTGCCGTGTCGTGCGGCCACTGGCCTGGCGTGAGGTTGCCGCTTGACGTCGCGCTAACCGCCAGCTCAACACGGTAAGAGTTATCGTGCATTTGATTGTCCCTTGAGTTTCCCGGCCTGAGCCAGCTTGACGAGTTTTCGCCACTTACGCGCCTGCCTGATGCGATGGCGCTCCTTTTCGATTTTTCCCAAATCCGCTACTCGGGCATCCATTGCCCGCTTCCGATCGAGAAACAATGCGGGATCACCGTACATCCACGAAAGCAACTCAACCGGTTCCGGCGCGCTGGGCTGCTGTTTTGTTTTTAGACGGGTCATGGCGCGCTCCAAAGCTGGCATGTGCTGCCGCCATCGGCTGGCAAGAGGTGTAGTGGATGCCCGGGGCCGTAGGCCGGCGGCAGGTCTGTGCGTTGCGCACATGCCCCGTCTGATCGCGCTGGCTTTGTCAGGTGTCGGCATGAGGTGCAAGCGTGTGCACAGGGCCTGCTGTTGATCGGGGTTGGCCCGTGATAGGTGGCGACCAGCTCAGCACACCAGCCAGCCCAGGCGGCGATCAGTTCGGTATCCTTGCCGGCGATGATGGCGCGGATTGCCAGGCCAATCTCTTGAGCATCCGCTTGCTTCCATTCGCCCAAGGCAATACGGAAGGCGGCGAGGCGGTTGAAGTCAGCACGCATGGCATCGATCAATGGCATGCGCCCGCCCCTTGCAAAACGCCCACTTCCCAACCTTCCCACCCTCTAAAAATAGGTTGGGAAGTTGAAACCCGCTCTATCACTGCCTCTTCCCAACCTTCCCAACCTTCCCAACCTATAACAGGGATCGTACCCGCGTGTACACGCGGGTACGCGGGTGTGCGCCGGTGGGCGCCTGTGCGGGTGTGCACGCGGCGGAGGTTGGGAAGGTTGGGAAGGTTGGGAACTCCCTTGCGCTGCAAGGCTTCGCGCTTCCCAGCCTCGCTTGAAAGGCTGGGAAGGCTGGGCATCAAAACGGGGGTGAAATGGCTAGGTGAAATCATGGATTTCCCCGTCTTGCGCACTTTCGGCAAGAACTGTGCCACGCATGTCATCCTTGAGCATTCGTGGGCTTAAGTAAAAACGACGCTGGCCGGGGTCAGCCGCCAGACGGTTTTCCTTACGCCCACAACCCAGTCTCTTGAGGACAATGCCCAAGCGTGTCACCAATGCAGGCGTCAGCTTGTCAGCCGTCAAACCAAGGCCATCCATTGCCGCATCCGCCATTGAAAACGGCGCAATACGGCTATCCACCCACGTCAGCAAAATATCCTCGAACGGCTCAGGCATGCCACGTTTGGCCTGTTCCGGCGTGAATAAGCGCTTCTGCTCATCTGCCGAGGGGTAAGCCTTTTCACCTGCGTGAAAATCCGCCAGCGCCTCTGCATACATCTGATCACGGGCAGCCAACAACCCTTCCAGGTTGAACTCTGTTCCACAGGCGATAGGCCAAAAACGCCGGCCACCGGTTGCATCCTTGAGGTATTCCTCCTCGTTGGTTGTCCCGATGAAAACGTTCTGCCGTGGCACCTTGATCAGCCGGCTACCATACGGCGGCCTGTACTCATCCTCCTGACGACTGAGGAAAGACTTCTGTTTGCGTTCCTCGGCTTTCATCAACGAGCCGAGTTCCGCGATTTCATAGACCAGATGCCCCGGCAAGGCCAGCAGCGAGTCCTTGTTCGATAAATCCAAGTCAGTATCACAAAACCAGTGCCACGCAAGAATGCGCGCCACCTGTGATTTCCCTGTTCCCTGCGGCCCCTCAAGCACCGGGCAATAGTCAAACTTGCACCCAGGGCGCATCACGCGCTGCACAATCCCGCGCATGAAAAACAAGCCAACCAGCGCCGTATATTCAGTCCGTACAACGCCCAAATAATCAGACAACCATTCGCTATTGCGCCGCGTACCGTCCCACGCTGGCAACGCCTTCAGCGCCTCACGAACAGGGTGATACCCATGATCCTTCGACATCGATTCAACCGCCTTCGCCACCGTCATCGGTGCGAACTCAACACCCCAGGCGCGCTGCATCCAGATCGTCGTTTTAACATCCAGGTGATCAGACCATTCCCCCTCCTTTTTGCCATTCTTGGCAAACGGGGGTGGCGTACGAAACACCGTGCGCTCAGAAAACTCGTCATAAGCGATCACGCCCTGCCAGGCCGGCGCATGCTCCAAGATCAGCTCCGCATTGGCCAAACAAGAAGAGACATCCTTGTTACGCATAATCAACCCATCCGACCAAGGCGGCTCAGGCGGCGGCCCGGACGGCTCGCCAATCCCATACTGCTCAAGCACATCCGCCATCGCTTGCGGATCGCTAACAGGCGCTTCCTCGGCGGGAGCGGTTGACGCGATATTTTGCTTTTCAGCAGGTGGGTTACGGCGGGATTTCGCCTTCTTCCACGGCGGCACCCAGCCATGCTCTTCAGCAATGGCAAAGACCGCGCCCAAAGTCACATCGGAAGGATTAAACCCCTTCCAGCGCTTGGCCGTATCCTCGCCACCCTTGTACTTAGGGCTACGCGACGACCATTCGTCCCAAACCAGATACCCAGCCGAGCCCAGCCCCTCCTTGCAGGCCATGCCGATCTTGATCCACGTCGCGTAATCATCCGGCGGCACCCGCTGCAGCGCCTCTTCGGCTGTCGCCACCGTTTCAGCCAGGCTACGCTGGCGACCACCCACAGGCGGCTGAGCCTTGGGGGCAGAATGCTCGATAGTCGCGCAAGGGGCTGCGCTCTTGCGCGCCGCCTTGATCGTCGCCTCAAGCCGCGCCAAAGCACGCGGCGGGATTTCCTCAACCGCATTCGGGCTATTCGGCCAAGGGTGCCCGGTAAAAGTAAAAAACTGCGCCCCGCAAAACATCTCGACGCCGATCCCGTTATCCTTGATCGACTTTTCAATCTTGCCGGTGCCAATAATATGGACACCCTTCCCGCTGGGGGAAAACTCAGTGTAAGTATCGCAAGCCGCGATAATGTTGGTGCAACGCTCGCTGATCTCGCCAGACTCAAGATCAATCATGCCATCCAAGTCAATGCCGATCAGCCCATCATCCGGCAGAAAAGCGAAGCCAACACCATCCCAACCATTCCCGCTTGTGTCGTGTTTTTTTACCGCTTGTGAAATCGTGTCGAAATCAACCAGGGCGCCACGGTCTTTCAAATCACCCTGTTTGCCACCCCGCTTACGCGCACTCGCGTAATACGGCATCTTGCGCGGCTTCGAGGTAGGCGTTTCCCCCGGCTCGTAACGCCACATCAGCCACTGCTTGCGCAGGGCCAGCTCAGGCACCACTGACGCCAGCGAAGGCACCGGATACCGGGCGCGATAATCCGCCCGATACGCCGGCAAATCAGCCCACAAACAAGCCGGAGCGCTCCCGTTATTATTGTTTTCCGCCATGTTTTATTTTTATTTGGCGGAAGAACTCGCGAGCGAAACCACTGGTGCCACGCGGGGCGGCACCTCGCGAACCATGCCCTCAAGCTCAGACACCAAGTGCATGATCGACACCACGGTGCGATTTGCCCTCAGCTTTAAGGCAGAAAACTCAGCCGGGTCGATGATTCCATCCGCCCGCGCCTCAGTAAACTCGCGGCTCAAATCGCCCATGCTCTGAATGATGCCCAGGTACGCCTGCAGCACATCATCATCACCCGCCGGGCCGTCAGGCAGGTGAAGAAACACGCCCTCAAACTGCTCACAAATCGCCTGGGCAAAAGCAACGCTATTCACCGCCCGAGAGATCGCCACCGCCTCGCGTACCGTGATTTCGTAATGCGGCATCGCCTCGCTGAACTTGTTGTGCAAGATACCGGGCGAACGCCCGACAAGCCTTGCAGCAGCAGAGATGCCGCCGGGCGAAGAGAGCACATCCGCGTGCAACACATCGACCGGATCACGCTTGGAAATAGCCTGAGACATCACAAACCTCACTCAGTAAACAAAAGATTCGGATTCGCGCACCATGGCAACACCCCAACAAAGAAGGAGCGCCTCATGAAAGCGACGAAAAAAAGCCCGGCCAGCCACAAGGCCAGCCGGGTAAAACGGGCGCGAAGCCCGGGGGGAGACAACGGGGCGGGTCATTCCAGTCGCGTAGAATCGAGTTTCCACACAACGATTCGCATGAAAGGAATGACCCATGGACATAGCGCCAATCTTGAAAAGCGACGCGGAAGTATCGGCGGTATCGTTTTTCATGATCAACCGCCTAATGAAGATCGTTGGCTGGCTAATTTTTTGGTTTGCCCACGTAGTGATTTGCGTGGCAACACTTTTCGCACTCTGGGGATTCGGCGTTTCGGCATCAGACGTGGCAGAGGCTCTCCGGCATACGATGCAGTCAGGTACGCTAACAATCGCGAGTACCGTTGGCTTTTCAGTGATTGGGGCGCTGGCCGGATACTGGCGACTGGCGCGTTGGTTTGGCCAAAAAGTAATCGGCGGATGGCTGACCAGATACCTGACTCAAGACATGCAGCCTTAATGGATCGCATATCAAGCGGCCTCTTGGGATTGGGTGACTTCGCGATGGAGGGCGAGCAGGGCTTCGCCGTCCGACCAGCGAAGGTCTTCGTATTTGCCTTG
>JAQTZQ010000212.1 GCA_028687645.1 Rhodocyclaceae bacterium
GCTAGAAGCACGGCAAAAGCAATCAACCCCAGCGCCTTTATTTCCACATCGAAACCCGATAAAAAGTCGATCTCGAAGCTATTCATTCCCATTACACCAGCCAACATACTGATATAAGCGACAATTAACGCGGCCATCGCGAATCGGAGGGCGTAATGGTTAAGTTCATTTGCGGCTTCGGATTGCAGGGCTTCTTCCCGACCATTGATAAAAGCCACAATGTCTTGCAACTCCTGCCGATGTTCCTGATACAGCGCTGGCAAGCGCAGTTCCCGCCGCCACATGTCGAACAGTTCAATACCCTGCTCCTGTGGTGTGATTTCGTTAAACCAGTAGGTTTGGGTGAAGGCGATGAAATTGGCTTCCATGGCCTGAAATTCTTCGCTGTTCAACTTTGCGGGTATGCCATTGGATCCATAGGGCGATAAATCGGCCAGGCGGCGCGAGGCGACCAGCAGGGCGGCTTTCTGGAAATGGGCAATGATGGCCATCGGCACGTAGATATGGCGAAATGCGACCGGGGCGCCAGCAAAGTTATCTGCAAAATAGCGGGAGTCATTTGCTGCGCCCAGCCAAGTGAAGGCATAGCCGCTGTTCATGATGCGCGAGGGCGCGTCGTCGGACTCGCCGTCCAGATACCAGAAGCGGTCGTAACAAAAGCGTTCTTCAAATTGCGCCAGGTAGCGCTGGGCGTAAGGCAAACGGTCATTGCCCCGGGCATCGGCAAAGCACAGACGAATCATGTTGCCACGGTCAACCAGCTTATTGGTTGGAATTCCGGGAATGGGCTGCAGATCAATCTTGCTGACCAGCGCGGCACGGTCGTCACCCAACTGCTGTATTTGGTATTCACCGTCACCCAAGGGCTTTAGCAGTTCAGCCCAGTGCGCTGCGAGGATATGGCTGTGCGTGAGCAATAATTGATGATCAGGGCATTCTTTTTCATTGGCGCAACTCTGTTTTTCTTCACAGGCCTGAGCATTGCGGATCAAGACGCCAAGTTGTTCGTTGGTGTAATGACCAAGCGACTTACCCTGCGCATCCAGCAGTTCAACCGAGGCAGGAAAATGGCCGGCTTCGAGACAGCTGTCATTTGTACCCGCAATGTAAGGCGGATAAATGCGCCGCAGGCGATCCAGACATTCTTGGGCATGCGCCAAGGGGAGCGTTTGCTGCGCTTTGAGGTGCAAGACCAGCACGCCGATGTCGGGCATGAAGTGATAAAGATCGGCGGCGGCGTCAAAACTGATGCTGCCTACCGTACCGATCTCGGTACGCAGCGTGCTTAGCTTTTGATGGCGGAAGCGCTGAACCAAATTGCTGTCGTACCAAAAGCTGCGTACAAAGGGGTGAAAGTAGTTGTAGGCTTGGTAACGGATGCGCTTTAGTGCAGCGTCGTCGAGACCTTGTTTGGCGATGTCATCGGGATCGTGAATATTGTCTGCCTTTTTCCAGGCGCTGCCTTGTAAATGCGCGCGAAACTTGTCTGCGGTGAACGCTTGCCCCGCTTTGCCAGGGGCGATTTGAAATGGCAGGATGATGTAGGTTTCCAGCGCTACTTGGGGTAAATCCAGTTGCTTGCTATTGCTCGTCATGTGGTGGCCTCAGTTGGTCTCACTGGTCTCGATTCGATAAAAGCCCTGCCCCAGTGCCGTGCGCTGCCCAACACCGAACCAGGTACCCCATTGCAAGAGGGCGTGAATGTCGGCGGGGATGTTGGCTACATTAGAGCCGGCGTAGCGGATGCGACCGAGTTGACCGCTGAATTGCACGGGTGCGTCCTTGGTACGTGAGCCGTAGCGCCAAGTGACTTTGTGCCAGTCTGCGGATTGCCCATCGAGTTGGCGGATGGATTCCTCCGCCAGCAGCCAAGTGTTGGTCTGTAATCCAAGTTGTTCCGCCAGTTCTGGTGCTTGCTCGCGAATTCGTCGGGCAATGGAGCGAACGACACGCAATAGCGCAGGCGGGACTTGATCCGCGCCTATTGTCCGTTGGCTAGGGCTATCAAGCAGCAATGGGGTCAGCCAGTGCAGTTGGATCGCGGCGAGCTCTGGAAAATGGGTGGGATTCTCCGGGGTGTGAATACGGAATTCGCTATGTTCGATGGCGTCATGCAACTGGCCAAAACGCAGGGCGGGGCAGTGGCAAAATGCGGTGCCGAGCTCGCTTGCATGTTCGCCAGCAACACCATAGAGCACTAGACCGAATCCGAGATGCAGGCTGCCATCGTCCTGTTTGGCCGATATTTGGCCGTACGGCGGTGGTAGCAGGGCGTAACGCTTGGGAGTGTTCCCGGATTTTTCCAGCCCTAGAATTGTTTTGAGTTGCGGCGCATGGCGATGGATTTGATCCTCCCATGCCCCATGTAACATACCACCGAGAAACGGAAGGCCGCGCACGGCAAACTGCCCCGCCGTTGCTGCGCGCAGGCGTAAGGAAAAGGCCAGCAGCTTCATGCGGCGCGTTGGGTCAAATGTTGCCAGGCGGTGTGGCACCAGCGGGCATCTTCGAGCGCGTGATGCAGGGTATCTGGGGGCTGTTGCGGCAAGGCGCTAACACCGAGCTGATCGCGCCACTGCGCCAGGTTACGGTGCGACAGCGGCCAGCCGGGAGGCCAATCGATCATGTGGCCGACCAGTTGGCGGAGAACGACCCAGTCGTATTCACCAAAATAAGCCCAGATTTCGCTGGGCGCCGGATTCAGGAAGGCCAGCACTTCCTCTCGTAGCTGAGCGCGTGGCACACGAACTTGGTCAGCCAGAAAAGGCAGGACGTTGGCTTGCAGCCAAGGATTAGCCAATTGTTCATCATATTCGGCGTTGACCGCGTAATACTCGCGTCCGTCTTCAGCAAGAATGCCAATGCTGATGAGGTGAATGACGCGATCTCGTTCGTCAAATTCGGTATCAAACCAGTAACGCATGTTAAATTTTCTATTGGATTGGAGGCTGTAGATAATAGCGCGAGCCGTATGCTATATGACAAAGGCGCTGTGTTTTCAATGAAAATGACTAAGGAGGTTTGCCATGGGGATCTTTAATTGGGCTCAGTCGTTGTTTGCTGAGTCGAGCAGGGAGAGAGACAGCCACGATGACCATTCCTCTGCCAACGACGTAAATAATGAAATGGAAATCAACCCGGCAAGTGGTTTGCCAATGGTCGGGGGCAGCGGTGGGGTGGACGTCGCCGGTAATCCTTATGGCTGCAATCTCGCGTCGCATGAGGATGGGCAAAGTGCTTTTATCGCTGACGATATTGCGAACGATTTTGACATTCTGGATCCGCTTGATGGCATCGGTTTGAGCGATCCGTTTGATCTAAATGACCCATTTGATTCCAGTAGTTCTTTTGATGATCCGTTTTCTTCTTTCGACGACTAACGTGGGCTGCCGGGTGGGATTTCCGGATGCGCTCCCTCTGATCATCGGCCAAGCCTGCCTAACGCTTATGGCGAAACGGCGCGCCAACTCTAGGAGGAAAATCCGGTTAGCCGATTTGTAGCCAGCGCGCAATCTGCTGTCGCGTCGCTGCCAGACTGATGCCGCCGATAACGAGTATTGACAGATTGTCAGCACGCAGGGCTTCGGCAGCGGTGGGCGCGCGAGTGGATAGAACCAGACCACGTGCGTTGAGTTCGCGCTGTTCAGTCAGGCTGTGTAGTTTGAACAGCGTTTCATTGCCAATGCCGGGGCGTGCATAGCCTTTGCATTCAGCGAAATACAGTGCGTTATCACCCAGCACGGCAACATCCAACTCGTTTTCAACCCCGGCCTCGGTCGTGATTTTGAGGCCACAGGCAGCGTCCTGCAGTTTGTCTGGGCCAGCGATGCGCAGTATTTCACGGAACAGCCAGCGCTCCAGCCAGCCGCCGGTGAGAAAGGCACGGTGCTCAGGTTCGGGAATGCGAACATACCAATCGGGCAAAATTTCAAGCAGGCCTTGCTGTGAGAGCTTGTCGACAATGTGCCGCAAGGCGCTCCCGACAACGGGGTGTATGCCGCAGTCACCATTGAGTTGCAAGCTATTGCGCAGCCCTTCGATCAGACGGGGATTGCCCAGGCAGCGCTCTGCCAAATCGCTGGCGATATCGTCGAGCGGTTCGCAGGGGTCGCCCAGCCATGCCGTGGCTGAGCGACAGAAATAGCCGTGAGCCTGAAGAAAGCCATCCAGCGTGATGCGATCAGCCACATTAAAGCCAAGATAATGGGGCGGTGCGCTTAGCCAATGCAGGCGGTCGGTTTCCGGTTCAACCACACAGACCGGCAGATTGGCCAACAGTGCCGTTTGAAGCGCCAACCCTGAGCGTGCTGCATCGCAACCGCTGATATTAAGGATGGCTACCGGCATACGTTTGAACAGGCTGCCCAGTAGTTCGCGCAGACTGGCAAAACGGGATAAATTGGGTATTCGCTGTAACTGAACTGCCTTGCCGCCATCCCGCAAAACTTGAGCCAAGCACTCGGCGCGCTCGGTCTCGTTAGCAGTGTGCAATAAGGTTACGGTTCGGATAGCTAGACGCGGGTCGAAAGCTGGCGTTATCGGGTCAACATTGGCGCCAGCAGCAAAGGCGATTAGATCGTTTCGAGTTTGCATACGAAATGGCAGCGTAATGATTGAAAATTCAGACAGCAACATGACGAATGGCAGTCAAGTCGCTACTCTGACCTGAATCAGGACTGAGGCGTTGATTTTGCGCTTCAAGATTGTTCTTGTCTGCATGGAGGCATTTCGGCTGATTGCCGACCGGACATTCGGACGCCATCGCTATCAAAGAAATATTTAGATCAACACATCGATAAGTGCCTGAAATAGCACTATACCCATCTAGCCGGATGCAATGTTGCGCCTGGCAATAAAACTTGCAGCACTCATTAGGTCATTAAACCCGGATTTAACCCGCGCAACACGCGCGGCATTAGTTTATTTAGTTAGTAGTCCGGGTGCTGCTCCAATTTCTTGGAGTAGTAATGACCTCAATAAATTGCCCCCGCTCTTACTTGAAGTGGGCGGGATCAAAACGCAAGCTAGTGTCAACAATTGCCGAACTTATTCCTTCAGAATTTAAAGCAGGCCGCCTGATCGAGCCGTTTGTAGGCTCGGGTGCCGTTGCCTTGGGACTAGGCTTTAAATCTATGTTGTTGGCAGACGCCAATAATGACCTGATTCATGTGCATAAGTCAGTTGCGGCCGACCCGGATGCATTTTTAGCCAAACTAACGCCGCTATTTACCATTGGAACGAACACCGCCGGCGAGTATCTGCGCTTGCGGGCTGAATTCAACGCGGAGACTAACCCGGCGCGCCGGGCTGAGCTGTTTGTTTATCTTAATCGTCATGGGTTCAACGGGCTGATGCGCTACTCTGGCACGGGCAAATTCAACACACCATTTGGCAGCATTGCTAAACCTTACATGCCGCACGCAGAGGCTCATGAGTTTTCAAGGCTGCTCAAAACTGCTGAATTTGTGGCTGCTGACTTTCAAGAAATTATGCTAAATGCCGAGCCAGGTGATGTTATTTACTGCGACCCACCTTACTTGCCGCTAACGCCTACAGCTAATTTTACCGCCTATACGGCAGGAAGCTTTGGTTTGATGCAACATGAGAAGCTAGCATTGGCAGCTAAACTCGCGGCAAAGCGTGGCGCTTTGGTGATCATATCTAACCACGATACCGCGCAAGCCCGTGATTTATACGCCGATGCAGACAAAATCATTGAGTTGTCTGTCCTGCGGACAATATCAAGTCAAGGCACTAGTCGCGCAAAAGTGCCAGAGTTGATGGCTTTGTTTTATTGATGACTCGCGACCCAAGCGATCTACTTTTCATAGTGACTAACTAACCACAA
>JAQTZQ010000044.1 GCA_028687645.1 Rhodocyclaceae bacterium
GCCTTCTTTACCGGACGAGTATTGTCGGTTGATGCAGCAGTCGCTGATCGTTGGGGGCGATTGGTTGCCGCAACGGGGCGACCACTGCCTGCCATTGACAGTTTGCTGGCCGCCACGGCACTTGAACATGATTTGGTGTTGATCACGCGTAACGTCAAAGACTTCGCCGGCTTGCCTGTCGAGATATTTAATCCGTGGTCGAATGGATAAGGGGCAGAGCACGATTTCCAGACTCAGATCATTCCAAGCTGAAGAACAGGATGCTGAACTTTGGCGTTTCGCATGAAGATCGATTACCGGCAGTGCTGTCTTCTGAGCGTGGCGCGATCAGCGTTATCAGAACCCACACGTCTCGCCGTATTCCTGAACTGTAGCCATGAACCCTACTCGCCGCCAACTTCTGCTCGCCTCCAGCCTCGCTAGCCTCACGCCAGGGTTCAGCTTCGCTGTTACCCCGGCGCATCCCAAAGTTCTGATTGTCGGCGGCGGCTGGGGTGGGCTGACCGCAGCCAGCGCCCTGGCAACGCAGGCCGATGTGGTCTTGATCGAGCGCAATGCTGCTTTCGTTTCCTTGCCGCTGACCAATCGCTGGCTGGCCGGGCTCGACGATGGGCGGCGCATGACTCAGGATTATGCTGCCGCTGCCCGGCGTTTTGGCTATCGTTTTGTGCAAGCAGAAGTCGGCCAGATTGATCGTGCGGCGCGCAAAGTAACGACCAGCGGCGGCCAGTTTGCTTATGACTGGCTGATCCTCGCGCCCGGCATTGCCGAGGATGCCGGCGCGCTGGTTGATGGCGACCGTGATGCAGCGCGACATATTGAACTGCAATTTTCAAGTACCTATCAGTCCGGGCCTGGTTTCCCCGCCTTGAAGCAAAAATTCGAAAATTTCTCGAAAGGCGAGTTTTTAATCACCCTGCCACCGGTTCCTTACCGTTGTCCGCCGGCACCGTATGAGCGCGCGCTCATTCTCGCCCAGGCCATCAAAACGCGTGGCCTCAAGGCGCATTTGACGGTGATTGCTCCCGGCGCACCGTGGCCGGCTTATCAGCGGGTCTTCAATGATGAGTTTCGCGACCAGGTCAGCTATCTACCCAATACCGCGATTCACCAACTTGATCCCTATCGCCAAATTGTCGTGACGGATTTCGACGAACTCAGGTTCGATCAGGCGATCATCATGCCACCCCAGCAGGCCGCCCGTTTGTGCCGTGAAAATGGTTTGTTGGCAGCAAATACATCATGGGTTACGGTCAACCCGAAAAACTTCACCATTTTTGATGATGAACGGGTCTTTGTGATTGGCGATAGTGTCGGGCCGGTCTCGTCGTTATTCGGTCACTATCCGAAAACGGGTGAACTGGCGAGCGATATGGGCCGGATTGCAGCGGCAGAAATCATCAGCCGCATCACCGGCAAAGAAGCGCCGCCGATGCTGCCGGAGAGCACCTGCTTTGCCTACCTCAGTTTGCAGCCCGCGCAATTTACGCGGATTGAATCGCGCTATCGCTGGCGCGGCGATGGCGAATTAACGCAGTCGATCACGCAAAAGCGCGAGAGCAACCCGCGCGGGGAAGACGACGCCTGGGTGGATGCCATGCACGCCAGGCTGTTCGGGACAGCCTAGTGGCGGTTAAACACCGAGGTATCGCCGTCCGGTTTAACCAGCAGGGTGTTGTAAAGCTCGCGCCGGACGCGATCTTCGACGCTGGTATCGGTGTCGAGTACGGTGCAACCGGTGTCGCAAATCGGCGCCGAGTATTCACGCCCGGGGGCGCCCATCGGTAGCCCCGGTACCGCGATCCCGCGTGCCTTGGGCTTGTCGCGCAACAACTCCTTGATGTCGTCCGCCGGCACATGGCCCTCAACGAAATAATTGCCGACCGTCGCGCTGGGTACGGACTCCAGATCCTTGGGCACCTTGAGCCGGCGTTTGACGGCATCCATGTCATCGCTGGCCTTGATCGTCACGACAAAGCCGGCCTTTCTCAAGTGCTCGGCATAATCGATGCAGGTGATGCAGACTTTGGGGGTGTACAGCGTGATCGGTGGCGGTGCGGATTCAGCGGCGAATAACGGTGTGCCAAACCCGGTCAGTCCAATAAGTAGCGCTTTCTTCAGCATAGTTTGCCTGACTTGCAGCCCTTGAGCACCCAAAGGGAGATAACGCCGGCGGCTTCGTCGGCTTTAACCTTGCGTGCCATGGCGGTGGCGTCGCGGCCCAGATTATTTTTGACCAGCGGGTCGGCGCCGGCTTCCAGTAATTGCTGGCAGTTGGCTGCCTTGCTGGCATAGGCAGCCATGAGCAGCGGTGTTGAGCCATCAGCATCGCGCGCATTCGGGTCTGCACCAGCGGCGAGCAGGGCCGTCATGGCGCTGCGATCCGGGTTGGTGGCTGCCAGGTGTAGCGGGGTTGAACCCAGCGGCGAGCGGGCGTCGCGCAGCGCGGGGTCGGCCTTGAGCAATTTTTTGACATCCTCGCCACTGCCTTCCTTGGCGGCAATGTGTATGGCGTGCTCGCCGGCTGCCAGTTCCGCCGCCAAACTGGCGGGGGGCAGGCATAGCGCTGCAATCAGAAAAAGTAGTCGCATTTCAAGTCTCCTTAATTATTGTTGTCAGGCTGCTGATCGGCGCCCAAAGTTCAATCACTTTACTGATTTTGGATGCAAATTCAGGCCTGATAAACGACGCATCCGCCAACCAGGGTGGTTTTGACCTGGCCGTTCATCATGTAGCCCAACCAAGGCGAATTTTTGCCGCGACTTTTCAGCGTCTCGGCACTGAGTAGCCAAGTTGCTTCCGGGTCGAAAATGCAGATATCTGCCGGGCTGCCAATGGCTAACTGCCCACTGCTCAGACCAAGCACTTCAGCCGGCGCCGAGGTAATGCGGGCCAATGCTGCGGGGAGCGAGAGTTTGAGACTCTCGGCCCATTTCAGGGTCAGTGGTAACAAGACTTCCAGCCCGGTAGCGCCGGGTTTGGCTTCGCCAAAAGGCAGCAATTTGTCGTCGGCGCCAACCGGCGTATGGTCGGAACAGATTGCCGCTAATCCTGAAGCGGCTGCGGTGGATAGCGCCAACCGATCATTTTGCGCGCGCAAGGGCGGGCTGAAACGGGCGTGCGGGTTGAAGAAACCAATGTCGTTTTCGGTCAGCAGCAGGTGATGAACGCCGATGTCGAAAGTGATTGGCAGATTTTCGTGCTGCGCCCGCTGGACCAGCGCGACACCAGCCGCCGACGACAGCCGGGTGAGATGGACGCGGCAACCCGAATCGCGCACCAATTGCACGATGGTGGCGATGGCAATAGTTTCGGCAGCGACCGGAATGCCAGCCAGACCGAGGCGGCTGGAGACTTCGCCTTCGTGCGCGATGCCGTTGCGCGACAGCCAGTAATCCTGCGGCTGCAACCAGATGGCGAAATCAAATGTCGCGGCGTATTCCATGGCGCGCAGCAGCGCTTCGGTATCGACCACGGGTTTGTTGGCCTGCGAGAAGGCAACGCAACCAGCCTTTTTGAGCCCGGCCAGTTCGGCCAGACGTTCGCCTTTGAGACCGAGGGTTAGGGCGCCGAGCGGCAGGACGCGCGCCTTGCCGATTTCGGTACCGCGATGAACCAGACGGTCAGCCAGCTCCGGCTCGTCGAGCGGCGGGTCGGCATCGGGCGGCACGACGACACAAGTCACGCCACCGGCGACGGCAGCGGCGAGTTCGGCTTCGATACTGTTGAGGCGGGCGCCGAGGTCGATGAAGCCGGGGCAGACAACATGACCGCTGGCATCAATGGTTTGCTCGGCAATGAAGCCGGCGGGGGCGGTATCGAGTCCAGCGACTTTGCCATTGGCGATGAAAAGTGAAGTGTTACGGTCAACGCCGTTTTTCGGGTCAATTATTCGACCATTTTTGATTTCGATGTTCATCTCAATTCCCCGCCACAATGCTCATCACCGCCATGCGCACGGCGATACCAAAAGTCACCTGCGGCAAAATCACCGCTTGCGGCCCATCGGCCACCGCTGAGTGGATTTCGACGCCGCGATTCATCGGCCCCGGGTGCATGACGATGGCGTCCGGCTTGGCCAGCGCCAGCTTCTGAGGGGTCAGGCCGTAGTGGCGAAAATATTCGCCAGCTGAGGGCAACAGCGCGCCGTTCATCCGTTCATTCTGCAAACGCAGCATGATCACCACGTCGCAATCTTTCAGGCCTTCTGCCATGTCGTGGAAGACATGCACGCCGAGCTTGTCGAGGTGCTTGGGGAGCAGGGTTTCCGGCCCGATGGCGCGGACTTCCGGCACACCGAGCGTGGTCAGAGCGTGAATATCGGAGCGGGCAACGCGCGAGTGCAGGATGTCGCCAACAATCGCCACGCGCAGTTGCGTAAAATCCTTCTTGTAGTGGCGAATGGTGTACATGTCGAGCAGGCCCTGGGTCGGGTGCGCGTGCCGACCATCGCCGGCATTGACGACGTGCACATCGTTGCGGCCAATGCGCTGAAGGTGCTCGGCGATCAAATACGGCGCGCCGCTGGAGGCGTGACGCACGACAAACAGATTGGCGTGCATGGCGACCAGGTTGTCGATGGTGTCGAGCAGGGTTTCGCCTTTGCTCGCCGATGATTTGTTGATGTCGAGATTGATCACGTCGGCGCTCAGCCGCTTGGCGGCGATCTCGAAGGTGGTGCGGGTGCGCGTCGAGTTTTCAAAGAATAGATTGAAAACGCTCTTGCCGCGCAGCAGCGGCACTTTTTTGACATCGCGCGCCGAGACTTCCATGAAGGATTCGGCGGTATCGAGAATCTGCGTCAGGATGCGCTGCGGCAAGCCTTCAATCGATAGCAGATGGGTCAGCTCGCCATCCTGATTCAACTGCGGGTTATACATTTTCCAGTCTCCAGGCGAGTTGACCGTCATCATCGCGGCTGAGTACCAGGTTCTGGCCGTCACTCAAATCGATATCCCAGACGCAATAAGTCGCACCAATCGGCAGCTCGCGTCTGCCGCGATCAGCCAGTACCGCCATGCTGACTGAAGCCGGACGACCGTAATCGAAGAGTTCGTTCATCGCGGCACGGGTGGTGCGGCCAGTGTAGAGCACGTCATCGACGAGAATCAGGTGACGGCCTTCAATCTCAAACGGAATATCGGTGGGTTTGACCTGCGGGTGCAGCCCTTTTTCGGCGAAATCATCGCGGTAGAAAGAGACATCGATCAGACCGATCTCTTCCGGCAAATCGAGCAATTCCTTCAGGCGTTCAGCAATCCAGGCGCCACCGCTGTAAATGCCGATCAGGGCGGGGTTGCGATGGAGATACGGGCGGATCAGGTCAGCCAGTTGGCGACACTGCGCCTCGGCATCGGGTAGCGGGTTAGCTAGGGGTGACATGGTGCGGGCTTTCGAACCAGGTTTGAAGGATGAGTTGGGCCGCGACGGCATCGAGCAGCGGCTTGGCGGATTTGCTGTTACGCCCAGCCTCGCGCAGCTGCGCTTCTGCATCAACCGAGGTCAGGCGTTCGTCGGCAAAGGCGACGGGGAGATTGAATCGGCGCTTGAGGCGTTCAGCGAATTTGGTCGCCAAACGGGTCATCTCGTGCGGCGTGCCGTCGGCGTGGCTGGGCAAACCGACGACCAATTGCACCGGCTGCCATTCGGCGATCAGCTTGCCGATGGCGGCAAAACGTTCATCGTTTGACTCGGCGCGGATGACGGCCAACGGGTGAGCACTGGCTAACAAGGTTTCGCCGGTGGCGACGCCGATCCGCTTCTCGCCAAAATCGAAGGCGAGGACGGTGCCGTCAGGCATGCCCGGCAACGTCGGAGAGCTGCGCGAAACTGATGCCGAGCTTTTGCATCGCGGCAGGCAAGCGTTCTTCCGGTGGCAGGTCAAAAAGGATGCTGGCCTTGGCGGGTACGGTCAACCAGGAATTTTGGGCTAATTCGTTCTCAAGCTGCCCGGCATCCCAGCCGGAGTAACCAAGGGTAACGATAATCTCCGCCGGCAAGCCTTCGCTACCGACCGAAGCCAGCACATCACGCGAACTGGTCAGGCCAACTTCGTCATTGACCGCCAACGTCGATTGCCACAGCCCAATCGGGCGATGCAGGACAAAACCACGATCCAGTTGCACCGGGCCACCAAAATAAACCGGCAGATTGGAGAGGTTTTCAGCTTCCAGCTTGATATCGATCTTGTCGAACAAGCCGGCCAGATTCATGTCAATCGGCCGATTGACGATAATACCCAGCGCCCCGTTCTCGTTGTGCTCGCAGATATAAACGAGAGCGTGGGCAAAATAAGGATCCTCCAGCGCCGGCATGGCGATGAGGAAGTTGTCGGTCAGATTTACATTATCCATGGCCGGAATTTTAAGGGAAAACGCCGGTGAGTTGCGCGAGGCTTTTCTGCAGAAGAATAGGTTCACCGAGCAGTAACATATCTGCCTTATACTTTTTAGTCTTTTGGGGGCGCTTCCTTCGTGAAATGAATTCGTTACGTGGCCGAATAGCAGGCTTCAACCGCTGGGCGGGATCGTCGCAGGCGGGAAACTTTGGGCTGCGAGGCCTGGGTTGGGGTGCGAGTGCGTTTGTGGTGGTGCTGGGTTCCTGGCTGGCGGTTCGTTTGCTGGCTGGTTTTGCTGCACCGCTGCCGGCACCTCAGCAAAGTGTGCGACAAAGTCCACTGGCGGTCGCTGCGCAATTTGCCGAGCGCCCGTTGATGGGGCAAAAGACGCAAGCCGCTGGCGCTTCAGTGGCTGGTCCGGCGATACAAAATGTTCAACTGCTCGGTATTTTGTCATCCCGGGTGGCGCGTGATGCTCGTGCCATTATTCGCCAGGAGGGGCGTCCGGTACCATTGGTGCTGGCAATTGGCGATGAATTGGCCAGCGGGGTAAAGCTGATTGCCATTGAATCAAAGCAAATTACGATATTCTCGATGGGGCGGGAGAGCACTTTGGCTTTCCCTGGTCCGACCCAACCGCTTGTATTAACTAACAAGAATTGATGGATTTAATGACGCCAACGTTGCGCGGATTGCTGGTGCGGATTGCTTTTGCCGTGTGTTGTGGATTGACTTCTGCTGTTTGTGCAGCGGCTGATGAAGAGGTGACCCTCAATTTTGTCGGTGCCGATATCGAATCGGCGATCAAGGCGATTGGTCAAGTCACCAAGCGGAATTTTGTCATTGACCCACGGGTCAAGGGCACGATCAATATTGTTTCAGGCAAGCCGGTATCTCGTGAATTGGCCTATCAAGTGCTTGTTTCTGCGCTGCGCTTGCAGGGTTTTGCTGTGGTTGAAGGCCGCGCCGTCACCAAAGTACTGCCGGATGCTGATGCCCGGATGCAGGGCGGCCCGCTGGTCACCAAGGGCGCGCAATCGGGTGACCAGATCATGACGCAGGTTTTTCATATCCGCTATGAATCTGCGGTTCAGATGGTCGGTGTCCTAAAGCCGCTGGTGGGCGCAAACCAGTCCATCTCAGCCAATGCTGTCAGCAATACCCTGGTGGTGACCGACGCTGCGGATAATTTGCAGCGACTTGAGCGCATCATCGCGTCGATTGATGTGCCGCATGGCGATGATCCGCAGATCATTCCCCTCAAATATGCTTCGGCGGTTGAGGTGGCCGGGAATCTGAATCGCCTGTTTGCGCCGGTGGGCGGCAACTACGGTGCGGCCGCCGGTGCCTTGGTGGCAATGGCTGATCCGCGCGGTAATCGGGTCATGCTGCGTGCCGATAATCCCGGATTACTGGCGCGGGCGACGACCTTGATCGCTGGTATGGACAAGCCGGAATCCGGCCTTGGCAATATTCGTGTGGTCTATCTGAAACATGCCGACGCGCCGCGTCTGGCGCAAATGTTGCGCGCCATTCTCGGTAGCGAAACCGGCACCGCCAGTGGCGCTTCAGCACAGCAACCAGGAGCGGCGACAGTGGCACCGCTATCGGCGGCTAATGCACAGCCGGTTTCGGCGGGGTTTACCGGAGCCGCACCGCCGCTGTCGGGCAATTCAACCCAGCAGAATACGGCAGCGCTGGTGCCGGGCAGCATGATTCAGGCCGATGTTGGCAGTAATGCGCTGATCATCACGGCACCAGAGACGGTTTTCAATAATTTGCAGAATGTCATTGCCATGCTTGACCGGCGGCGGGCGCAGGTTCATATCGAGGCGCTGATTGTCGAGTTGACGGCGGAGCGCGCGGCTGAATTCGGCATTCAGTGGCAGGATCTCAGCGGGATCAATGGTGGTGGCCCGAATGCAATCGGTGGCACCAATTTTGGCGGGGTTGGCACCAACATCGTGTCGACGGCAATTAATATTGGCACGGCTGGCCGTGGCCTTAATTTCGGGATCGTGGACGGACAAATCAATATCCCGGGCATTGGCACCATCACCAATCTTGGCTTGCTGGCACGTTTTCTCGAAACCGAGGCCAATGCCAATATTTTGTCGACGCCCAGCATCATGACCTTGGATAACGAAGAGGCAAAAATTGTTATTGGTCAAAACCTGCCATTTGTGACGGGTTCCTACAGCACCACCGGGAGCACCGCATCGGTGACGCCGTTCCAGACCTATGAGCGCCGTGATGTTGGTTTGACCTTGAAAGTGAGGCCACAAATTACTGAGGGTGGCGTTGTTCGTGTGCAAATTTATCAGGAGGCCTCGACTGTACAGCCCGGGACCGCCAGTAGTGCCGCCGGTCCAACGACCAACAAGCGCTCGCTGGAATCCAGCGTTCTCGTCGATGATGGAAATATCATTGTCCTGGGGGGGTTGATCGAAGACAGTTTCGGCAACAACGAAGAGAAAGTGCCGTTGCTAGGCGATGTTCCGGTGTTGCGCAATCTCTTCCGTTACGAAAATCGCAACCGGAAAAAAACCAATCTGATGGTCTTCCTGCGCCCACGCATCATTCGTGATGTGGTTGGTTATCAAGAAATTACCGAGGATCGCTACCAGCATTTGCTGGTTGGCCAGAAAAAACAGGCGCAGCAGACGCAGCCGGCCTGGGGAGATCACTCGGTGCCGATGCTCAAGGAGTCGTTGTCGGGGCCACTTTCGCCACTCCTTTCACCCCCGCTGCCACCCTCATCCTCCGCCCAGCCCTCTCTCCCCCAGGTGCTTGAGGAACCGCTCCCCTGATGTCTGCGCCGATGCTTCGTTTGCCCTATGCCTTTGCCCGCCAGCATGGCGTCTTGATTGATACGGTCAACCCGGAAAAGCAGCAGATTTTTTGTCGGCTTTCGTCCGCCGCCGGCCTGCCGCTGGCCGCCCTGGCGGAAATCCGTCGCGTCCATGGCGTGCAGTTGCGCCCTGAGCCGGTGGGCAAGGACGAGTTTGATCGTCTGCTGGCCGAGAATTACGCCCAGGGCGACCAGACGGCTGCCGAAGTGGCCAATGACATCGGCCAGGATCTCGACATTGCGCGCCTGGTCGAATCCCTGCCGCCCATTGAGGATCTGCTCGACAGCCAGCATGACGCGCCGATTATCCGCATGATCAACGCCTTGCTGACGCAAGCGGCGCGCGAAAATGTCTCGGACATCCACATTGAGCCTTACGAGCGCCAGTCGGTGGTGCGCTTTCGCCTCGATGGCGTGCTGCGCGACATCGTCAAGCCCAATCACGCGCTGCACGCGGCCATGGTTTCACGCATCAAGATCATGGCCAGCCTCGACATTGCTGAAAAACGCCTGCCGCAAGATGGCCGCTTGAGCGTGCGCATCGCCGGCCGCGGCATGGATGTGCGCGTCTCGACGGTACCCTCCAACCACGGCGAACGCGTCGTCCTGCGCCTGCTCGACAAAGACCCGGCGCGCCTCGACCTCGGGCGTCTGGGCATGGCGGCCGACACCTTGCAGCGTGTCGATCACCTGATTCGCCAGCCGCACGGCATCTTGCTGGTCACCGGGCCGACCGGCTCGGGCAAGACGACGACGCTGTATGCCGCGCTGTCGCGCCTCGACGCCCGGCAACAGAACATCATGACGGTCGAAGATCCAGTCGAGTACGAACTCGCCGGCATCGGCCAGATTCAGGTCAATCCGCGCATCGACCTCGATTTTGCCAAGGCCTTGCGTGCCATCCTGCGCCAGGACCCGGATGTCGTCATGATTGGTGAAATCCGCGATGCCGAAACCGCGCAGATTGCCGTGCAAGCCAGTCTGACCGGCCACCTGGTGCTCGCCACCCTGCACACCAACGATGCGGTCAGCGCGGCGACCCGCCTTGCCGATATGGGCGTCGAGCCCTTTTTACTCGCCTCCAGCCTGCTCGGGGCGCTGGCCCAGCGCCTGGTGCGCCGCCTTTGCCCGCATTGCAAGCGCGCCGTAGCTGCCGACCCGAGCCTCGGACTCGGGCCAGAAATTACCACCCTCTACCACCCGGTAGGCTGCGCACATTGTGCCCAGAGCGGCTATCTCGGGCGCATCGGCATTTACGAGTTGCTGGAAGTCGACGCGCCAATCGCGCAGTTGATTCATCAAGGCACTGACGAGGCAGCGCTGCGCCTGGCCGCGCAGCAGCCCGAGCGCGGCGCGCGCAGCTTGCGTTTGCTGCGCGACGACGGGTTGCGCTGGCTGGCCGCCGGCGAAACCTCGCTAGAAGAGTTGTTGCGCGTGACGCGCGACTGATGGCCCGTTCACCCTTCATGCTCATGCCTGAAAGCACTAGCCGATGACTGCCTTCCGCTACCGGGCGGTCAATCTTGAAGGCCGCGAAATTCAGGGCGTGGTCGATGCCGACACCAGCCGCCAGGCGCGCGGCGTGCTGCGTCAGCAAGGGCTGATTGCGCTCGCGGTCAACGTCGCGGTGGCGACAGGCGAGGGCAAAAACGGACGCCTCGGCGAGCGCCCCAAGCGCCTGAACAACACCGAGCTGATGCTGCTCACCCGCCAATGGTCGACCTTGCTGGAAGCCGGGATTCCCGTTGAGCGCGCGCTGGCGGCGTTGATCGAGCAAAGTGAGGATGGCCGCACCCGGCACCTGTTGTCGGCGATCCGCGATGAATTGCTCGCCGGTCACTCCTTGCACCGGGCGCTGGCGCTCTTTCCGCAATGCTTTAGCCCGCTCTACTGCGCGCTGGTCGCGGCCGGTGAGCAAAGCGGGCAACTCGATAAAGTCATGCTGCGCTTGGCGGATAACCTCGAAAGCAGTGGCGCGCTGCGGCAAAAAATTATTCAAGCCTTGGTGTACCCGCTGCTCGTTGTGCTGGTTGCCGGCGCGGTAATACTCGCGCTGATGGTCTATGTCGTGCCGCAGGTGGTTTCGGTGTTTCAGAGCGGCAAGCAAACCCTGCCCCTGCTGACCCGGGGTTTGATCGCCGTCAGCGATTTTTTGCGTCTGACCTGGCCATTTTTGCTGGCGGCGGCGGTCGTAGCCTTCTGGGCGGCGCGCCGTGCGCTCAAAGTCGAGGCGCTTCGCCGGCGCTGGCACAGCCGGCTCATGCGCTTGCCCTTCATTGGCCGTCTGCTGCTCGGGATGGACAGTGCGCGGCTGGCGCAAACCCTGGCGATTTTGGTCGGTAGCGGCGTTCCGCTACTCACTGCGCTACAGGCCGGGGCCGCCGTGGTCTGGCTGCTGCCGGTGGCGAGCGCCTTGCAGCGCGCCAGCGAGCAGGTACGCGAGGGCGTGGCCTTGAATCGGGCGCTGGCTCAGGCCAAAATGTTTCCGCCGTTGCTGGTGCATATGGTGGCGAGCGGCGAGGCCAGCGGTCGACTCGACGAAATGCTCGAAAAAACCGCCCGCCAGCAAACCGACGAGGTCAGCAACCGCCTGGCGCTCAGCATGAGCCTGCTCGAGCCCTTGCTGATTCTGATCATGGGGGTGCTGGTGCTGATTATCGTCCTCGCCATCCTGCAACCGATTATCGAAATCAACCAACTTTTGCGTTAGGGAAAGCATGTTAAAAGCGATGCCAAGCACTCAACCCATCCAGCGTCAGCGTGGCTTCACGCTGATCGAAATCATGGTCGTCGTCGTCATTCTCGGCATTCTGGCCGCCCTGGTCGTACCCAAAGTGATGAGTCGCCCGGATGAAGCGCGTGCGGTGGCAGCCAAGCAGGATATTGCCAGCCTGATGCAGGCACTCAAACTTTACCGCCTCGATAGCCGGCGTTACCCTACGACCGAACAAGGTCTCGCTGCTTTGGTCAGCAAGCCGCAGTTGCCGCCGGTGCCGGAGGGCTGGAAAAATGGTGGTTATGTCGAACGACTGCCACTCGATCCGTGGGGCAAGCCTTACCAGTTTCTCAATCCTGGCCTGCGTGGTGAAATCGACGTCTTCAGTTTTGGAGCCGATGGTGTGGCCGGTGGTGAGGGCGCCGATGCCGATGTCGGCAACTGGTTACTCTAGTCCGGCCTTGCCAAGGCATCGAAATTCCGGCTTTACGCTGATCGAAATTCTGGTCGCCATGGTGATTGTTGGCGTGCTCGCCACCTCGGTCGTGCTCACCCTGCCGGATAGTGGCCTCAGCCAGCGGCGGGCGAGCGTGCGCGGCTGGCAGGCGTTGGCCGAAACGGTGGCCTTGCGGGCAGAAGCCCAGGCGCAACCGCATGCCTGGGAAATCGGCGAACGTGAGGCAAAGCTTTGGGTGCTTGAGCGCGAGCAGTGGCAGGCACCGCTTCAGTCGGAAACAAACACGGCCATCCTGGCTGAAGGGCTGGCCGTTGATTACCTGGAAAGCGAGGGGCAGCGCTTGCCTTTGGGTAGCCGTATTGTATTTGCGGGAACGCCACCGCTCTTCAGTGTGCGCATCTCGGGCCAGGGTCGTAGCTGGCAATTGGATGGTCAGCCGAACGGCAGCATTACGCTGGCTGAGTTTCCCGCCAACTCGTTGGAAAATTTACCGTGAATCCATCTCGCGCCGAGCGTGGCTTCACCCTGCTTGAAATTCTGATTGCCCTGAGTATTCTGGCGATTGGCCTGTCGGCAGCGATCCGCTCGGGGCTGACGAGCACCGAAACCGTGGGGGAGTTACGGGCGCGCCAATGGGCTGGCTGGGTGGCCGAAAACCAGATTGCGCTGCTGCGGGCAAGCCGCCAGTGGCCAGCGGTCGGTGAGAGCAACGGCGAGGCGAACATGGGGGATAGTCGCTTTCGTTGGCAGATGCAGGTCGCCCCGGCGCCGCACCGGCAGTTCCGTCGGGTGGAGGTCCGCGTTGTTCGTCCCGAGCAGGACGATGCCGTGCTTGCCCGCCTGGTCACCTATCTCGCCGCACCATGATGATCAGGTACCCGCACCGGGGTTTTACCCTGATCGAAATTCTGCTCGCCATGACGCTGATGGCGATTATCGGTGTCCTCGGTTTTCGTGGTCTGGATAATGTGCGTCATGCCAGTGAGCGTTTGAGCAGCACGGCAGCGCGCTGGCAGGAGATTGCGCTCGCCAGTGACCGCATCGGTCGCGACGTGCGCCAGGCTTTTGCTGTGCCGGGGCGCACCGGTGATGGGCGGGAGACGCCGGCCTGGCTGACCCGGCGCTGGGTGGATGAACGCCCCGAGAGCGCGCAACTGGTCTTCTCCCGGCTGGGGAACGGTGACGGCGATGTGCAGCGCATTGGCTATCGCTGGGATAAAGGCACTAGCGAAGATGCTGCCGGGGGCGGGACATTGTCGCTGCTGCTGTGGTCTTCGGTCGATGCTGCCTTGCCGGCACGCCGTTACGCCTTACTGGATGGCGTCGCCAAGCTGGAACTTAGCTACCTCGACCATCAGGGCAACTGGCTGGCTGACTGGCCAACAGCGATGGCTCGCCAGTTGCCACGGGCGCTGCGGCTGGTCGTGACCTTGGTCGAAGGCGGTGTGGTGGAGAGGATTTTCGATGTTCCGGCGGCTGAGTGAATCGGTGGCAAGCCGAGAAAAAATGCCCCAATTCCGGCGTCGACCGCAACAAGGTGGCGCCGCGTTGATCACCGCCATCCTGGTCGTTGCCCTGGCTGCCAGTGCTGCCATGTTTTTGCTCGGGCGAATCGATCACTGGATTGAGCGGGTGGCGCTGACCCGCGACAAGGCCCAAGCCCTCGAACTGGCACGGGCCGGGATCGATTACGCGCGGGTGGCGCTGGCGGTCGATGCTCGCTTGAGTCGGGTCGATACCCTGGAAGAGGACTGGGCGCGAGTTTTGCCGCCGATGCGCGGTGAGGAAAGTGAAGTGACAGGCTACATTGAAGACCTGCAGGGGCGTTTCAATCTTAACAATCTGCGTCGTAACGACGGCCTGGTTGACGAACAGGCGCTGGCCGCTTACCAGCGTTTGCTTGGTTTGCTGGGCCTGCCCGAGGCGCTGGCCGATAGCCTGGCCGACTGGCTGGATGCCGATGACAGCCCGCGTGCAGCCGGTGCCGAAGCCGCTTACTATCATGCGCTGAACCCACCGCTTCAGTGCGCCAATCGCCCGCTTGAACACCTAAGCAACCTGTCGCGCGTGAAGGGCTATTCGCCGCGCCTGATCGCTCGTCTGGCGCCTTTTGCCACGGTCTTGCCCGAACTGCAGCCGGTCAATCTCAACACCGCGCCGGCGGAGGTGCTGGCTGCGATACAACCGGGTCTTGGCCTGGCCTCGGCATCCGCGCTGCTGCGTACCCGCCAGGGCGTATATTTCCGTGACATCGCCGATTTTCAGAATCGCCTGCCAGAAAAAAATCTGCCGCCGCTACTGGTTGCGGCAGGTGTCAGCAGTCGCTATTTCTTGATTCACATGCAAGTTCAAACCGGCAACAGCCGCAGTCGCGTTCGTGCCCTCACGTATCGCGCAGCGGAAGGTGGCCGCCCCCGCATACTCTGGCTGGCAACGCAATGAACCCTTCGCTCACCTTGTTTATTCCCTCCGACTGGCCAGCGCAGCGGCGCGACTGCTCCTGGCTCCTGCGCGATGCCCGTGGTCAACTGTTGCAGCAAGGCTGCAGCGAGCCGGCGCATTGGCCGCTTCCGGCCTCTTCAGCCGGCCAGGCGCAGGCCACGAACAATCCGCCGGCGCAGCACGAGCCGCTGGCCTGCCACCTTGTACTTTGCGGTGAACAGGTTGCCGGTCACGCCGTTGCCTTGCCCAAATCAGCGCTTGGACGCTCGCCCGAAGTGGTTGCTGCGGCGCTCGAAGATAGCTTGCTTGATGATGCCAATAATCTCCAATTCGCCGTACTTCCAGAGGCTGCTGCCGCTGGCGAGAACGCCACCGTTGGCGTTATCTCACGCCAGCGGCTGGCTGCCATTGGCGAGATGCTCAAATCGCTGGGGCTGCTTCCGCTCAGTGCCTGGCCGCTGAGTCTGTGCCTGCCTGCCAAAACTGCCGCACTGATCGACAATGAATTGACTCTTCCGCTACCCGCCGGCGGCTTTGTGACGCTCAATAACGATGCCGGCCTTGGCGACTGGCTGGATGCGCTGGCACATGAGAGTGTGCCGTTTCCGCTCCCGTGTTGGGTGCCTGGGCAGCACACGACGCCGGAAGTCCAGGCGCAGTTGGCACAAACGAGCGCCGGACGCTTGCAAATTATTGAGGCAAAAACGCCGTTGACTGTACCCGGTGGGGCGGGCTTTCTTTATGGCGATCTGGCACCGCCGCGCGCGCCGATGGCGCTGGCTCGTGAGTTAAAAATAGCGCTTCGTCTGGCGAGTGGATTTGCGCTTTTGATCTTCTTCCTGGCTAGCTTGCAGTGGGGTTGGCTGAGTTGGCAGGCAAAACAATATCGCCAGGAAATCGAAACCAGCTTCCGTATCGTTTCGCCGCAGGGCGCCATGGTCGACCCGCTGCTACAAATGCAGCGCCAGGTGGATACTGCATTGCACGCAGCCGGACAGCTACGTGCCGGCGACTTTCTGCGCCTGCTGGAGGCGCTGGCCGAGTTGTCGGCAAAGCAGCCAAACATTACTGAACTCAGTTTTGAAAAAGCGCACCTGCGGATCGCTGGTGAATTGAGTGAACAAGACTTGCAAGCGCTGAAGCAACGCAGCCGCAAACTGGGGCTGAAGCTCACGGTGCTTACCGAAACCAAGCAAGCTGCCGGCATCCGTGTTGATCTGGAAATCTCGGAGGGAAATGGCAGATGAGGCAGATGAAGGAGACGATGGGGACGAAGACGGCCAGCCTCAAGGCACATTGGCAAACAGTCTGGCAACAACGCAGTCCGCAGGAGCAGCGCGCTTTGCGTTGGCTGGCCTGGATCGTTATCGGCGCACTGCTCGGCCAGACTTTGTGGTCGCTGGAGCACGCCCGGCGCCTGCTGCAACGTCAGTTGCCAGTTCTCGCCGAGCAGGTGGAACAGGCTCACGCCTTGCGTGATCGCTGGCGACAACTGGAGGCTGGACGTGAGCAGCAGCGTATACCCCGCGCCGACACGGTACGCAGCGAAATCGCCCAGCGTTTGCCTGAGTTGGGCAAAGAGGTCGTTGCAGAATGGAATGCCGGCGGCGAATTAAGCCTGAAGGGTAAAGTCGATTTCTCGGTGTGGCTAAAATGGGTCGCCGCCATTCATGAAGATTTTCGCCTGGTTCTCAGCCGTTGCCGGGTGACAAACTCGGCTGGCGGAGTAGACATCGAGGCCAGATTCTCCCCGGCGCAGAGTCAGCCTTGATGGCAAGACGCTGGCGCTGGATGGCCGTACTGATTTTCAGCGGCCTGTTGCTGTGGCAAGCGCCGGCTGCCTGGTTGGCCCATCTGCTCAACGACTTGTGTGCCAACCAGTGTCGTCTGGCACGCGTCAGCGGTACCTGGTGGGGCGGGCAGGGCGTGTTCTATGTCAAATCACCGAGCCAGGGAGATTGGCGCCTGGTCGACGATATTGACTGGCGACTGGCGTTGCCGCTAGCGCTTGAGGTTCATCTGGGTGCAGGGCGCGCAAGACTGGTGCCGGGTTTTGCGCAAATTGAACTGACGCTGGAGCAGTTTGTAGTGCCGGCGGACATGATTCTCGCGCAAAAGAAACTGGCGTTGCCCACCGCCAGTTGGGGCGGCAACCTGAATTTTGACCAGACCAAAGCGGTGTGGGACTACGCGGCCAGCCTTAAAGCTTCCGGCCTTGTCGTCTGGGAAAAGATGGCGTCGAGCATGATTGAAAACCTCCCGTTGGGCAGTATTGAGCTGCACTGGAACTGGCAGGAAGGGCAGGGGCTGAGCGCCAAAATCGCCAGCCGTCCCAATGATGTCATGACTTTGCACGGCGACTTGCTGGCCGGGCAAGAATTGAAATCGGCCCGATTTGCCGGGGTGATTGACCTGACTGAAAGTGCCCGTCCCCGCCTTGAAAAATATCTGCGTCTGGTTGCCAAGCCTGTCGCCGGTCATGCCGGACGCTTCAATATCCAGATTCCACCCGGTGCCGTAAAGGGTTCCAAGTAAATTCTGGCGATCATGCTTTTTTGACGGCCAGCCAAAATATACACACACATCCGCGCGAAAAAATCCCCACACAGCCAGAGGCTGGTGGGGATTGCGTTCCTGTTTGAACAGCGACTAGGCGACTAAATTCTGCCAGTTTTTGACTCTGGATAACCCAGAGTCTGCCGCTCAGGTTTCAAGATTTGCTTACTGACACAACTGATTCGGAATGAGCTTTGCTCCAGTTTTGTCTTTCGGGCAGATCAGATTCAGGCTGGCTGCGGTAGCTGGAGCCTTGAGCGTATCGGAAGTGAGCGGAACCCATTTGGCAAGACAGGTTTTATCCTTGGTGCAAGGATCGGTCAGTGCTTTCATGAATTCGACCAGGTCTTTGACCTGCGTATCCGTCAGGTTGATATCCTTGATCGCTTCCTGATTGGCCGCACGTTGCGACTTAAGTTTGCTCAGTGCCAGCGCGGTATGCTCTTTCGCACGGGTGAAATCAATGGGAGAGCCATAGGCAGCTTGAAGTTTGCTGGCCAGACTTCCATTGTCAACCGCAGCGTTGAAAGCATTCACGTACTGTTCTACGTTCAAGTGGTGACGCGTGATATCTTCCAGCGAGTCATAGACGCCATCATGTCCGTAGGGCCCGGTCATTTCAATGTTAAGCAGGGTCGGAACACGGTAAGCATACTTGTCAGCTTCCAGGCCGGTAACATGACCTCGTCCCCAATCGTCATTGTTGTCGGTGTCGGAGTTCTTGTCCGCTTTCCCTCGACCGATTTGGGGGATGGCCAGAACGTAGTTTTCCTCATCCGTAAAGAAGTCACCTTTATGGCAGGACGCACAATCGGCACCACCGTCAGCGGTCTTCTGGAAGAACACTAAGGCACCCCGTTTCTGGCTATCTGACAGGGCGGCAAGATCGCCTTTCACGTACGAACGCCACGGCGTCTGCGTAAATGTTTGCGTCCGCTCGTAAGTCGCAACGGCTGTGGAGATGTTGTTGGCGGTTGGCGTCGCACTACCAAAAGCGGCAGTGAAATAGGGCGACCAAGCGGCGGTGGCGAAGCGGTTTGCCATAATCTTGCGAATATCCAAATCGGTGTAGTTACCGTTTGGCCCACCTACACCGTTGGTGCATTTTGGTGCCGGGTTGTCCGTCGGATCGTTTCCGCAGGTACCAGCGCGGAAGCCGTTACTACGCATGGCGGGAGCAACCGAACCAGGGAACATGCCGTGACCGGCACTCAGCAACATTCCGCTATCAAATTTTGCACTGTAATCGATCGTGAAATTCGCGACCAAATCAGCGCGGACGCCAACCATATCGCTCAGTGCCAGCGCCGGAACATAGCTGACGGGGGGGAGATCAATTGGTGCAACGATACGGCTGTCGATACCAGCCAGCCCTTTGGTGCCTTTTTCGCTAACCACCGTTCCATCCCAGGTGATTGATTTATCCCAGAAGCCGAGCCCAAAAACTGTTGGCGAATTTCGCGGCATGGCGGGGTTGCCGGCAATCCCGTTGGAGGTGAACGGGGGAATCTGATCAGGTGCGGCGCCAGTACCGGCTTGCACCCGCAAACGCCCTGGACCAAAAAGGTCGGGATCATTCGGGTTTACGCCAATCGGCAAGGCAACATTATCTCCGCCACCCAGTACCGGATGGTGGCAGGTAACGCAAGCAACATCCTTATTGAAACTCATGTCCTTCGAGAAGAACAGTAATTTGCCAAGTTCAACCCGGGCACTCAGCGTTGGATCGGTTTCTCCAACGATGGCGGGGATTTTCGGCGCGCCCAAAACACCGCCTAGAGATTCAATCGCATCTCCTTTGAGTTCGTTCGTCTTGATCAGTGCCGAAATTTTCTGATCCGTCGTCAGTTCGGTGACTGGGGGTGGTGTTGTACTACCGTCATCACTATCACCAAGACAACCGGCTAACAAACCTGTCAGCGCTATCGGGATAATGAGTTTCATTGATTTTCTGTTCATGGGAGAACCTCCTGTCGAATTTTGTAATACCAAATAAAGCTGTTTGCTGTTCTGTCCAAACTAACTGAACTATTTTTTAAAACGTACCGCTAGGCTTCTATTACTACACGACTACAGCATGCTCGACTGACGCACGCCAAAACAAATCCCTCTTCAATATCTGCTTCACTCAAAGCTTGTTGGCCATCCATTTCGACCGTGCCTTCGACCTTTTTGGTCTTGCAAGTGCCGCAATTTCCAGCGCGACATGAGTTTGGAATGGAAATACCATGCTCTTCGGCGACGTCCAAAATAAAATCATCGGTGGTGGTTGCAACCGTTTTGGCGCTGACTGAAAAGACTAATTCAACCTTTTGTGCTGAATTGGCGGGCGCCGCAGCCACTACTGCCGGGGGCGTTGTCGCACTTACAGGCGTTGCTGCTGCCGGAGTGGTTGGCTTGGGAGTCACCGTTGAACTCGCAGCCGAACCTGCAGGTGGCGCAGGCTTGGCGGCAGCAGGAGCGCCGCCGAAACTTTCCTGGTGATAACGGTGAGACGGATAGCCCATTCGCTCAAGCGTGGTGCGTACCATGTCCATGTAACCGGGAGGGCCGCAGACAAAGGTCTCGCGTTCGGCGTAGTCCGGGGCTAACATTTTCACCAAACTCTCGCTGAAATGACAAACCGGGCCATTCCAGGATTGCCCCGGAGCAACAAGGCCAGGAATGATGCCCAGTTTGAGTTTGTCACCAAGGCGCATGCCTAAGTATTTGAATTCATTTTCAAAAATGACATCGATAGGGGTGCGGATATTGTTGATAAAAACAATATCCGCATTCGAGGATGTATCTGCCAACCAGCGTAGCATTGACATGACCGGGGTGATTCCACTGCCGGCAGCAATCAATAACAACTTGTCGGCTGGGGCGTCAAAACAATTAAATTCCCCATGTGGTCCAGAAAGTGAAAACTGGAAACCGGCATGCATGTTGTCGTGCAACCAATTTGAAACCAGTCCTCCGGGAACGCGCTTGACGGTAATTGATATGGCATGCGGGCGTGAGGGAGATGATGAAATGGTGTAACTGCGGCGTACAGTTTTTCCTTCAATCGGGAGTTCAAGTGTTGCAAACTGCCCCGGCTTGTAAGCAAAAAGCACCGGGGCTATTGCCTGGAAAACGAAAGTCTTGACGTCATGCGTCTCGGGAATGACGGAAACGCAGCGTACCGGGGTGCGGCCACGTTTCCACAGATTCTCCTGGGCCAGGGCCAAAGTGGCGCAGGGCCAAACAGACAAGTCAGAACACGATGGGGGAGGAGACTGCGTTGCTTCAGTTGCCGCCGGAATTTGCTTGTCAGCCACCGACGTTTGCGTTTCCTGGGTGACTGTTTTGGTTTTCTGGTCACTCAACAAGGATTCAAGGGCCGTGCGCGCTTTCAGCTTGGCTGCGGGCATCGCAGCGATACCAAGGCGAACGAGGGTTGGCGAAGAATTTTTGCTCAGACGTTCAACGAACGTGCGGCAGGATTGCAGGATTTTCTCCGGTGCCACTTGTTTGCTCAGCAGTTCGTCCAGTTTGCTACTAATTTGTGGCAAGTCACGCTGAATCAATTTTTTCTGGTAATCCTTCCAGTAGCTGCCATAGTTGTTGCGCAGCATCTCCAGCCCGGCACAGAGAGTTTCGTCAGAGCACCATTGGGTGTCATCGAGTAATTCTTGCAAGCATTGGACTTCGCGCGCCGTCAAACCATCTTCTGCGTCGGTGACATAGACAAAAAATGAAAATAGCAACTGCGCCAGTGAAGTGGCTTGAGAATTGATTTCGGTTGAGTTAATTGACATGATCATTCCTTATTTCAGGGATGTTTAACGAGGACGACTGGAGAGGAGGTGCATGGTCTTTGGTGCTTGAACCACGACACTAGCTCTTGACATAGCCAGCTACGACAGAAAGTATGCTCATGGAAACACTCGCATTTCTTTCCATTAGAGAGCGCAAGCGTTCCCCGCTAATGGTCAACACACGGGCTGCTGGAGAGGTGATTCTGATGGAGGCAGCTCTCGGCTTCCCGGTGATCACGCCAAGTTCACCAAGAATTGCCCCTTCATGCAGTTGCCCGATTGTTACTTCCTGGCCGTCGCGAGTGATCACGACATCTGCGGAACCTGCTTGGAGAAGGAAGGCATCTCTGGGCAAATCGCCGGTTTTGCATATCCAGGAGCCTTCCATATAACGACGAATTTCAACCGATGCAGCAATTTCTGCAAGAGAACTGAGTTCGAGGTTCTTGAAAATATTTGCCCGCGAAAGCCAGAGTAGTTTGGTGACGGTATCGCAGGACTCCAATGAGTAAGAAGGATTGGGTGGCGTCCATTCAATAACGACATGCGGGCTAGGCTGCCCGGCCGGCAGGAAGGAAATTTGAGCCAGTGCGTCCAGGTAGGCGGTATCGCTACCTAAACGCTCTCCATGGACGAAAATCTTGGCGAAAGGATCGCGTTTTCTGATCTGGACTCGGTCGCCATCGATGCAGACTGCCATGTGATACGGGGCAATTGTCTCGCCGGCGATCACTACGTCATTATCGGTGGCGCGCCCAAAGGTGATGTAATCCTTGGAGAAATAAAAATTTTTATGGGCGCCGCTAGTTTTGACCAAATTAACGGCAAAAATCTGGGTGGCGGTGCTGACGGCCTTTCCTTCGGGATTGCCCAGCAGGGAATCGATTATTTCATCGAGTAGCCAATGATCCTGACTGATGCCGCGATCAAGATCACGCGCGACCTGTTTGGCCAAACCCAGATCAAGATAAGTGATGCCGGTTAGTGCCAGTGCGCCAACATTCGGGTCTCCTGCTTTGATCACGCGAATCAGATTTTGTGGGAGATCTGCTCCACGCGTCAGCACCTCAGCAAACGCCGGTATTGAATTTCCCAAAACGCCAGCTGAATCCTGCTCACCACCACCTCGCAACAACGTAACCAAGGAGGGTTCCAGCGATTCCTCCCAAGTGATCCGGGTACCGCTGGAAACAGTCTGAGAAAGCGGCGTTTCAACCAGATCACCAAGTAGCTCACTTATTCGTGCCGCAATGGCGAGCGCTTCGGTGGTGTTTCCAAGCGTCATTAATATGGAGAACAGCCGGATACAGTAAGCGCTCATTCGCGCTTGAGTATTGCTGACGAGTAGTCGGGAAATTTGCCGCCATTGAGGGTCTTCAAGGGCTTTACTGTGGAGACCGAAGCAAAGGGCTGCATCCTCTGCCAATGCTTCCAAATGGCGTTTTGCTCGCTCGAACATCATGCCACCGCTACCGGTAATTCTTGAAATTACTTCGGCATGCTCAATTTCTGAAATCTGGTAGATCTCACGATATTTGCGTATGCAGGATTCGACCTCCGGGTTGCTCAACAGCGCTTCAAGCTTGTCACCTGAATCAAGATGAGCAAGCAGCGTTGGTTCGATAATTCGGCGGTAATTGTCGGCACGAATCCAGTTTTCAAAGCTGGCGGCTTTTTCCGGATCAAGAATGCCATCGTTACCTTCAATCCCCAATTCCTGTACCAATTGCCGATGCTCGTCATCCGAAATATCAAAGCCGAGCCGAACCTCGCGTAGCAACTCCAAGCTGGCGCTGGAGTCGGCTTTGCCGGTGCGCAATGTCTCCTCAAGAATATTCCGGTAAGCCTGAACACGTTGCTCCCGCGAGAAACTGGGCAGTGTTTTGGCGAGCACATAGACCTCGTCCGGCTTTAACTCCTCCAGTTTGCGACCTTCAAGATACTTTGAAATATCAATCTTCAAACTCTGCAACTGCTTGAGCAGACTTGCCGCCAATCCTTCGCGCCGATAGCGGGTTGGGTTGCGTTGAATAGCCTGCCAGAACCAAAGTGTCGTCAGTGCAACTACGACGATATCGACAAAACGCAAGGCGGCACCGGGCAGCAACATCAGATTCGGTCTACCGCCGAAGAGATAGAAATAATTGATCGTAACGTAGGCTGAAAAAGAGAGGCAGCGAGCGATGATCTCAGCTTCCGTTAGCGGCAAATTCATGCTTTTAACGATGAAGCGATAGGTGTGCTCAAGAATTTTGCCTAGCGCGATGGAGCCAGCCACAAAAATAGCCAGAATCAACGGCGAGGAGAGGATTTTTGGAATGCCGATTGCTTGCCCGGCGATATATAGACCCGGCTTGAACAAACTGCCGATCTGATCTGCTTCATGGGTCCAGGCACCTGAGAAGTAATAGTCCCAATTGCCGGAGTAAAAATAGTAGAAGCTGTAGAAACCGGCAACCAAACCAAAGAAGCCGTAATAAACATGGCGCAATGAGGGATCCTCAATACCCTCCCAGTACGATTTTTCAAGGTCAATGTCGGGGCAGTTTGGCGTGCAGCCAACGCAGATACTTACATCGCCGTTGGGGGTTGTGGTTCTGCACATTGATTGAGATACACCTTGGCGGCTGAGATGGGCTTGGCTTTCGAGTAAGCCGCGTGGTTCGGTGTAAATCTTTTGAACGATGGCGATTGGACAAAGGTAGTTGCACCAGGTTTTGCCGCCCCAGAAATAGCCGACAGCCAAGGCCACAATAATGACCCCGATAAAAAAAAGGCCGAGGGCGGTGCGATCCGAATTGACGAAGAGAATTCGGGCGTTTAGCGCCAAAAAGAGTAGCCCAAACTGGATATACCAAACATTCTTGCGCCACCAGCTGTCTCTGGGAACCAGTGCGATCTGCTTTTCAATCTGCCCACTACGTCGAATCAAAACGGAGCGTTTGCGATTCCAGCCAAGATAGCGGGGGATCTGGGAGACGAAGGATAAAGGGCAGATGCGACGCCAGGTTTCATGACCGGCGACGAGAAAAAAAAGCGGCAGTACCGGGATCAGCATGGTCCAGAATATGCGGTTGGTCATTTGATATGGGGTTTCGACCAAAACCTCGCCCTGAACTTCAACCGTCTTGCCTTGCAAATGAAATGGACTGGCCAAATTGTCTGGCCGAGTCAGGTCGGCTGTAATCGGATCCCAGAAAAGTGAAACTATTAACAAGAGCCATCCCGCAGTGAGAACACCGCGGAAGACGCGCATCTTTTTTTCCTGAACCCCTGATAGCATTTTTACCCCCTGATAAAGCCCTCATAACTATCATTGCATAAATTGTGTTAGCACGATAGTCCTTTTGGTGTAGTTGACGTATATCAACTTTATCGAATATTGCCGGGGTTGGTGAGTAATCAGTTCTGCAGGCAAAACTTGTGGCTATGCCTGCGAAGGGCAAAATCAGACTAAAAACTTACTCCAGCACCTCAGCATTTATCAGCCATGCTGCGCTGCGACTTCGCCAGCTAATTCGTCGGGCGATTGCTGTGCAATAACTGATCAAGGAAGGCTTGGGCCGGGAGCGATAGCATCTTGCTGCGCAGATGTACAACATTCCAGGCTCGCTTTAGTGGAAAACCTTCAACCACGAGTCGTACCAGACCGTCGCGCTCAGGCTGTTCGCCCAAAGCGTGGCGAGAAAGTATTGATAGCCCCATACCGCTTGCTACCAGTTCGCGAATTGCCTCATTGCTGGCCAAGGCCAGGCGTATCCGTGGCTGTAATCCTTGGCTGCGCCAATGCTCTTCAATGACGGTGCGCGAGCCGGAGCCGGGTTCGCGCAGGATAAAGGACTCATTCGCCAGTTCTGCCAGAGTGACAGTTCGCCCTGCCGCCCAATGGCTGGCGGCCGCAATCACGACGTACTCGTTGTCGAGAAAGGGGTATTGCGTAATCTCGATGTTGTCCGGTGGGTAAGACATGACATAGAGATCGTCCTGGTTGCCGCGCAGGCGTTCGATAATTTGGGCGCGATTGCCAATTTCCAGTTCAATATCAATCTCCGGATAGCGTTGGCAGAAGGCACCCAGCATACGTGGCAAAAAGTATTTGGCTGTTGTTACCAGGGCAACGCGCAGTTTGCCGCGCTTTAAGCCCTTGAGTTCATCGATCGCTGACTCAAAGCGATTCCAGATGTCGTCGAGGCTGCGAACTGTCTTCTGCAGTTCTTCACCGGCAGCTGTCAGCACAATTTCGCGTCCGTTGGTTTCAAACAGCGGCAGTCCGAGGGTTTCAGAAATTTGCCGAACCTGAATCGAAATGGCCGGCTGGGTCAGGTGCAGCGCTTCGGCGGCTTTGGTGAAACTGCGCAGGCGAGACACGGTGGCAAATGTCTCAAGCTGGCGAAAGGTGATGCGACGACGTGGCATATAAGTTTCTATAAATGATTAACGTAAATTTGTTTAACTGGATTTTATATTGGTGTGTCGCCATAGTAGTCACGTCGCCGCAATTTTGTGGCACTGATCATCTAATAGCCAGGAGAAAAATCATGCGTCGTTACACCGAAAACAGCCCCGAAGCCACCGCTCGAATTGTTGCGTTGACCCTGATGGCCGACGGTGCCGTCGATGCCAGCGAACTCAAATTGATAGAAAGTAACAATATGATCAGTCGTCTGGGAATGAATCTTTCGCAGTTTGACCGGATTTTTTACGAGTTTTGCGAGGA